>JADLBW010000263.1 GCA_020847515.1 Pirellulales bacterium | reverse complement strand
CAACCGCGTTGCCGAAGTCGCTCGCCACCTTGGAAGCGACCACGATTCCTGAAGTTTAACTGCCAAAAACTGAGAACCTGACCGCGACAACAGACCTGTCGACAAGCCTTTTTGCCGCCGCGTCAACTTTCGGTTATATCTCATGGCAAGTCGCCCAATTGGTATCTGAGATGGTGGGAACCAAAGGCGGCCGGAGGCTGGAAAGAGCGATGGAAATCTACTCGCACGACGGATAAGAAGGACGCCGAACGGCAGCGACGGAAGCTCGAACGTGAACTCGAAAGTGGTCGCAAGTCGCACGACGATCCAACCTGGGATGGCTTCGTCGAACTTTTCGTGGACGTTTATGGGGCCCGTCGACCCGCTACGACCATGGGTCTCTACGAGCATTGCCTAAGAACCTTCGGCTACCTTGCGTGCCCCAAGCGACTATCGGCCGTCGACCGGACACTCATCGAAGATTTCGCCAACGACCGCCTTAAGTTGGGGGCGGCTCCAGCCACCGTCAATCGGGATCTTCGCCACCTGCGGGCCGCCCTTCGTTGGGCCAAGCGCCGCGGATTAGTAGGGGACGCTCCGGACTTCCACGGCATCTTCGTCAAGGAGCCCCGGCGAAAGCCGACCATCATCCCCGAAGAGGATTTCGCCGCCATCTTGAAGACTCTCAAGAGTCCGAGCCTGAAGCTCAAGCATCGCCCGGCGGCTTGGTGGCGGATATTCCTATACCTCGCCTACTACCTAGGTCTGCGTCGGGGTGAACTGCTCAGTCTCACCTGGGCGGACGTGGATCTAACCAATCTCGAAATTCGCGTGGTCGCGGCGACATCGAAGGGGCGGAGGGAACGGACTGTGCCTATATCTAAGGACTTGGCCCTGATCGTGGAGCCGTGGCGAAAGGAATCGAATGCGTCAGCGAGTGAGGAAGTGCTGCCATGGCCGGAAGACAACTACCGGCAGCTCTATGACGATTGGCATGCCATTCAGAAGGAGGCAGGCATCCCCGACGACAAGCACTATCTGCCGAAAAACTGTCGATCCACTTGTGCCTCAGCCCTGATCGCCAGCAACGTGCCGACAGTCGTCGTGAAGGATTTCCTGGGACACGCGACCGTGACTACGACGGAGAACTACTACATCAATACGAAGCCGGCTCTTCGTGCCGCAGCCAATGCACGCAATATCTTGCCCGAATAGAAAGCGATTGAAGGCGGCAGTCCAGCAGTACCAGGATAAGCACTAGCGTCGTAGCGCTGCAAAAGGCTCTATTCGCAGGTTCAGCGACTGAGATCGTTGCCACTGGAGCAGGCGTGGCCCCTATTCGTTCGTCTGCCGTCGGAAATGTAGAACTCGATGTAGAACCACGACCATCGGGATGGCAGTTTGCGACCGCGAGAGGCCGATTTCCCCGAGGAATATAGTAGCCGAGACCGGACTCGAACCGGTACGGGGGTTGCCCCCCACTGGATTTTAAGTCCAGAGCGTCTGCCAATTCCGCCACTCGGCCGAGGCGTTTAGTTATAAGCGATTGCCGGGGCGGAGGTAGGGCTGGCGGCGCCGATTGATGCCGCTGGAGCCATCGCTAGCCGCTGGAGTTTGGGTCGGCGGCGGACGACCGAGCGTGGGGCCGTGGGCGTCGGCCTTTGCCGGCGGCCGGCGCTCTCCGCGGGGGGCAGCCTGAGCGGTACATTGAGGCATAGGCGGCCCCCGCCTGAACTGGGCGCGCCGGCTTCGCGTTCCGCCGCATTCCATTCCGACGACGCCGATGTCTTACCGCAATCTCGTGCTGCTGCTTGTGGCGCTATTGATTTCGTACGCCTGCTACGTACGGGCTGAGCAGAATCCCTATGCGCGTTACGTGGCCGCCGGATTTTCGGCGATCGACCGGTGGGCGCTGAAGGACGCCCCGGATGAAGAGCTGTTCAACGGCGCAATGCACGGCATGATTGCGGTTCTCCACCGCATGGGGGACGAGCACTCCGAGTTCGTCGATGCGGCGCAGCAGGCGGCCTTCAACGAGGACTATGACCAGGAGTTCGGCGGCGTGGGCATTCGGTTGCGGATGCTGGGGGAACCGCCCATGCCGACGGTCATCGGGCTGCCCGAGCCTGGCTCGCCGGCAGAGGGCGCTGATATTCGGTTAGGCGATCGCATCGAGGCGGTCGACGGCGCCGCGACGACGGGGCTCGATTTGGAGCAAATTACCGCCATGGTCCGCGGGCCGGTGGACGTGCCAGTGACGCTGACGCTGCGCCGCGCCGGCGCTGCGCAGTCGCACGCCGTGACGGTCGTGCGGGCGATCGTGAACGTCGAGTCGGTGTTGGGGGACGTTCGCGGGAGCGACGGGCGGTGGAATTTTCTGGTGGGCGAGCAGCCGCGGATCGGCTATGTGCGGATCATCAAGTTCGGCGATAAGACCGCGGCGGAGCTGTCGCGGATCGTGGCCGAGTTGACCGCCGGGGGATTGGCGGGACTCGTCATCGACGTGCGGGACGACGCGGGCGGGTCGCTGCAAGCTGCCACGGAGATCAGCGATTTGTTCCTGCCCGCCGGCCGGCCGATCGTCGTGACCCGCGATCGCGACGGCGAGGAGCGGGAGCGTTATGTATCGACAGGGTCGGCGCTATACACAGGGCTTCCGCTGGCGGTGCTCGTGGACCGCAACAGCGCCAGTGCAAGCGAAATCGTAGCGGCCTCGCTGCAGGACTACGACCGGGCGGTCGTCATCGGCGAACGGTCTTACGGCAAAGGGACGGTGCAGCGGATTATGTGGGTGGAATCGGGCCGCAGCCTGTTGAAGCTGACCACGGCGACCTACTGGCGGCCAAGCGGCAAGAACATCCATCGCATGCCGCAGGACGACCAGGCGGATGAGTGGGGGGTTACGCCCAATGAGGGCTTCCTGGTGAAGCTCGACGACGAGGCGTACCGGACGTGGCGGCAGTATCGGCAGCGGCGGGATTTGATGGGCGAAGGGCTGGACGCGGCCTTGGCGGCGGAGCTAACGCGGGCCGAAGGCGAGATCCCTGCCGACTACGTCGACGAGGCGCTGAAGCGCGCCGTGGCGTACCTGAGCGCGCAGGCGGGCGGCTAGCTAGCACGGGGTAGATCGCACCTGCGGCGGCGCTAGTTTGCCCAATCGCTACGGCTTCCGGCGAGTTGCAAGGGAGTTTGAAGTAAGTTCCTTGGGGAAGCGCGCCCGTTGCTAGGGCCAAGCGGGTCAGGGCGAGGGGCGATTGCGCCGCGCGCGGCCGTTTCTCGGGCCAGCGCAGCGCAGGCGGGGAGCAGCTTTGTGCGGCGTCGGGGTTTGGCATGCGGCGTGCTTTAAGAAGAGGCCGTTGGCGCCTGCCAACAGTGCTTATCGACGATGCTTATCCACCCTCAACTTTTCTGCATGGCCTGGCAGTAGCTGACGGGCCGCTTGGAACGAGAAAGGACTTTCGCGATGGTAGCCCCCAACAGAGGTCGTAAGGTGATCTGCACCGTGGTTCGCGTGGCGGAGCGCGGGGCGCCCGGTGCGGTCCCATTGACGCGCAAACCCAGCGCCCTGGTTCCCTGGGCCGACCCGTACATCGCCGGTCTGGTGCGGCGCTTGCAGAGCGAGGTGCGGATGGAGCGGGCGATGGCCGCCGAGAGGTTTGAGCCGGTCGCGATGTTCGACGATCGCGGCGCTCACCAATGGCTCAGCGAATCGATCCACGGCGATCTTGAACCGCCGAGCCCGGCCGACGGCAATTGGGAATGGATCGACCGGCCCCGCTGGACTGTCGACGGCGAGCCGGAGGGTAAATCGTAACAACGTGGCGTCGTCGTTGCTGTTGTTCATGACGGGACGTTGTGGGACGGTTGAAGGCCGAGCTGGGACAAGCGAGTCTCGGAGAGACTTGCCCGCATCGAGCGCGAAGGGAGTCGTGATGCTGACGTTTCTTTCGATCTGCCTGGTTCGCGCGGCCCATCGCTCGTTCACGCTGAAACGGCGCCGGCTGACCTGGCGGCCAGCGGCCGAAGCTCGGCGGCGATGAAGAACGATCCGGTAATGCAGATCAGCCGGCGACTTTCGGCCCAGTCGCAGGCAAGCTGCCAGGCGTCGGCCGGGAGGCTGCACGCGGCCAGTACGTCGGCGCCGGCCGGACGGCCCAGCCGCATTAGCTCGGCGCGGCACCACCGGAGGAGTTGATCCACCGGCGTCGCCCGCGGGTTCTCCTGGTACTGGGTTACGATCACGCGCTCAAATCGCGGCAAGAGCGCGCGGAGCATGCCGGGGACGTCTTTATCGCGCGACGCGGCGAAGACCAGCACCCGCTCGGCCGCGGCAAAGCTCTCGCCCAGGCATTCGGCCAGGGCGTCGGCCGAGGCGACGTTGTGCGATACGTCCAGCACGACGGTCGGCCGGCGTGAGATGACCTCGATCCGACCGGGCAGCGCGGCGGCGGCCAGGCCGATGCGCATGGCGTCGGTCGAAATGAACCAGCCTTGCCGGCGGAGCTCGAGCATGGCGGCCAGCGCCAGCGAGGCGTTGGCCGCTTGATGGCGGCCGAGCAGGCGAAGGCAAGCGCGGTTCAACTCCAGCGGCTGATCGGCCAGGCGGGAGCTGAAGTCGAGCTCGCCGGCGGCGGCGTGGGCGTCGACTTCATGGGGCGGGCGATAGGCGTAGTCGAAGTCGCGCGGCGCCTCCAGGACGCGGGCGCCGTGGTGGCGGGCCATGTCAAGGAGGACCGCGCGGGCCTGGTCGTCGGTCGCGCCCAGGATTAGCGGCACGCCGGGCTTGATGATGCCTCCTTTTTCAGCGGCGATCTTGGCCGTGGTGTCGCCGAGCTGTCGGGTATGGTCGAGGCTGATGCTGGTGATCAGCGACACGACCGGCTGGCAGACGTTGGTCGAGTCGAGCCGCCCGCCAAGTCCCACCTCCAGGACGATGGCATCGACCTTTCGATCGGCGAAGTGCATCAGCGCCAGCGCCGTGGTGAGCTCGAAGAAGGTCGGTTGCTGACTAGGGTCGCCGCCGGCGGCCTCGTCCATGAGCTGGACGACCGGTCGCAAGCGATCGACCAGGGCCACCAGGTCGTCGGCGGCGATGGGCTGGCCGTTGAGGCAGAATCGCTCCTCGAGCCGTTCGAGGTGGGGCGAACTGAAGACGCCTACGTCGTAGCCGGCGGAGTGGAGCATTGCGGCGACCAGGGCGGCCGTAGAACCTTTTCCCTTGGTGCCGGCAATATGGATGATCGGTATGCCGGCGTCGGGATCGCCCAGCCGGTGAAGCAATGTCCGCATCCGGTCGAGCTTGAGCTGCCGCTGGTTATAGGGAAGGGCGGCGACCCGCTCGTAATTGATGCGGCCGAGCAGGAACTCCTGGGCGGCTTGTCGGCGGGCGGTAGCGTCCGGCAGTGGGGGGGGGCGGGGTGCGGAGTAGTGGCGGGTAGGGTGCGGGCTGGGTGTGTGTTTTTGGCGACAGAATTCTTAGTTCTTGCAGGGATTGGGTTTATAGCCGGTTCGGCGGGTTGCCGGGGTGGATTCGGGACGACTGAAGTCGGCCCAGGGCGGGGCTGGCCTTGCATCATGGCGACCTTCCATGCACGGCAGGCGGGGCGGGGAGGATGGCGGGCGGAGGTATTGCATGGGTCTGAGCGGCGCGGATGCGATTTTTGACGACAGAATTCTAACTCCTTTCGCTTTTTTCGGTTTAGCGTCGCAAGGTCGGCGTCTAATTCACGAATGTGCAAACGCTGGCGGATATCGTCCGAAGGGCCTTGGCGCGGCGCCGTACTGGGCGGCTGTCGTCGGGTACCGGCCGAGGCCCCTCACTGGGGCCAGAAGGCGCCGGTTGCGCTTCCGACTTGATTCTTGCGCCGCTAATGAACCTGCTGTGAATTTGGCTATCGGCTGTCGGCTAGCAGCCGACGGCCGGAGGGAAAAGGCCTAATTCTGGCCGATAGCCGGGCACGGTTCATTAGTTGCGCAGTTCTCCATAGGCTGCTGCTGGGGAAGGTCGCCCCCTGGTCAGTCGGAGGGTGCAGGGCAGGGGAGGTCTGGCTGCCGGGGGGCCGCCCGTACCCGCCATTTTGTTGGGCGCACTCACGGACAGGCTAGCGGATCGGCTGGCCCAAAAGCAATGAGAACCGTGCGCGCACGCGGGTCCGCGGGTCCATTTATCCATGCGGATTATCGGCAGCGGGTGCAGCCGGGAGCGAGCCTCTACCCCTCGGAAATCGCCTTCGAGCCAGCGAGGGAATGAAAAAAGGCCGGCGAGGTGCGGGATACCTCGCCGGCCCTTCCGGAGGGGAGATTGGGAATGGAAGTGGCACGCGGCCGAGTGCGGCTGGAGGCGAATGCGCCGCATCGGCCGGGGATTGAATTGGCAAGTGCGGCGCCAATCGTGGCCGGACGGGCAGGGGTGGAGTTGCCGGTTGTCTAGAAATCCTTATCTTGTAATGGGTTAAGTCAAACCACCGGAAGTGATGGCCGCACGCTTAGTTCGCGACGGCGCCCTGGCCATTGTAAGGATGGTGAACGCGGGTTGTAACTATTTCAGGAGCGCGGCCTGGAACTGGCTGCGGGGTGGTTTCGTAGAGGAGGGGCAGGGGCCATGTCTGAGATCGTCCGGGCCGATGAACTTTGACAGTGAGCAGCAGGCCGCAGTGCATGCCCACGCGGACGTGGGCATGGCACGCGACGGCGCACGCCGTGTGCGCCATCGAAGGGGAGGGGTGCATGCCCGCGCGGACGTGGGCATGGCGCCCTCGGTAGTCACCCAGTCCACCAAACACCAGTCACCACTGACCGATGCTTCTCGTTGAAAACGTGCGGAAGTCGTATATCGAGCCGAATGGCGAGACGCTGCCGATTTTGGATATTCGCCGGTTTGAAATCGGGCCTGGCGAGCAGGTGGTGCTGCGGGGTCGCAGCGGCTGTGGCAAGACGACGCTGCTCAACTGCATTGCCGGGCTGACGACCGTCGACGCCGGGCGGATCGAAGTCAAGGGCAAGGACGTCGTGCCGCTGGCCGAGGCGGTGCGGGACCGATACCGGGCCAGCTATATCGGGTTCGTGTTCCAGACGTTTAATCTGCTGCCGGCCTTTACGGCGCTGGAGAACGTCCTGCTGGGAATGACGTTCACCGGCGAGCGGCCCGACGCCGTGCGGGCGCGGCAGCTCCTGGAGAGCGTGGGGCTGGGGCATCGGCTCACCCACCAGCCGCGGGCGCTGTCGGTAGGCGAACAGCAGCGGGTGGCGGTGGCACGGGCGCTGGCCAACCGGCCGGTGCTGCTGTTGGCGGACGAACCGACGGCGAACGTCGATCCGGCCCATCAGCAGCAGGTGATCGACCTGTTGCGCGAGGCCTGCCGCCGAGAGAACATCGCGATGCTGCTGGTGACGCATTCGCCGGAGGTATCGCAGCAGTTTTCGCGGGTCGAGCAGTTGGAAGAGGTGAATCGCGCGGCGCGGGTGGCGTGAGGGGGGAATGCGTCGGGACGCTTTTGCGACTGAAAACGCTTCCACGGCGCTTGAACACCCCCGTCGCAAAAGCATCCCGACCCGCGGGGACGAAGGTGCACGGCGCTGCAATCCCGCTCCTAGCCCGTCCCTGCGAGGCAGGGGAGTTCTAGAAGGAAGTTTTGGCGGATGAGTTACTGGAAGATTGCCTGGCGGAATATCGAGGAGCGGGCCTTGGCGTCGTCGCTCACGGGACTGTCGATGGCGCTGGGCGTGGCGCTGATGGTGCTGGTGCTGGTGATCCACGAAGTGGTGGTCGCGCAGCTTTCCAACGACGCGCAGGGATACAACTTCATCGTCGGCTCGGGGCAGGGGAGCAAGTTCGAGATCGTGCTGAGCACGGTGTTCCATGTGGGGACGCCGCTCTATCCGATTCCGTACCGCGTGTACAAGCAGTTCACCGAAGGGGAGTTTGCTCCCTACACCGACGTCGCCGTGCCGGTGTGCCTGGGCGACAGCTATTCGACGGAGGACGGCCAGCGGTTCCGCTGCGTGGGGACGACGCCGGAGATGTTCGCCAAGCTCTCTTACGGCGCCGAGGACGACGGGACGGAGAAGCGATACCGGTTCGCCGCGGGTCGCAATTTCAAGCAGGAGAACTTTTTCGAGGCGGTGTTGGGGTCCGTGGCCGCCAACCGCACGGGCCTCAAGGTGGGCGACCATTTTCGTCCGACGCACGGGATCAGCGGCGAGGGGGAAAAGCACGACGAGTTCGAGATCGTCGGCGTCTTGGCCCCGACCGGGACGGCGAACGATCGGGCGATGTTCGTGAATATGGAGGGGTTTTATTTGCTGAGCGGCCATGCCCTGGCGCCGAAGGAGGGGGCCGAGCGGCCGCGGGCGGAGCCGGGCGCGATTCGGCCGCTGCCCGAAGCGCAGCGGGAGGTGACGTCGATCCTGGTGCGATGCCGGGCGGATCAAATGATGGCGCCGATGGCGATCGAGATGGGCGTCAATAAGGGGGAGGACCGGGCGGCGCAGGCGGTGGCGCCGGTGCGGGTCGTCGAGCAACTGCAGGCCAGCTTTTTGGGGCCGATGCGGATGATCCTGCTGGTGCTGACGGTGCTGATCGTGGTCGTGGCGGGGATCAGCATCCTGGTGAGCATCTACAACTCGATGAGCGAGCGAAGCCACGACATCGCCGTGATGCGGGCTTTGGGGGCGAGCCGCACGGCCGTGATGAGCATCATTCTGGTCGAGTCGATCCTGCTGTCGCTGCTGGGCGGGCTCGCCGGGCTGGCGATTGGGCATGGGGCGCTGGCGATCGCCAGCCCGATCGTGGAGCATTACACGGGGGTCACGGTGCGGGCGTGGAATTTCACGTGGCAGGAGTCGCTGCTGGTGCCGGCGCTAGTGGCCTTTGCGGCCCTGGTGGGGTTCTTGCCGGCGATGACGGCATATCGGACCGACGTGGCCAAGACGCTGGGCGGGGCGCGGTGAGGCGGCTCAATGGGGCGGCTGAATGCTTGGTACCAGGAGGTAAGGGAGTAAACAGAGATTTATGGACGAGACCTGCATCGCCTGATTCAAGGAAACCGCCGTTTGAATTCTCCGTTTCCTCTGTTTATTCCTGTGCTTTCCGACGGGCGCTAGTGGCGTTTGCGGCGCTGCCGGGGGCGTAGCGAGGATTGCATTCCTTGGGCGGCTGAATGCTTGGTAACAAGAGGTAACGGAGATAACGGAGAGCTATGGATCAAACCGGCTCGTCTGATTCAAGAAAACTCCGCCACATCTCTTGTATGTTCTCAAAAGCCCCTTCTCAGAGTTCAAGGATCGAACCCTCGGGCGGTGCGTGGCTCGAGGCGGCCGGCGGCAGATCGACTCTTTCTCGGCTGTCAACGACGCCGAAGTTCCATATGAAGGAGCTCCAGTCGTATGTCACCGAACGGGACGTGGCGGTAGCGCCCGATTCGCCGAGCCGCATTCTCCGTGCGCTGCGCGACGCCGGCCAGGTCGATTACGTCGTCACGTCGCGCCCCAAGTCGGAATACCTCATCCGCGGCGTCGCCGCGTGATGGTTGACTGCGATAGAACGACTGCCATGCCGCAAAGCATCCCACCGATCGCGGTTGGCTCAGGCACAGACGCCGCAGTTGAAACCGCGGCCGTCGTTCCAAGGTTCTGTTGCCAAGCCAGGAAGTCGGCCCCGTCGCTGTCCCCGTCTCCATCGGCGTCCGCGCCAGGGCCGCTGCCGAAGTTGCTCGTCCACTCGAATATGTCGTCAACGTCTACGTCGCCATCGCCGTCGAAGTCGCCGGGCACGGCTTCACCCGCCCACCATGCCAGCCCGAAGTCGGTATCCGTACCGTCCACTTGGTGTACCACGATCTCATAATTGCCCGAGGCCACGCTCTTGAAGGTAACCGTTCACGCCCTGGGATAAGAAACTGCTCTTCGCGCATTGGGCGAAATCGGTCACACCAGGGGCATGTCGTTGCCGCCGCCGATTTCGCCGGAGCAGTTTGCGGCGTTGCCGCCTGAAT
>JADLBW010000262.1 GCA_020847515.1 Pirellulales bacterium | reverse complement strand
TTCCCAGAACGACTGCCAGCGGAGCAATGCGCGACTTCAAGATGCTGTTCCTTGGGGTAGGTGAGCCAGAGGCGGGGCGAAAACAACGGTCGGAACCATCCATTGTCCCCCAGTTCGCAGAAAAGGAAAGCGATTGGCTCGACGACTCGCACGGACCTCAAATCGGCCTCACACCTTACAGCGTAATTAGCCGGCCCGGGAGAGCGTCGGCCAAACCGCTGACTTTTCGAGTGTAAGGCGGTCACTTCGCCGTTCCTAGCGCACAGTCGCTACGACCGGCAAGAAAAGTGGCAGGACAATCGGCGGAGCGAGGCCGTCTCGCCCAGGAGCTAGAAAAGGTCGCCGGGCGGCACTTCGGTTGACGAGGCGGCAGTACGGCTCGCCGGCGTCAGCCGCTTCGCGGGCGCGATGGGCCGGGGAGACGCAGGCGTCAGGCGGCTGATCGTGCTGTCGAATCTGCAAAAACTATTGCGCTAACGTTCGTCGTGCGCCGCAGCCGCCGCCGGCGAAAGATGTCCGCCGCACTCTGCCGCCTCGCGCCGCCGGACGGCCGACAGGAGCCGCTCGATCACGTCTCGCGCCCGGTAGCCGTCGGCGCCGGCGCGGCGGGCGAAATCGGCGACCTCCGCTGCGTCGTTGCCGCAAGTCACCAGCGGCAGTTCAACCCGAGCGCCGCCCCGCACCTGGCCGAGGCCCACATTCGCCATCAGGGCGTTACAGACGCATTTGCGACCTACCGTGTCCGCGGCGTCTCCCCCTTTGCGCACATAGGCGTCGACCGGCTCGGCCGGGCACCGCCAGCCCAGGCCGCCATTCTCAAGGTGGTAGAATTGCCGCAGGAATCCCAGATCGCACACCCGCGTTCGTTCTTCATAGTACGCCGATTCCGAAAGCGACCCCTCAAGCTGCAGCACCTTGAACGGGAAGCCCGTTGGCGAGGCGGCCGGATCAGTCAGGACGTCGACGGCGCCCGCGCGGCTCATGGCAAGCACGCGTCGCTTCAAATCATCGCGAAGTCCCGATTCGGCGCAGAAAGCGAACGCCGTGCCGACCTGTACGCCGGCAGCGCCTTCGTCCAGCGCGGCGACGACTTGCTCGGGCCTGCCATAGGAGCCGGCTAGCCAGAAAGGCCGCTCGAGCGCCCGCATGGCGCCCAGGTCGACTTCGTCCCGGGAGCCGTAGACGGGTTCCCCGCGGGAGTTACAAACCGGCTCGCCGCGCGGGGGAGCGTTGTGACCGCCGGCGGTCGGCCCTTCAACAACGAATCCATCGACGCGACCATTCGCTTTACGGGCCAGCATGCTGGCCAGCGTGGCAGAGGCAACGATGGCCAGGAACTTCGGCCGTTTCAGCGACGGGGGCGGGCCGGGCCCGAAGGTTTCGGGGTCGAAGGCGGCGACCGTGCTCTCGTCGGGGCGTGCGTCGGCGACAGCGATGGGCAACTCGGCAACTTCGCCGCGGCTCAACCGGTCGAGTGCGCCGGGGATGAGCCGGGGGATGCCGGCGCCCATTAACACGTAGTCGACCCCCGCTAGCATGGCGCCATACAACGAGGCGAGCGTCGGCGGCTGTATCTTTTCCAGGTAGTTGACTCCGATAAGTCCCTGGTGACCTTCGCCGGCCAAGAAGACCTCCGCGAAATTAGCCGCCACGAGCAGCTCGAGTTGTTCTGCGGACGGCTGCAACTGCACTACGCTGGCGGCGCGAAACGGCTGGTTCGCCGCCTTTCCGCCCGGGACATAGTAGCGCTGGAGAATTCGCTCTGCCATGTCGCTGAACGGAAACTCAGCGAGCGCCCGCTGCACATGGCCCCCCGGATCGCCAAGCTGCAATCGCCTCGCCAGGACGACGTCGATGGCCGTGCCTGAAACGACGCCTAGCTGCCCTTCCAACGCCACCGCGCGGGCCAATTGCCATCCGGAAACGGCGACGCCCATGCCGCCCTGAATAATGAGGGGTTCATAACCGGCGATCATGGTGCGAATCCTTTCCGCAGGTGAGCGTGATTGATGGCTGCCGCGGTCGGCGAAGCAACGTCGCGGTTGCCGTTCCTAAAACGATTCGTTAACTGCTTGGCGTGAGCGGCGCACGGCCTGCCTATGGCCGAAGCGTCGCCCCGTTGGCGCCGCCCCCTTTGAACCGATCAACATATTTGCGCGTCAGCTCGATGTACTGCCGACCATACTCGCGGGACTCCGCAACGTCGGTGCCTTCGTGAAACTCGTTCCAGGTCTCGACCATTACGATGTTCGACGGTCGCTTAAGGAACTCTTGCCACTGCTCTTCGTAGAACTCGCCGCCGCGGCGGTCGACTTTCAGCGGCGTTCGGCCAGGCACGGCGGAATGGTCGTAGCCCGGGCCTAGCGACGCCACGCCGGGCTGTTTCAGGCCCAGCGCACCGCCCCAGGCGAACTTGTTATCTGCGGACACGTTCCAAGAGACCTCGGCGGCGATGTAGGGCGTTCGCCCCCCAAACTCGCGGGCGAACTGTTCCTTCGTATATTCGATTACCGATTGATCGTGCCGCTTGGCGAAGGCCGCGGAATACAACAGAACAATGGGCTGTCCGTCGAGCATCGCCCAGTGCTTGGGCGGAACCATCGAGAAGAAATCGCGCACGGTGGCGTAGAACCACTGGCGTCCGAAATCGGCGGTTAAATCCGCGTGGTAGCTCCATCCGTTCTGCTGTAGCGTGCTCGTGTCATAGAACAGGCCGATCGCCGGCGGCGTCAGGCCTTCGTCCAGCAGGCGCTGGCGAGCTTCAACCAGCGGAGGAATGCCGGCGTAGCTCCAGTGAAACTCGGCGTCGGGTTCATGTTCCGAGGGCGCTCCCCAAAACACCGGCAACAGAAAATCGACGCCCGCCGCCATCATGTCGCGCAGTTGCTGCTCATGCCAGGCGACCGACGCGTACGAGAAGCCCTCCAGCGCCGGAGGATGGGTGGTCAGCGCGTCGCTGCCATCCCCGTTGATCAAGTGCGTCTTGGTAACGTCGTCGTACCAGTAGAAATAATAAACGCCGACGAGGCGGTCGCCGGATGCAAAGCTGCGGCTCCCTTCCCACGCCTCCTTCGACGGATTCGTAAAGGGGCCAAAGGCGGCCGGCAGCTCGCGGCCCGGCGTTTGCGCACCTGCGTGGCAGGCTGCCGCGCCGGCAAGCCATAGCGCCGTCCAAAACGTCCATCGAGTCTTTGGGAAACTGAGGGCCATAGGCGTCTCTCGTTTGGTAATCCACGGCCCGCGCGATTCTCTATGAACCGGTTGAGAGCGGGACGATGGGGATGGCTGCCCAGGACGGCTGATCACTACCACGGCGGAGCGTAGTACGCCGGCGGGGCGTCATACGTTGCATACCGCAGCCGCGTAACCACGCCGCCCAGAATGGGTCGATAGCGCGTCCATCCCACAACCGGGCCGCTATAGACCGCACATGGCGCCGGGGCGTAGTAGCTCGTTACCACGACGGGGGATTTACAACAGGTCGCCGCCGGTTCGTACGCGACATAGCCGAACTCTGCCCGAGCGGCGGAGGCGAGCGTGCTGCAACCCAGCGCAACCGCCGCCAGCGCGATCCGATTCATCTTCTTCGCTCCTCAAATGCACGAATGTGAACTCGAAGATTTGAGGACTAATCGATCCAATGACGCCTGTCAACGAGCCGCCGCGTCCAACGGGCAGTTTCGCATAAGTTCTGCACGGGCTTGCGCGGAAAAGTTTACCAAGCGCATCGTTGCGGCGCGCTAGTGTTCCCAAATGACGCGCCGCGCGCAGGCGCCGTTAATGAGCGTCATCCGCACAATCGCAATCGCTTGACATGCGTGCTGGGCCGGAGCGAACGCGAGTCGACTGCGGTTCAGGGCGACGGTTTGTCAGCCGCCGCCAGCGGGAGCGTCACCCGCTTCATCCCGCGCGAGGGTTGAAACGCGCGCGGACCGTCGGCCGTCCAAGCCAACGGGTCAAGGCACATCTGACGCTTAGTGCGCTGCCGATTCCAAGAGTGGTAGACGATGAAGAACGTCTCGCCGTCGGGCCCCAAAACAACGCTGTTGTGTCCGGGACGAATGGCACTTGAACTTTCGTAAGTTATTTAGCGGCAACTGATATGGATTGAAAAGGCCGTCCTTGCATAGAGGGTGTTATGAACGATGCACACTCACAGCAAGGAGGCCAGAGATGTTGGCTAC
>JADLBW010000261.1 GCA_020847515.1 Pirellulales bacterium | reverse complement strand
TCGAGGCGATGGATCGGAAGCGCCTGACTGCGATGATCTGCAGGGCTCCCGAATTCTACGGACCGGGGAAGACACAGAGCATCACCAACAGCTCCATCATCGAACCCCTGCTCCAGGGCAAGGCCGCAAGGGTCTTCCTCCGCGACGATACGCTGCGCAGCCTGATCTACACGCCGGACGCCAGCCGGGCCATGGCGCTGCTCGGCAACACATCCGACGCCTACGGCCAGACCTCGCACCTGCCCTGCGACGACGATCGCCTGACCTACCGCGCGTTCGTCAAACTCGCCGCCGAGCAGTTCGGCACCGCCCCCCGCTATCGAATTCTCAGGCGATGGCAGTTGCGATTGGCGGGCTGGTTCAGCAGGACGATCCGGGATGCCGCGGAATTGCTGCCGCGCTACGAAGTCGACAACATCTTCGTCTCGGACAAGTTCAGAACGCGGTTTCCGGACTTTCGGGTCACGACGTTCCGCGAAGGCCTGGCCGCCATCCGGGACGAGCATCTCGGCGGTCCGGTCGTCGCCAAGTACTGATCTCTGACCTTCTCCAGTTACGATCTGGCCCCGGCGGATGCCGGGGCCTTCTTGTTATGCAATGGCACTGGCAGACGGGCGAGTTCGCCGCCCGTGCGATGCTCCCCGCCAGCCTTGGCAACGTTAACAAATCGTTGCCGGCCGCCCCCGACATCCGCGCTTTGATTCAAATTTTCCGAAAGTTCCGCCTGCTATGGAAATGCCATCCATTGCGGAGCACAGGATATGGCTGTTTTCAAGAAAGAAGGCCGCAAGGCGCGCCACCCCACCGGGCATGATGCCTGGATGATGCTGGATGGCGGCTTCGCCAAGCGCAACTGCACCGTTCTCAACCTGTCGAGCGGCGGCGCGCGGATCGCGGTCATCGACGGCGGGCCGGTCGACAGCACGCTCAACATGGCGTTCTCGAAGGACGCGCGCAAGTTGACGCCCTGCCGGCTGGTCTGGCGCAAGGGCCGCGAGATCGGCGTCGAGTTCATCGGCGGCGCCTGATGCGGCCTGCCGAGACAAGATGGAGAGGTGGCCGAGTGGCTTAAGGCACCGCAGCGATGCGGCGCGCGGGCGACCGCGTCGGAGGTTCGAATCCTTCCCCTCTCCGCCAGTTCACGATCCCGCCGCGCCTAGCGGCGGCTGCCGCTTCGCCGGCCGACGGTCGAACTTGACGCAGGATCCCGCATCGGCGCCAGGCGGCGGTTGGGCTCGCACGAGCCGTTCAGGCCGGCCGCGCTCGCCTGGCATTGCGCCATCGTCGAGAAATCGCAGCGCTCGATCGCCCCTGCCCAGCTCTCCACATGAGTCATGCAGTACGGGTATTCGACCGCCTGCGCAGGGCCGGCGCCGACGACAATCATCAGTCCTGCCAGCGCCAGCAGCATCCGGCTTGCATTCGACATAAACGCCTCGATTCCAGGTGAGCGACCAACGGTGATGAGACACCGTCCGCGGCTGCCGCTCAAGGCTCTTCCGCGCATGGCACGGTCACGGTTTGCGGAACAATCGCCGCCGGGCCAGCGTTGAAAGGGCACCTCCCCGCAGCCGGCAGTCGCGCGTATCGCACCGGCGCGGGTCGTGTCACGGCATGAAACGATAGTTCGTCGGCGAGGGATAGACGCCATGGACCTGACAATCAGTGCAGCCGGTCTTTCATTTGCGCTTTGCGGGATCATCGCCGCTCTCGGATCGCTGCTGATCTGGGCGATCCGGACAATGGATCGCTGGATCCAGCGGCCCGCCGACCGCTGGACCGGCCCGTGACGGATCAGCCGTCGCGCAACCGCGAACGCAACCTGAAGATCGCCCGCAACGAGGCGACGCACGAGACCCGTCGCGACATGCGGCTCGCCGCGTGGGCGGTGTCGTTCGTGCTGGCGATCGTGCTGATCGTGGCGTTCTCCCTGATCACGCGCTAGGCGCTCCGCCCTTCCTCGCCTGTCGCTACTTGGCGAAAGTCATGTCGACGCAACGCAGCACGTCGGGGCCGACGCCGACATTGAGCAAGATGCAGCCCTTGGCCTTCAGGGCGGCGGTGTCGGCGGCCCAGATCGCCGTGCCGCCGGCGCCGAAGAAGGCGTTGGTGTTCGGCGGCTCGGTCTCGGTGGCATCGAAGGCGTAGGAGGAGTTGTCCGGGAAGATGCGGGCCTTCAGCGTGCAACCGCCGTCGGTGTCCACCTTCAGCACCTCCTTGTTGTCGCGCGTCACCGCCACGCTGACCTGGCAGCGGTAGAATTCCGACGTCTGGGTGTTGAAGAGATAGGCGTAGGACCTGCAGTTGATGTTCTGCAGCTTGCCGGCATTGAGGCCGCGGCCGCAGGCGATGCGCTGGTTGTTGCTCAGCCTGATGTCCTCGGCCGCGCCCGCCTGCCCCGCCGCCGCGAGCAGCACGAGCCCCGCCACCAGGCCGCTTCCCCGGAAACGCGTCATCGGCAATTCCCTCCCCGTTCATTGCCAGCGTCACGCTTGTCGCTCGACCCGAATTTTAATGCAACTGCGTCCGGCGCTCTATTCGCCGGCCGCCAGCATGGCGCCGC
>JADLBW010000260.1 GCA_020847515.1 Pirellulales bacterium | reverse complement strand
CCCAGACCAACCGCACGAACCTGCAAAAGGCCATTGACTGGGCCTCGCCCGCCGGCGCCGCGCTGTTCGTTGAGCCCTCCGCCGAGCCCTCCCGCATCGCCAGCGGCATTGTTCTGAAGAAGAACGTGTCGCTCCTCGGGGTGCACGGCCCGGTGGGCAGGGGCACGAGCCACCCGACCCGCAGCCAGCCGGTCGGCAGCGTGCTGGCCTGCGAAGACGACCAGGCCCCATTCATCACCGTCGAGGGAGCGACGCAGATCCGCGGCATCCAGTTCTGGTACCCAAAGCAGCACCTCCGCGATCCGCAGCAGGTGGTCGCTTATCCTCCGACCATCAAGGCCTCGCCGACAAGCATCGCCCTGGGCGTGACCCTGTCGTGCCTGACCTTCTACGGCGAATACTTCGCCATGGACTTCCGCTGCACCCCCCAAGTGATCTGCGAGCAGGTGCTGATCGAACATTGCTACGGATATCCCCTGTCGGGGCAGTTCGTGGCGATCGACTACTGCTACGACATCCCCCGCGTCCTCCACTGCCATGTCAACCCGGCGAACATGCGCTTATTCGGCGGCCACTTCTCGCGCGACGTGATCGACGCCACGGTCGCCAAAGGGACCTTCGCCTACTGGATCGACCACACCGACAATGCCGTGATGATCGACCTGTTCACCTTCGCGACGTACGGCGGCGTCTATCTCGGCCCGGCGACTTACGGCCAGCTCACCAGCTTCAACCTCGACTGCGTCGCCGTCGGCGTCCACAAGCTGGGCGACGGCACGTTCAACCGCAATTGGCAGCTAGCCCAGGGATCAATCATCGCGAATATCGGCAGCCGCGTCGAAGAGGTCCACCCCGTCATCATCGAAGGCAAAGGGCACACGTCGCTGACGAACGTCGAGTGCTTCTCGGGCCCCAATGGCGCCGTCACGGCGATCGGTAAGTCGCACGATTTCCTGCTCGTCCGCGGCAGCGACCGGCCGACGATCAGCTTAATTGGCTGCCGAATGCGAAACTACGCGGCGGATAACCCGATCACCGTCGAGAACCCAGCCGCCCTCATCCAGGCAACCGCCTGCGTCGACAAGAACGAACAGCCCTTCAACCTCCAGCCAGCCCAATAGCCCAATGCCCGCTGAACGCTGAATCCGCAATCCCCAATCCCCAATCCGCAATCCCCAATCCGCAATCCGCAGTCCCCAATCCGCAATCCGCAATCCGCAATCCCACCCCCCTCATCCCAATCCTCGCAATACCTCCAAATTACTCTCATCCAGATCCCGCCCCGCTTCCTCCCCCTTCGGCGTTTCCAAATACATGGGCACGCGCCGAAACCGCCGGTCGGCCAGCAGCAGCCGAAACGGCTCCAGCCCCATCTCCCCCCGGCCGATATGCGCGTGCCGATCGACGCCCGAACCGAACTTCGCCTTGCTGTCGTTCACGTGGATGGCCTTCACCAGCCCCAGTCCCACCGTCTGGTCCAAGTGGCGCATCGTCGCCGTATATTCTTTTTCAGTTCCCAGCGCGTAGCCCGCCGCGAAGATATGGCACGTGTCGACGCACACCGCCGCCCGCTCCGGCGACGCGACGCCGTCGATGATCTCCGCCAGATGCGCAAACCGGCAGCCCAGGCACGACCCCTGCCCGGAGGTCGTCTCCAGCAGCGTCATCGCCGCCATCTCCCGCGTCTGCCGATCCACCTCGTCCAGCGCCGCGCTCACCCGCTTCAGCCCCGCCTCCAGGCTGCTGGTGGTATACGCCCCGGGATGCACCACGACATACGGAATCCCCAGCAGCTCGGCCCGCTGCAGCTCCACGACGAAGGAGTCGATCGACTTCTTCCACAGCTCAGCGTCGGGACTCGCCAGATTGATCAGGTACGAGGCGTGCGACAGCGGATGCTTCACCTTGAGCCGCTTCAGCGCCGCCCCGAACATGGCCGCCTCGTCGCCGCTGATCGGCTTGGCCCGCCACTGGTTGTTGTTCTTGGTGAACAACTGCACGCAGTCGCACCCCGTCCGCCGCGCATGTTCGGCCGCCTTGTGATATCCCCCCGCGATCGATTGGTGCGCACCCAGAACCGCCATGCGGCCATTGTGGCCATCCCCAGCATCGCCGCCAGGGGGCCGGCCCCGCCGCGGCAAAGCCGCAACCCCAAAGCCGCGGCTCAACGAGCCGCCGCAGCGCCCCCGCCGATGCGCCGCGCGCCTGCAAACGGCCCTCATGAAGCATCCGCCTAATCCAAGCGGCGCCGCCGCGCCCACCACGCTGACGTGCAGACCGCGATTACCGCCCCGGACGTCGCCAGCGCCATGTCCTTCTGCGCATCGAACATGTCTCCCTGCTGCCCCAGAAATTTTTCCGCCATGTCTGGCGTGTAGACGACCGCTACCATCCATTCAGCCAATTCATACGCCGCGCTCGTGGCCAGGATGCACTCCGCCGCCAGCACCGGCGCCAACGCGCTCGATACGCCCCAATGCCGCCGTTGAAACTCCTGGATCGGAAGGGCGAGCAACAGCCCGTACGAAAAATGGACCAGCCGGTCGTAGTGGTTCCGCTCCCAGCCGAACGTCGGATTGATCGGGATGCCCAACCACCGCTCGGCCCAAGTGTCGTACGGGACGTACGAGTACAAATACCGCGCCCCGAGCGTATGCAGGCACAAAAAGACGACTATCAGCGCGAAGCTGCGCCGACTGATCGCATACCGGCTGCTCACTGCCGACAGCGCGACGGCGGCCGCCACGGTCGGCACGTGCTGCATCAGCAAGTAATCCGGGTACGGCGGCGCAATGCAACTGCCGACCAGGAATATCGCGAAGATCAATAGCGCCCCGCGCTGAAACCCGTCGTCAGGCAGGACGCGCGTCTTGGGCATGCATGCACAGCGATGACCAGTGGGGCGAAACTCGAACTATGGATTCCTGCGCCGCGAACGAACCCGTTGTGAATTCGGCTAGCGGCTAGCGGCTAGCCGACAGCCAGGCACGCTTCATCAGTCGCGCAGTTCTCAATAATTCCGCCCAAAGATCCCTTTGGGCGCCGCAATTCTGCGGCAAATTCCTTGCGTCTGCAAGCTTGGTAACAGATAACCGTCGCCGGTCGTACAAGATTTCAGTCCGCCCAGCGAAATACACCTGCGCGGCCGGCTTCCAACATGCTTCGCCCCCATTTTACGCCTGAGGTATCGCCATGCTTCGCCGCGTCTTTCTCGCCGCCGCTACCTTAACGTGTCTCTGCCCCCACGGCGCTACCCAGGCCGAAGACCTCAAGCTCAGCCTCCCCGCCGACGCCAAGTTCGTCGTCCGGCTCGATCTGGCCGCGCTTCGACAATCGAAGATCGGCGGCCCCCTCTTCGAGCAGGCGAAGGCCCAGGCCCTCGACAAGATGGCCGATAAGCAGGACGGCCCGACCCCTGAGCAAATCGCCGAGATCATCGGCTTCGATCCGTTCGAGGAGGTCCAGTCGGTCGTCGTCGCCGCCTCCGACTACGAGGAGCCCGAGCAGGCCCTGGTCGCCGTCATCCAGCTCCGCCAGACGACCGGCAATCTCGAAGGACTGATGCTGGCCCTGCCGAATTACAGCTCCAGCGAGTACGGCCAGTATATGATCCACTCCGCCCGGCCCGACGACGATCAACAGGCCCACGCCGCCATTTACAAGTCCGACGACGGCAATTACGCCCTCGTCGTGGGCGCCAAACGCGAAGCGGTTCAGCGCTTGCTCGACAGCCTCGACGGCAAAACGCCCGCGCCCAGCCCCGGCGAAACTGCCAAATGGACCTCCCTGGCGACGGGCGGCCCCATCCTGGCGCTGCAGGTCTTCGACTTCCCGCCCGACGTGATCGAAGAAGAGGGCCCCCCGGCCAACATCGCCAAGATCGTCAGCACCCTCGCGCTGCAAGTCGCCGAAGCGGACGACAACGTCAACATCCGCATGCAGCTCGCCTCGCATACCGATCAACAGGCCGAGCAGCTTAAGCAGATGGCCCAGGGCCTGGTCGCCATGGTCAACCTCGCCGTCGCCAGCGACCCCGAGGACCAAGACGCCCGGCTCGCCCAGCGGCTCCTCCAAGGCGTCGCCGTCGAGCGCAGCGGCGCCACTGTCGATGTAAGCCTGGCCCTCCCCGGCGAAGAAGTATCCCAGCTCATCAACGAACAAATCAAAAAGAACAACTAAGCGATCGACAAGGCTTTCAGCTAATAGCCATAAGCCATTAGCCATAAGCCATAAGCCATTAGCTGATAGCCCCAGCCCCACAGCCCACAGCCCACAGCCCCAAAGGTCAAGTCACGACCTCTGCCCTCTGACCTCTGACCTCTGACCTCCGCCCCTTGCCACCCTCGCCCGCCAACCTCCGCACGCTCGAACCCAACGAACTGGTTCGCCGCGCGCACGACGGCTGCGCCGACTCGTTCACCGAGCTCTCGCGCCGCTTCCGCCCGCGGGTGTTGCACCTCGTCCAGCGGCGCCTTGGTCGCCGCCACGCCGACGCTGAAGACATCGCCCAGGAGGCCCTCGCCAAGGCGTTTCAAGGCCTCGATCGGTTCGACGATCGCTTTCAGTTCTCGACCTGGCTCTACACGATCGCCGTCCGCGTCGCCTACGACCATGCCCGCAGCGACCGTCGCCGACTCGGGCGCGTCGCCCTCGCTGCGACCGCCGACGCCACGATCGACAGCGCCCCTGAGCAGGCTGTCGAGCACGCTGAACAGGCCGATAACATCTGGCGCCTCGCCAAGGAGACGCTCAGCCCTGAGCAATACACCGCCATGTGGCTCCGCTACGGCGAGGACTTGCCTCCCGCGGAAGTGGCCCAGGTGATGGGCCGCAGCCGCATCGCCGTCCGCGTCATGCTCCACCGCGCCCGCACGGCCCTCGTGGCTAAGGTAACGCAGTGAGAACCCTCCGCCCGCACGCCCTGTTCCCCCTCGGGCCTGGTTGCCTTCCGCAACGGGTCGTTCGCGTCGCCGCGCCGCCCGACCTCCGCCCTACATACCGCGATTGTTAACCCCGCCATGCTCCGCACGCTCGCAAAATGGCGCATCAGCGCCGCGGCCGACCGCTGCCAGCCGCTCCCGCCGGCCCTCCGCCGCCGCGTCGACGGCGACCCGGAATTGCTCGCCTTCGAGTCCGCCGCGCGGCGCCTCTGCGACCGCCTGCGACGCGATAGCCCCGCCTGGCTGAACCAGCAGGCCGACCGTCGGCCGCTCGCCGCGCCGCACCGACTCGTCAAGGCCCATACCGCGTCCGCCGACCGCGCCCGGCCAGCCGTGCGCCAGCCCGCTCGGGCCGCCCTGGCCCTGGCCGCCGGCCTGGCGATTGCCCTGGGCCTGTGGCGCTCCGCCGGCGAGCTCCGCTACCAGCACATCTCCGCGGCCGACCGCCAGCAGCTCGTCGCCGCGCTGCAACTGGGCCGGGCCAATCTCGCCCAGGCGGCCCATGCCTGGCGAGGCGTCGACGCTGAACTCGCCTGGCCCGCCTGGCCCCCCCCGCCTCGGTTCCTGCCCAGCGAGCAGGTCCGCGCCTCGGCCGGCCGCCTATGGAGCGTCTTCGATCAACGGGTCGAGACCCGCCGCCAGGCGATCGCCGACCGCGCCAAAGGGGCCTACGACTTCTTCACGGTTCGTCTGCCGGCCAGCTTCGGCCTCTTGGTAGGCCTCAGCGACCGCCAGCCCGGTTGAGCCCCGCCGCCCCTTCCCCTAAAATCCCTGGCGCCCGCTCACCGCAATTACGACCCCGCTCCCCCTCCCGCCCCACATCCCACAGCTCACAGCCCATAGCTATAGCCCATAGCCCACAACAAATGCAACGCACCTTCATCCTCTTCAAACCCGACTGCGTCCAGCGCCGGCTGGTCGGCCGCATCCTTGCCCGCTTCGAGGACAAGGGCCTGAACGTCGTCGCCGTGAAGATGCTCCGGATTACCCCCGAGCTCTCCAAGCAGCACTACGCCGAGCACGTCCAGAAAGCCTGGTACCCGACGCTCGAAGGCTTCATCACCGGCGGCCCGGTCGTAGCGGCCGTCCTCGAAGGGCTGGAGGCGATTCGCGTCGTCCGCGACATGCTCGGCGCCACCAATGGCCTGAACGCGGCGCCCGGCACCGTCCGCGGCGACTACAGCTCCAGCCGCCAAATGAACCTCGTCCACGGCTCCGACGGCCCCGAAGCCGCCCAGCGGGAGATGGCCCTCTACTTCAAGCCCGAAGAGCTCCTCGCATACGAGCCGACGATTACCAAGTGGATGCGCGCCGCCGACGAACAGTAGTGCAGAGATCCTAGTACAGAGCTCGTAGTGCAGAGCTCCTAGAAACTTTCGGCTCCCTCCCCCTCGTGGGGAGGGTCGAAGGAGGGGGCCGAAGCAAGCTACACGCGCACCACTCGCATTCGCCCGCAGCCCCGGGCTACATATACGATGCCGCGCCCTCAATGCGGATCCGGCGGATCATACGCCCCCGCGAGATCCACCTTCGTCCCCCCCTCGGGTATCTCGCCCTCTCGGCCGATCGCCCAATAAATGGCGTTCACCAGCAGCCGCCGCGGCGTCTCGTAGCTGAAGTCCCGCGGGTGCCCCAGGCTCGTATAGAAGATCCGCTGCCGGCCGCCCTCCTCCCGCGCCAGTTCCCGCGTCCACGACACCGGCTGCCGCTCGCCGTACAGTTCGCCGCCCGGCCGCGTCCCCTTCACCGCGTCGCCGACCTGCAGCACCTCGGCGTCTGCGGGAATCTTCTGGTCCCCGTCGTTCATGACGTACAGCCAAGAATGAAGCCACACGGTCGGCTCCAGCCCCCGCGCGATTGGATGCCCCGCCGCCCCCTCGGCCACGCGCACGATCGACGAGTTTTCATGTCCGTAGTGCGAGATCCACCTCTGCCCGAAGTATTCGCGCCCGAAGCCGTCGTTCCACGCGTCGTTGGGCGGCCCGTCGTACTTGAAGGCGTGCGTCGTCGTCCGCAGCCCCAGCATCGGCTTGCCGCTCTTGCAATAGCGGACAATCTCATCCAATTGCCCCTGCGGCAACTGGCGGAACCGCATGAAGAAGACTGCCGCGTCGGCCGTCCGCAGCGCCTCGAGCCCCGGAATGCTGTTGCCATGCCGATCGGGCTGGCCATCCTCGCCGACGGCGTACAGCACCGTCGCCCGCATGCCGTGATGCGCCTCAAGAATCTTCGCGATCATCGGCATCGAGATCTCCGACCCGTACTCGTCATCCCCCGTGACGAACACGATGTGCGGCCCATGAGCCGCATCGCCAGCAGCCGGCCCCTCCGCCGCCAAGGCCGCGCCCGCCGCCACCAGCGGCGCCGCCGACGCCACAGCCAACGCCAAGACCAGCCAGCCGCGCGGGCATGCGATCGCCATGCCTGATCTCCAAGGAATAGTAGCAACAAGCCGCATGAGCACCCTTAGCCCGACCGCCCATCATAACAAGTCCGCACCGCCCCCCAACCACCAGCCCCCAATCCCCAATCCGAAATCCGAAATCCGAAATCCGAAATCAGAAGTCAGAAGTCAGAAATCCCCTCACCCCCGCCGGTCCGCCTCCAGCCCATACCGCCGGATCTTCCGATCCAGCGTCGATCGTTCGATCCCTAGAATCGTCGCCGTCTTGCTCTTGTTCCACGCCGTCGCCGCCAGCGTGCGCAGTATATGCGCCTTCTCCACGTCCGCCAGCGACGCCGGCTGGTAGCCGCTCTTCGGCTCGTGCCGCTCCAGTCCCATCTCGGTGTCGCCCGCCGTCGTCAGTCGCGATAACACCAGGTCGTCGTGATCCACATAGTCCCCGCGGGCCAGCACCACCGCCCGTTCGATGACGTTCTTCATCTCCCGCACGTTCCCCGGCCAGCGATATCGCAACAGCTCCTCGAGCGCCCGCGGCGAGTACCCCTTGAGCTTTCGCCCCGTCTCTTCGTTGAACTTCCGCAGAAAGTGGGCCGCCAGTTCCGGGATGTCCTCCGGCCGCTTCCGCAGCCCCGGCACGATGATCTCCAGCACGTGCAGCCGAAAGTACAGATCGCGGCGGAATTTCCCCTCGGCCACGTCCTTTTCCAGGTCGCGATTGGTGGCCGCGATCACCCGTACGTCGACCTTGATCTGCTCGCTCCCGCCGACCCGCTCGAACGGATGCCCTTCGAGCACCCGCAGGAACTTCGCCTGGATCGTGGGGCTCATCTCGCCGATCTCGTCGAGCATCAGCGTCCCCTTGTGCGCCTGCTCGAACTTGCCGATCTTCCGCTCGGTGGCCCCGGTGAAGGCCCCCTTCTCATGCCCGAACAGCTCGCTCTCCAGCAGCGTCTCGGACAGGGCCGCCGCGTTGAGGCACACGAACGGCCCCTTCTTCCGCGGGCTTGAGAAGTGCACCGCCCGCGCGACCAGCTCCTTCCCCACGCCGCTCTCGCCGCGGATCAGCACCGTCGCCCGGCTCGGGGCCGCGCGGGCGATCTGCTGCGTCACCCGCATCATCACCTCGCTCGAACCGACGATCTCGCTCTGCACCCCGAGCTGCTCGCGAAGCTGCACGCACTCGGCCGTTGCCTGGTTGAGATTTTCGGCCAGCTCCTGCCGTTGGTTGAGGTTCTCCAGCGCCACCCCCACCGTGTCGGCCACCGCCAGCGTGAACTCCAAATCCTCCGGATCGGTCGAGCGGTTCGGATCGGTCGAATACAGATGGATCAGCCCCAGGATCTCTCCCTCCAGCCGCACCGGCGCGCAGATGACGCTCGTCGCCAGGATCTCCCCCCGGCTGTCGCGATTGCCAAGCTGGCTGTCGTCCATCACGTTGCGAGCCATCACCGCCTGTCCCTCGCGCATCACCGTCGCGGCGAGAAACGGCGACACCCGATGGTATTTGTGCTCGCTGTCGCTCCGCGAGGCCACGATCTCCAGCTCCTCGCTCCGCCGCACGCCCGATTCGTCCCGCTTCCGCAGCAGGATGGCCCCCGCGTCGACTTGCGTCCCCTCGAACAGCCCGCTCAGCGCCACCTGCGCCAGCGAGAACGCGTCGGTCGACTTGGCCAGCTCGAACGCCAGCCGGCACAGCTTGGCCGCCGCGCGATTGACCTTGGGGCTCGCCTCGGCGACGTCGCTCACCTCTGCAGCGCCCAGAAATCGGCTCTGACCCTTGCGATGGGTGATCATCGTCGGTTCGAACGATTCCAGCACGCTCTCGTCATCGCCCGCCGGCAATCCCAAGTCCGACAGCTCCCCGTCCACCGCCCGCGACGATTTCAGCAGCGTGCTCGTATCGGGAAACGCCTGCGCCAGGTCGTTCACGAACGCCAGGTGCGAGTTGCCGATCTGAATGATGTCGCCCGGATGCAGCTCATAGTCCCCGCTCAACCGCTGGCCCGCGACGATCGTGCCATTACGGCTGTCCAGGTCCCGCAACTGCCATTTGCCCCCCGCCAGAAACACCTCCGCATGGCTCCGGCTGCACCGCTCATCCTTCACCACCACGGTATTGGTCGGCCCCCGGCCGATGGTCACCGACTCGCCCGGCACCAGCCGCACCACGTCGGCCCACTTCGCCCCCTCGCGGATGATCAGGTATGCGTTTGCCATGCAGGTGGAAGCGGGTACTGTTCCGAGTCGATAAGGCCGCCGCACGTGCCGAAGGTGCACCGGCGCCTAGCCGCGCAAGCTAATTCTGAGCCTTACCTTCCATTGTAGCCACCCGAAGCCGCGGCGGGCGTGCCCATGCCCCCGTCCGCGTGGGCATGCGCATCGGCGTGCCCTGCCCCCGTCCGCGTGGGAATGCGAATGGGCAGGCTGCCCAGCCTCAAAACGGCGCCGCCGGGCCCACCCCGGCTGAACAAACGGATCGCCTCGGCACTAATCGCCCCGACCCCGCCCGCCAATCGCCCGCATGCACCCGTCACACTAACCCCCGAGCTGCCGTCCCCCCTCGATGACAAGGCCGCCTGCCCGCCGCGGCTACGCATAACGCCGCTCCAATGAGCGCCGCCCCCGCCGGTTCAGGAACCGCCGCCAGCGCCGCATTGAGAAAGTGGCTCGGATTATCCGTCGCATTGAACTCGGTCTCCCCCGTCAGCACCGCCGTCGCATCCCCCAGCGTCAACGTATACCGCCACCGCTGCGCACCGTCGGGCGTGGTCCCGGGGCCGAAGCTGAAGACGTTCTCCGCCTGGCTCGACCCCGTGAGGCCGGCCGCCAGTCCCGCCATGTACGCGCCCACCGCCGCCCCTTCTACGTCGTCGCGCACCGTCTCGGTAAAGTGCCCGGCCGGGTAGACGTGCGGAGCCCCCATCCATGCGGTTTGAGCGGAATGGAGCTCGCCCGCAAAGCTCACCAGTCTCGCTACCCCCGTGGCGTCGTCGTAGGCGACGACCAGTCCGCCGGAAACCTCGGCAATCACCTCGCCCGCCACGTCGCCGCTGACCCACCGAAAGGCCGGCCCGGCGACGTCGGCGAATTGGTACGCCCGCGTAATGGTCGCCGCCTCGGCCCGCAGGGCCAACGCCGCGACAACCAGCCCTCCCAGAACGATCGCTTTCCCCGCTGCCATAGGACCTCCCCGATTCACGAGTCCAGTGTAAACAAGCCTCGGCAGAAGCCTTGAAACGCGGCCCTTCCGGCGCCGCTGCCGCGCGATTGCTCAGCCTGCTCGCTAACCGTCATCGCCGGCGCCGCCGCCGCCCGCGTACGCCGTTTGAAAACCGTAGCGGCCCGGGGGCGGTTCACGAAAACTGTTGAACTATAACACGTTAACAACTAATCTAGTACCGTGGCGGTGCGCTCGTCCTTGCGCTATCGGCCGCTCGCCGGGCCTACCGGCTCAGACGCATACAATCACCGCGCACCGCCCATGCACGAGGCACTGGCCGGCACGCCGCGGTCAGCTCTTGCGCACTCAGGAGAAGCTCTCGATGACACGGTCCACTCTGGGCGCCTTCTTTATCGCGTTCGGCGTCACCCTCGGCCTGGGCGGCGTCGCCGCCCTTCACGCCGGCGGCTTCTTCAACCAGCGGGCCGTCGGCGGCGTGGCCATTACCACCGAAGGCGTCCTGGAGGCCCCCACCACCCAGGATACCGTGGAACTGGAACAGCTTCGCAAGCAAACCCCTCTGAAGGCCCCCGCGGCCATGGAAGAGCTCGCCGAGATCCGCGCCGTCTCCCTGAAGCAGATCGAAGCCACGCTCCAGCAGTGCGCCCGCGACGGCCAGCCCGTCCCCGAAGAGGTCCAGTACCTCGCCGGGCTGCAGCGGGCCCAGTATGTCTTCGTCTACCCGGAGCGCAACGACGTCGTCATCGCCGGCCCCGCCGAGGGGTGGGAGATGGACCAGTGGGGCAACGTCGTCGGCATCACCACCAAGCGCCCCGTGCTGCTGCTCGACAACCTCATGGTCGGCCTCCGCAGCGGCGCCACCAGCCGCACCGAGCCGATCACCTGTTCGATCGACCCCCGCCAGGAAGGCATTCAGCGCCTGCAGGCCTATCTCAAGACGATCCGCAACATCGGCGATCCCAACGACACCCTCGCCAAGATCGAAGAGGCCCTGGGCCCGCAGGACGTCAGCGTCACCGGCGTCCCGGAGACCAGCCGCTTCGCCCGCACCATGGTCGCCGCCGACTTCCGCATGAAGCGGATCGCCATGGAATTCGAGCCCGCCCCGATCGCAGGCATGCCCAGCTTCCTGTCGATGATGCAGGCCACAGGCCGCGGCATGAGCAACATGATGCCCCGCTGGTGGCTCGCCCCCGACTATCAGCCGCTCGCCAAGAGCGAAGACGGACTGGCGTGGCAGCTCCGCGGCCAGGGGGTCAAGTGCCTCACCACCGAGGACTACGTGAGCGACACGGGCGAAAAAACGGCCGCCGGCACGAAGAACCCGACGGCCGAAAAGTGGGCCGACACGATGACCAAGAAGTTCGACGAGCTGGCCGCCAAGGACTCCGCCTTCGGCGAGCTGCGAAACATCATGGACCTGGCCGTCATCGGCGCCCTGATCGAAAAGGAACACCTGCTCGACCTGGCCGACCTCGAACTCCCCCAACTCCTCGGCGAGCAGCCCCTCAATCGCTATCCGGCGGCCAAGACCACCGCCAGCAAGGCCAGCGCCGTCAAGCAAGGCCGCGACTGGCTCATCAGCGCCTCGGGCGGCGTCGAAATGCTCCCCTGGCACGTCGCCAGCGAGACCGAAACGGTCGAGTCGGTCGCCAAAGTCCGCACCGACCTCGCCCCCGGCGACGCGAAAGACTTCTGGTACGAGTGAGCACCCAATAGTCTCAACTCACCACAATGGCCGTGACCTAATCAAAGTGGCGTGCCATGCCCACGTCCGCGTGGGCATGTTGAGCCACGTGCCATGCCCACGTCCGCGTGGGCATGTTGAGCCACGTGCCATGCCCACGTCCGCGTGGGCATGCAATGCGGCCTGCTGCCCGCCATCCAAAACTAGCCGCACAACGCCATATCCTTTTCTTCTGAACAAGTGCGGCAGTGCTTCGATGATCCACCGCAAGCGTTGCAAACGCTACAACGATCCAGGCCACGCTCACGCCCTTACCTTCTCCTGCTTTCGCCGGCAACCATTTCTGAACAGCGATCGCAGCCGACTCTGGCTGGTCGAGGCGGTTGATCGAGCCCGGGCCAAGCATCACTTCCACGTCTGGGCATACGTCATCATGCCCGAACACGTCCACCTGCTAATCTGGCCGACTACGGTTGTCTACAACGTCGGCGACATCCTCAACTCGATCAAGCAATCGGTCGCCAAACGAGCCCTTGCCTACGTTCAGCGAGAGTCCCCCGCGTTCCTCGAGCACATGGCCGACCGTCAGCCCAACGGCCATGTACACTACCGCTTCTGGCAGCGCGGCGGAGGCTTCGACCGCAACGTGATTGAACCCCAGAGCGCCTACGAGCACATTTCGTACTTTCACCGTAATCCAGTCCGCCGCGGGCTCTGTGAGCGCCTCTAAGACTGGCCCTGGTCCAGCGCCGCCGACTACGCCAACCTTCGCCAAGGCCCCCTCCGCATCGACCGCCACTCATTGCCTATCACCCTCGAAGAATGAACACCCCGGGGTACAAACCCCCTAGCGTGCCATGCCCACGTCCTCGTGGGCATGCTGAGCCACGTGCCATGCCCACGTCCGCGTGGGCATGCTAAACCGGGGTGCAGGGTGCCATGCCCACGTCCGCGTGGGCATGCAAAACACTCCCCAATCATGCCCACGAAGACGTGGGCATGGCGCCCACCTCGAACTTTCCCCTGTCCCCTGCCTACTCCGAACTTTTCCGTTGAAATTAGGCCAACGCCTCCGGGACAATGCGCACCTGTACACATCCAGGTCGACCGTTGCCACCAGGAGCCCCCTCATGTCCGCCCCCCGCGGCCGCCAGCGCAAACTCACCCCCAACAAACAAACTGAACTCTGCCGCCTGGTATCCCGCGGCCTCTCCATCGCTGAGGCCGCCGACCAGGTCGATGTCTCACTCCGCACGGTCCAACGCGAAATCAAGCGGGAAGAAGACTTCGAGCACGACCTGCAGCTCGCCCAGCAGGCCGCCCCGGTCGACCCGCTAAAGCTCATGCAGCAGGCGGCCAAGGCCCACTGGCGGGCGGCCGCCTGGCTCTTGGAGCGGACCGACGAGCGGTTTGCCCGCCGCCGCTGCAACTCCTGCGGCCCCGAGCCGTTCAAGGCCGCGCTCGAAGCGGTCGTCGAAGCCGCCCTGAAGGCCAGCGAGCCCTCCCAGCGGACCGCCGTCTACAAGGCCGCCCAAGCCGTCGTCGACGACGCCTTGCAGCGGATCTTCCCCGACCGCGCCCCGCTGCCGTTCACCGCCCCTTCGGGCCTGAATCGCAACATCCACGTCCGCGAGGCCGAACTGGACGCCTTCCTCGACGAAGTCGCCCAAGACTACCGGCCGCCCGCCGAAACCCAGCCCCCCGAAACCCAGCCCAACGACACGCAGCCCAGGAACAGCCAGCCCGCCGACGCGCAGCCCGACCCTGAACCCGCAGCGGCGCCCGCCCCGCAGCCTCCGCGCCACCGGCCCCGCGCTGCCGATTCGTTCCCTGCCGCCGATCCCGCCGCCCAGGCCCTCTTCTTCGGCAAACTGGCCGACCGCCTTCGACAGCTCCTGGCCGAACGGGCCGCCGCGCAACAGCTCGACGACGACCCCCGCCGCCAGGGAATTCTGTCGCCAAAAATGCACCGCAGGACCGGCCCCCCGGCAGCCTTAGCCCTCTAGCGGCACAAGACTAACCGACAGCCTCGCCCCCCCGACCCGCCGCCGCGCTAGAGCCCGCGCCCCCGACCTCAGCTCCAGCAGGTCATCGCCCCCACTGGAGGCGCCGTTCCGCCGGAATGTCTACTTAATAACTTGCATTTTTCGCCGCCGGCAACCAGAATTAGCGCCGGGGCCCGGAGCCCCCGCTCGTCGCAGAGGGAGGCCCCGTTCGCGGTCGTTGGGCCTGGTCGCGCGTTCAAAACGCGAACTGGCTCGCCCCCGTTGCGCTTCGCCGAGGCAGCCTCGGCCCGAACCCCAGGCCCCTTCGCTACATCATTCGAGGAGTCGTCTCATGAACCCCACGCTCCGCGTCGCTGCGGCTGGCGCCCTGATGATCTGGGCGGCCTCAGCCGCCCCCGCCGCGCCAGTCCCCTACTCTGAAGGCTTCGAAGGGTATGCCACAGGCGATACCGCGGTCGCCAACTTCACGGAGACGGCGCCCGAAGCGTGGGGCGTCGCCTCGCCCAGTTACTCGGGCCAGGCCTATGAGAACGTCAGCAGCGTATTCTCCTCCGGGCCCGGCTTCGCCGTTCTAGAAAACTCGTCCGCCGGCATTGCGTTCCCCGCGCTGGGCTCGTCCACCTTTTCCATGTCGACCACTTTTCGGATCGATTCGCTGACGCTGGCCGGCTCCGACCCTAACAATACCGCGACCATCGGGCTGTTCGCCAGGAGCGCTACGGTCAACCCGGCCGCCACCGGCTCCGATCGCTACCACGTTTCCTATTCCTTGGATGACGACGGCCTCGGCCATGCCACGGGGCGGCTCTGGCTGCGAGAAGTGAACCTCTTCTTCAGCGACAGCCTCAACGAGCTATCGGCGGCAGCGCTGCCCGTGACGCTGGGCGACGTCTATCGAATGTCGTTCTCTGGCGTAGAGAGCGGCGGGTCCGTAGCGCTCAGCGCTTCGCTCATAAACCTCAGTACGTCTGCCAGGATCGATGTAACGGACGCCGACAGCTCCCACCTGCTGAGCCATAGCTACTTTGGCTACTTCAACCACGTTCGCGTCGAAGACGGCGGCACGGTCTCCCTGAACGCCGACTTCGACGACTTCAGCATGGTTATTCCCGAACCCGAGGCGCTGGCGTTCGCTCTGGCCGCCGGCGTCGTTGCGATCGCCGTCCGACGACGGCCGCTGCGCGCAGCATAGCGCCAGCTCCAGCCGCATTGTCGCGCCCACGGCCGTCGGCGGCCTCCGTCTGCACGCCGCTACCTCTTGGCCCAGGCCCGCGGGCGGACGACGTCTTTCGCCAGCCCCAGTCTCTCCAGCGCCCGGATGGTGATCCACGTCACGTCGAATTCCCACCATCGGTGCCCGTGGGCGGCGGCCCGCTGATCGGCGTGGTGGTTGTTATGCCACCCCTCGCCGTTGGACCACAGCCCCACCAGCCAGTTGTTGCGACTGTTATCGCTCGTCTCGTAGTTGCGATAGCCCCACACGTGGGTCACCGAGTTTACGCTCCAGGTGATATGCCACGTGGCCACCGTGCGGACGAACACCCCCCACACCACCAGGCTCAACCCGAACCGGACCCCCGCGGCCCCGCCCCACAGCGGCCAGCCGATCGCCAGCCCGAGCAGAAAGAACGCCGCCATGCTCGACAGATAGATCCACAGCCAGTTCCCCGCCCGCTCCAGCTTCAAATAAAACGGATCCCGCAACAGGTCGCGCGTGAATCGCGAATAGTAGTTGACGTTCAGAAAATCCCGGTTCTGAAACATCAGCCACCCGCAATGGCCCCACAGGAAGTTCACCAGCGGGCTGTGCGGATCGGGGCGTTCATCGGAATGCTTGTGATGGATCCGGTGCATCGCCACCCAGCACGCCGGCGTGTCCTGCAGCGTGCAGACCCCCAGTATCGCCAGGCTGTGCTCCAGCCACTTCGGCGCCACGAACCCCTGATGGGTCAGCAGCCGGTGATAACAAAGGTTGATCCCCAGCGTGCCGAACACATACAGCCCCGCCACCGCCACCGCCACGCCGGTCCAACTGAAGAAGTACGGCGCCAGCCCCAGACAGGCCAGCAGATGCACCAGCGGAATCCCCACCGCGTATCGCCACCGCACCCGAACCGGCGCCACGGCGGTCTCCGGCCACGCGAGCGTACGGCCGGCCGCGTCGGCCAGGCCCCCCTCCCGCTCCGCCGGCTCGAACTGGGCCAGCTCGCTGGCGGCGGGCGACTCTGCCACGGCGGCCGTACCATCGGTCGAAGGCATCATATCGGTCGACATCAAGTTCCGCCCTTGCCGAGCGGCGCGATCGGCGTTAGGGGTGATCGGTGCGGCCCGCTGCGGCCGAAAGTCGCCCCGGCGGCGGGTCAAGTTGACCATTATACCCCCGCCGCCTGCCCGGCAAGCCGCTTTGGGACCTGCGCCCCGCCGAGCTCCCAGCCATCTTCGGCGCCGCCCGCCCCGCTCCCTCGCGAGCCCGACTGGCGCCCTTACCCCTTGCCCAGTCGCTTCCACCGGCGAGGTCGTGCTGCGGGGCCTCGCCCGGCCGCGGCACCCGGGCCTCCACGAGCGGATCGCAGCGCAGGTTCACCAGCCGCGTCGGCGGCAGCTCCGGGGCCATCTTGGCCAGGACCGGATCGATATAACCGCTGGCCGCCAGCGCGCTCAGCTCGCGGCTCGCCCCCCGCCGGGGGAGCGCCGACTTCAAAAGGACGAACTCGTCGGCCCGCAGCGCCACGGCCAGCCGGCCGGCAATCGAGTCGCTGGTCGTTTCCCAGTTCGTGGGAAGCCAGGTCCCCGGCAGCCCTGGCTCGGAGTGCCGCATCCAGGGGGCCGGCCCGAAGATCGTCGCGCCCGGCTCGCCGACGCGTTGGCAGAGGAGCCGATCGTCCTCGACCAGCGGGATCTCCGGCAGCCACGCATGGAGCAGATGCGCCGTCACCGTGAGCAAGTCGACGCACATCCAGTGGGCCGTCGCTTCGTCGACGGGCCCTGCGGCGTTCCAGTCCCGGATCTGGTCGACCAGCGGCCCCCCGCCCGGGACCAACACGTTGTGCGCCGGCGGCTGGGCGCGGAGCCAGCTCCGCAGCACCTGCGGTAGCCCCGGCAGGTCCAGCAGGCTGCCGCCGAGTTTTACAACACGAATCATCGCCTCGAGGCTTCCGACGTCCCTTCGCGGGCGAGCGCCGCCACGGCGTGGGCGCACGCACAGCGGCTGACAAGTTCGCCCAGTTCTTCCTTTAAGGATAACACGCCGGCCGCCGGAAATGTTCGTTCCGCGAGCCGGCGGAGCAGGAACTCGCCCTGACCGCTCAGAATGACCGTCCTCGGCGCCCCCCCCACCCGCGCTGCGACTTTCCGCAGCCGCTGCCCCAGGAGCGACAGTTGCGCCTCGCGAATCCCCGCCGCCGCCTCCACCGCCTCCGTCCGCGAAAACCAGTCGGCGTCGGCGCACACCATGCGCGCCAGTCGCCCTTGGGCGGCCGCAGCCGTTCGCGGGCGGCCGTCGGCCGTGTCCACGTTCGAAGGGTCCTCGGGCAGCTCCCCCAGCAGCAGGTAGGCGTCGGCCGTGGTGGCGAACAGCTCCGCCGCCGTCGGCCAGCTCCTGCCGCGTACCCGCAGCTCGCCGACCAGCGCCGCGATCGGCGTTCGCTCGATCCCCGTATAGACCAGTTCTCCGCAGGCCAGCCGCTCGGTATCGGTGGCGCCCGTCGCGCACGGGCCGCCCTCGTCCAGCGGAATGATATCCGCGGTCGTCGACCCCAGGTCCAGCACCATCGCGGGCCACTGGCGGGCGAAGCGGTTGGCGAACTTCGCCAGCGCGTGCCAGTTGCTGGCGGCTGCCGACAGCGGCTGCGCGCGGGCGGCCGCGGGGGTCGCCAGCCGGCCGTCAACCAGATACACCGCCACGCTCCTATCGCCGGCGAGTCGCTCCACCGCCTCCAGGATGTGATAAACCCCCTGGGCTTTCGATTCAAAGCAGTCGGCCAGCTCGCCGGTCATCGTGACGGCCAGGCGCTTCGCTTCCGGCGCATCGGCCAGCAGCGCTTGAAGCTCCCCGGTCAGCCGCTCGGGATGTTTCCAAAGGGCAAAAGGCCGCGCCGCCGCGTACCCCCGCCCGTCCGCCGCTTTCAGGTTCGCGCCGCCGATGTCGAGGCCCAGCCACGCCATAGATCAGTCCAGGATCCAGACGGCGCCGTCGGCTGCAAACTCGATGCGGGCATTCCGCGGCGAGATCGCCGCTTCGAGTCCCTGGGCGATGCGGAGCATGGCCTCGGCCAGGTTCTCTTGCACGGCCCTCCGCAGCCCGACGTACGAGGTCGTCAGCCGGGGGTTGATCTCTATCACGACGTCGTCGGCGCCGTCGGCCGCCGCGCCCAAGACCAGATCGATTCCCACATAGCCGTGCGCCCTCGGCAGGGCGTCCAGGGCCCGCAGCGCCAGGCTCGTAGCGCGGCGAACCAGCGGCGGCTCCAGGATGACGCCCCCGCCGCGATAGCTGAACCGCCCGTCGCTGGAGAGCAATTGCCGGCACGGCGGCAAGGCCGCGCGGCCCTGGGGCCCGCAAATCGCCGCGACGCTCGCCGGCTGCCCCGCGTGGAACCGCTCAATCCGCCGGGGCCAGGGATACGGCGGCGGCTCGTCGCCCGGACCGCCCACCAGCAGCAGATGCTGCGACCCCGCGCCGTCCAGCGGTTTGAGGACGGCCGGGTACTCGAAATCGGCCGGCAGCCGCTCTTGGTGCTCCTCGATCACGCGACCCGCCGGCGCCGGCACGCCCGCCCATCGCAGCCGCTCGGCCGTAGCGTGCTTGTTCGCGGTCAAGGCGATGAACTCGTCGCTCGCATTCAGCAGCCGCCCCTCCGCCTCCTGGGCGAGCCGCACGGTTTTCCGCAGGATGCCGTCGAACTCCGGGGCCACGATCATCGTCCACTCCGCGCCGCGAGCGAGCCGTTCGAACTCCCCTCGCCAATCGCTCGGCGAGTAAACGTCGATAACCTCGCACCCGGGCAGCGAAAGACGGTCGAGGCGCATATCGCGCAGCACGCTTACTTGCACGCCGTCGATCGCACGAAAATCGGCCGCCAGCGCCGAGATCATCGCGGAGCCCTCGGCCAACAACGTCGGCGGCAATCGCGCCTGCTCGTTCACCAGCCCGCCGCCGGTGATCCACTCGTAGAGGAAGACGTGCATGGATGAGATTTCGAATTGGCGATTGGGGATTGCGGATTATGGACTATGTGATTCGCTGCCAGCGACTCCCCGCGAAGATTCAGATATCACAATCCGCAATCCGAAATCCCCATTCCGAAATCCGCAATCAAAAAATCCCCAACTGATCGCGTCCGTCCTCGGTCATTCGATCGGGCGTCCAGGGCGGATCCATCACCAGCCGCACGTCGACTTCGCCCACCCCTTCGAGATTGCTGACGAAATGCTTCGACTGCCCCAAGAGCTGGGGCCCCGCCGGGCAGGCCGGGCTGGTCATCGTCATATCGATGTCCACGTTCGACGCGCCTTCCTCGCTTTCGGCAATCCGTATGTCGTACACGAGACCTAGATCGACGATGTTGACGAACAACTCCGGATCAATCACCTGCTTGAGGGCTTCGCGCACCTTGTCTTCTTCAATAAGCATGCTTGTTTCCTCCCCGCGAGAATCCGCTGAATCCGCGCTGGTCCGCGCAGAATGCGGATTAAAGTCTACGAACCACTCTTCAGCCGGACCAGCACCTGATCGCCGTCGACTTTCACCTCGTGGGCGACCGTCGGCTTGGTGGCCGGCATGGTGAGGGCGGCGCCGGTGCGGATATCGAACTTGGCCCCATGCCGCGGACAGGCGATCGTCTTTGCATCGGCGTCGATCGGGCCTTCGCTCAAGGGGCCGCCGTCGTGGGTGCAGACGTCGTCCAGGGCGTACCAGTGCCCGGCGGCGTGGATCAGCACGACCAGCCGTTCCTCGACCTCGACCAGCATCGAGCCGGGATCAGGTACTTCCGCGGGATGCGCTACGGCGACAAAGTCTGACACGCTCAATCCCCTCGGCATTGTGCTAAGCAAGTCCGGGTCACGGCGTACTGCACAAACAGCACGACCGGCAATACGACGAATCCCAGCGTTCCGCCCCCATATGAGAAGGTGCAAACGAACGCTGCCGCGCCGAGCAACACAAGCGCCGCCATGGCCGCGGCAACGCTCATGGCTCGGCAATCGCCCGCACGCGGCGGCCGATCGCCTCGCCGAGGGCTTCGCTCACGCTTTCGATCGGGATGCGATCGAATACCTGTTGGAAGAAGCCTTCGACGATCATCCGCACCGCTTCCTGGCGGGTGTAGCCGCGGGTCATCGCGTAAAAGACCTGTTGCTCGTCGACTCGCCCGCTCGTGCTGCCGTGGGTGCAGCGGACGTCGTCGGCTTCGATCTCCAAACCGGGGATCGAGTCGGCCCGCGCAGTTCGTGCGAGCATCAGATTATCGTTCCGCTGATAGGCGTCGGTCCGCTGGGCGAGGCGGTCGACCTTGATCATTCCCCGCCAGACGGTGCGGGACTCGTCCTGCAGCGCGGCTTTGTAGAGCAGGTCGCTGCGGCAGTGGGCCGCCACGTGGTGCTGGTAGGTGTTGTAGGAGAGGTGCTGGCGGCCTTGCGTGAACATCACGCCGTTGACCTGCGCCTCGGCGTCCTCGCCGATGAGGGCGACGTGCTGGTTCACTTTCGCCAGGCGGCTTCCCAAGGCCCCGATGGTCCACTGGATGCCGCCGCGGGAGGCGACATGAGCCTTTTGGCGGGCGAAGTGCCAAACCTGGTCGCCCCAGTTCTGGAGGTTGACGTAGCGGAGCCGGGCCGAGGGTTCGACGATCAGCTCGATCGATCCGCAGTGCAATCCGCCGCCGTGATGCGTAAGGCTGGCCGTCTCGGTGAGGAGTGTAGCTTCGGCGCCTTCTTCCAGGATGACGAGCGTCTTGTTGAGATCCACGCCGCCGTCCGACAGGGCCGACATCGCGTGCAGCGGTTGGTCGATGCGAACGCGGCGCGGCACGTAGAGCACCGCCCCCCCGGCCCACGCGGCCGCATTGAGCGCCGAGAACTTGTCTCGCCGCGGGTCGACCACGCGGCGCTCGAAGTACGGGCGAAGCAGCTCGCCGTGCTCGGCCGCGAGTTCCGCGAGGTCGCCGAACAGGACGCCCTGGGACGCCCACTTCTCGCTGAGCTGCGTGCCAGCGTTGGCGCTGTCCCTCGTGGCCGTGCTGCCGCCAAGTTCCACGCCTTCGGCCAGCAGGGAGTGCGGCATGTCGCCGTCAAGAAACTGGCCCGTGGGAAACCCGAAGCGTTCGAGTTTAAAGAGCCGGATATCGGTGCGGACCCATTCCTCCTCGTTCCGCGCCGGCATCCCCAGTTCCTTGAACCGGGCCCATGCCTGCCGCCGCAGGTCGACGAGCCAACCGGGCTCGTCGCGCGCTGCCAGGAACGAATCAAAGGCCTCCTGCGTGAAGCCGGTCGATGCTAACGTGCTGGACATGTAGAGGGGAGGCGTCAGGGCTAACTGTCAAAGACTACTCAAACAACTGGTCGACCGGCATCGTCCAACGGGGCACGGCCGGCTCGGCTTCCGCCGTCTCGCCGCGGCGGTAGATCGTCGGCGTGTCGGGAGAAGACGCCCGGTAGACGCGGACGGCTTCGTCACTCTGCAAATCGACGTCCCAAACGACTTTCGTTCCTGCTGCGAAATAATCGGCCCGCTTCTTAGCCATCGCTCGCTCAGCGCCTATGCCGTAGTCGCCTTCGCTGCGGACTTCGGCGGCGAAATCAGGCGGCTGGGAAAGAAACTTCATCCCCGTGCGCGGGCCAGTGTGGTAGGCGGCGTCGGGACAGAAGGACTTGCGGTTCGGGAGGTCAGTTAGAAAGCCAACATTGTCGGGTACCGCGACGCCCGTTAATCCCGCCTCCTTTATGAACTGTCGCAAACTTACATAGATGGCGCCCGCCGCGTTCCCTGGTTCAAACCCAGTCGGGCTCATATGCACAATTTTCCCATCGACGATCTCGGCCTTGCCTTCCACCTTGTAGAGTTCAGCAATCAGCCGCTCAGTTTTGGGATCAGTGACTGTGCTCATAGCGCCGGCCAAAAACTTCGCTGGTTTACCCCACGCTGCCTTCCATCTGCAATTCGATCAGGCGGTTCATCTCGACGGCGTATTCCATCGGCAGCTCCTTGATCAGCGGCTCGATGAACCCGCTGACGATCATGGAACTCGACTCGGCTTCGGTCAGGCCGCGGCTCATGAGGTAGAATAGCTGCTCCTCGCCGATGCGCGAGACGCTCGCCTCATGCTCGATCTGCACGTCCTGCTCTTCGACTTCGATGTAGGGGTACGTGTCGCTGCGACTTCGCGGATCCAGAATCAGCGCGTCGCAGACGACGTTGCTCTTGCACCCGACGGCGCCGTCTTCGACCTTGCACAGGCCGCGGTAGCTGGCCCGGCCGCCGTTCTTCGAGATGCTCTTGGAAATGATGCGGCTCTTGGTGTGCGGGGCGGCATGCACGACTTTGGCGCCGGCGTCCTGGTGCTGGCCCTTGGAGGCGAACGCGATCGACAGGATCTCGCCGCGGGCGCCAGGCTCCATCATGTAGACGGCCGGGTACTTCATGGTCAGCCGGCTGCCGAGATTGCCGTCGATCCACTCCATCAGCGCGCCCTCGTAGGCCATCGCTCGCTTGGTCACGAGGTTGTAGATATTGTTGGCCCAATTCTGGATGGTCGTGTAGCGGCAGCGGCCATGCTTCTTGACGATGATTTCGACGACCGCCGAGTGGAGGCTT
>JADLBW010000259.1 GCA_020847515.1 Pirellulales bacterium | reverse complement strand
TCTGCCGCAAAGTCGGTCGGCGGGGCGATCGGCTGCTGCTGGTCGTTCAGCAGCGCAGGGGGCGCGATGTCGAGCGAGATATCGCGGAGCGGCTTGATGCGCGGGGCGATTGGCAACGATGCAGGAAGCTCGCCGTGCGGCTGCATGGGGAGCTGGCCAAGCGCGGTGCGCCGCGGCAGCGAATGGCCGGCGGGCTGTGTCTGGATGGAGGACGGAATCGATTCGACAAACGGCAGTTGCTCAGCGACGGGTAACTGCTCGGCGACGATCGACGGAGCAGGGGGTGCGGAGCGGTCGGCTGCCGCGGCGAGCCGTTCGGCCACCGCGAGTTTGCGGGGCTCGGCCGGCGCTTCCTCGGCGGCGTTCGTAGCGAGGTTTGGATCCGCCGCCAGAGCACTAGCCGGCGTTTCGGCCGCCGCAGAATCGCGTTTTGCTTCCGCTTGCAGATCGACAGCGCCGGGAGCGATGATCTGGCAGACCTCTGGATCGACGCCCGAAACTACGACCGGGGCGACGCACCCAGCGATTGGCAGCAGCCAGGCCGTCAAGGCCGACAAAGTCAGCAGCCGGAAGGAAGCGGTTGTAGGGCGCATAATTAGGATTTGTCGTGGAACAGTCGGAGCGCAGGTGGCGCTCGTAGCGATATTGTCGGAGCGGCAGAAATCGCCTCTGGATCATTCGCAGCACGTGCGGAACGACCGGAACGACCGCTAGACGCGGACGTTCCGGCACAACCGCTATTGCCGGAGCGATTGAAAGGGGCGCGCGCGGGGAAGAGGCAGCCGCGCTCGGGGCCAGGCAGCGCGGATTCCGATACAAATGCGTGCGGCCGATACAAGTGCGTGCGGCCGCTTCAGCCGCTACGTTCGCCCATCGCTTCGGCTGCGAGCTGGCAATCTGTGCCAATTATGCGGCCAGTAGGGGCGGCTGAAGCTATAACGAAGGTAGAGTTTTGTTAGTGCGGGAGCGGAGACGCCATTATGTGGCAGGCGCTGTTGAGCCTGAGAGCACTGGTTTTGGGCGACGGCCGAAACGGGCGACGAAAGCGGCCGAAGCGGCCCAGCGAAGCCCCTGCGCTGCGGGTGCGCGTGCTGGAGGAGCGCCGCGTTTTTCATGCCGGGGCGATGGCGGCGCCGGCCGCGGCGGGGGCCACGGCGTCTGCTCCGCCGGCGGCATCGACGACCGCCGCATCGGCGCCTGCTCCGCCGGCGCCGACGCTGGTGACGCTCGATGCCAACCATAATCTGGTCATCCACGATGCATCGGCCGCTGGACAACGCGACAACCTGACGATTCGCTTTGACGCTGCCCGCGGCGGCTTTCAGATCAGCGATCCTGAATGCCCGTTGGCGACCGACATTGCCGGCGCGAGCAAGAGCGGCAGCCATGCGGTTTTCGTTCCGCTCTCGCTGATCGACGGCAGCCAGATATTTGTCCAAACCGGGGCTGGCGACGATTCGTTGACGCTCGATCTGGCAAGCGGCTCGGCCGCTAAGGCGCTTACTTTCGATGGCGGCGCGGGCCAGAACCAATTGACGCTCGCCGGCGGTGCGGCGACAAACGTCGATTACCGCATCGCGGCCGGCGGCGCGACCGTTATTCTAGCGACGGTGAACCAGGCGGTGGCGAATCAGGCAACAGCGCTTGACAACTCGTTCCAGGTGCAGACGGCCGGCACAGTTCAGATCGTGGATCAGGTCGCCGCCCCAACGCGCACGTTCTTAATAGGCGGCAACCAGACCACGGCGACGCTCACCGGCGATGGCACGGCGAATAGCGGCTTGGCAAGTTTAATGACGTCGCTGGGAACCAGCGTGACGTTTGCCATGCCCACGAGCAGCCTGTCGCTCGACGCGGGCGCAGGCGGCCAGCTTGAGATATCTGGCAATGTCGCAATCGGCAACGCTTCATTTCGCGCTCAGGCGGGCGAGATCATCGTCAGCGGCACTGTAACAGCGCACGCAGCGACGATTGATCTGGCCGCTCAGTCCTCGCTCATCGTATCCGCCGGCGGGTTGATTCAAGACGGCGGCGGCTTCGTCCGGCTCGATGCGGGCACTGGCGGCACGCTCCAGGTTCACGGCCGGATCGATGTTTCCAGCACGGCGGTTGCCTCCAGCACGAGCCAAGGGGGCACGGTGCATCTCCTCGGCCAGAGCGTGAAGCTGCTGGACGGCGCTGCGATCGACGCCAGCGGCGCGGCGCGTGGCGGCACGGTGCTCGTCGGCGGCAGTGCGCACGGGCAGGATCCGCTCGTTCGTCGGGCGACCAATACGCTCGTCGCGGCGACCGCATCGATCGACGCCAGCGCGACTCACAGCGGCGACGGCGGGACGATCGTCGTCTGGGCCGACGGCGCGGCGATCGTTGCTGGTTCGGGCAATTTGCACGCCCGCGGCGCGGCCAGCGGCAGCGGCGGCTTCATCGAAACCTCCGGAAAGCGGTATCTGTACGTCGCTGCGGCCCCCGATGCTTCCAGCGCCGGCGGCCAGGCCGGAGAGTGGCTGCTCGATCCCTACGACTTGACGATCACCAATAGCGGCACGGGAGCGGTCGATGGCAGCGGCAATTTCACGTCCGACGCCGCAACCTCGACGATCAAGCCGAGTACGATCGAGGACGCCCTGCTCTTGAGCGACGTGACGCTGACGACCGGCAGCGGCGGGGCGGGCGCTGGCAATCTGACGGTAGCAGACCCGATCGTCGCCGCCCTGGGCGCTTTGACGCGCACACTCACGCTCAATGCCGAAAACAATATCGACGTGCAGGCTTCGATCACGTGCCTCACTGGCAATCTGAACATCCAGCTCAATGCGAATCAGGGGGGCGGCAGCGGTCACGTGACGATTGCCGCCGACATCCTTACCTCGGGAGGCACGCTGCAAGCCAGCGGCGTCGATTTCGACAACACGCTCGGCATCGTCGATACGCTCGGCGGCGACATCACGCTCACCCAAACTGGCACCGTGACGATTGGCGACGATTTGAACGCCGGTGCGGGCCAGGTCACGATTAGCGGCAGCAGCGTTACGCTCGGCGCGGCGACCATCTTTGGCTCGAACGTCGCCATCGGTTCGGCCGGCGCGATCAGCGGCGGCAATCAGTCGAGCGACATTACGGTCACCGGGATGGGGGCCACGATTTCGCTCAGCGGCACACAGCTTGGCGCGGCGGCCAATCCCCTGGCTCTGTCGCTGGGCAGCGGCAACGCTCAGCTCGCCGCGACGAGCGGCGGAATGTACGTCGATTTTGGCGGCAACACCGCCACGAGCCAGCTTACGGCCAGCGTCGCCGGCATTGGGCAGACCATCCAACTGACGACGACGAGCGGCGATTTTCTGATCGATAGCACGGCGGGCTTTGATGCGAACACGGCCAACGACCACCTTTCGTTGACCTCGGCCAATGGCATCGACTTCAGCGGCGGCACGCTGGCCGCCGCCAGCGTGACTCTCGACGCCGCGACCACGATCAGCCATAGCGGCCCGGCGGCGGTCGATATCGACACATCGGCCGCCAGCGGCGCAATTTCATTCACTGCGCCGACTCAGATCGGATCGGCCGCCGACGCGATTCGCGTGAAAGCCGGGAGCGGCATCGTCTCGGCCGATGCGACAGCCGGTAACATTTTTCTCCGCTCGCCGGCGACTCTGACGCTCGGCCAACTGACGACCGGCGCAGGACAGCAGACCGTTTCCGTCTCGGCGGGGGGCGATCTCAACATCGCCGCTTCCAGCACCACCGACGACGACTGGAGCCTGGTCGCCGGCGGCAACCTGTCGCTCGTCGGCAATGTGGCGCTGAAGGCCGCGAAATTTTCGAGTATTCAAGCCACCGGAAATATCATCAGCGGCACGGCGGCAAGCGATTTTGTCGCTACGGGGCCCGCGCCGGCGATCGCACTTAGCGGCGCGAGCTTGGGGACGGCCGGGAACGCACTGGCCCTGTCGATCGGCAGTGGTGCGGCAAGCCTTAATGCCGCGACCGGCGGGATCTATGCCGAGTTCGACTCGGCCATCAGCACGAGCCGGCTGGCGTTGGCCGCCGCCGCCAGTGGACAGACGATCCGCTTGGCGACGACGAGCGGTGATCTATCGGTCGATGACACCTCGAATTTCGACGCCAACACGGCCGACGACAATTTCCAACTCGCGTCGGCCGGCGGCATCGCCCTGGGCGGCGGCACACTGACAGCCGCGTCGATAACGCTCGGCGCGGCGACGACGATTGAAAGCAGCGGTGCGGCCGCGGTCGATCTCGATACGGCGGCCGCCGGCGGGACAATTTCTCTCACAGCCCCCGCTGGCATTGGGACGGCAGCCGAACCGATTCGCGTGCAGGCTCTGAGCGGCGCGGTATCGGCCGATTCGAGCGGCGGCTCGATTTATCTCGACTCGCCCGGCGTGCTGACGCTGGGGCAGATTACGACCGGCGCGGGCCAACAGACCGTGTCGGTTTCAGCGGGCGGCGAGCTGTCGATCGCGGCCTCGAGCATCACCGACGACGACTGGCAGCTTACCAGCGGCGGCAACCTGGCGGTCGTCGGCAATGTGACGCTCACCGCCGGCAAGTTCTCCAACATCCAAGCCACCGGCAATATCACCAGCGGCACGGCGACGAGCGATTTCGTCGCCGCGGGCGCTGCGCCGGCAATCAGCTTGAGCGGTGCGGCGCTCGGCACGGCGGCCAATCCTTTGGCGCTGTCGATCGCTGGCGGCACGGCCAGTCTCAGCGCGGCGGCCGGCGGGATCTATGCCGAGTTCGACGCAGCCCTCAGCACCAGCCAGTTGACGCTCAGCGCGACGGGCGTCGGGCAGACGATCAGCCTTGCCACGACGGCCGGCTCGCTGATGGTCAACAACACGACTGGCTTCAACGCCAACACAGTCGATGACGACCTTGTGCTCCAAACCAGCGGCGCGGGCAGCGATATTGCCTTCACCGGCGGCACGCTCACCGCGCGCAGCGTCTCGCTCAGCGCGGCAGGAAATGTCACTACCAATTCGGCGACGCCGATCGCCGACACCTCGGCCGCCAACGGCACGATTGCACTGAGCGCGGCCAATCTCGGCTCGGCTGTCAATCCGCTGCTCGTCAAACCGGGCGCGGGCGCACTGCAACTCACGGCGACGAGCGGCGACGTGTTCGTGCTGCTGGCAAGCGGCAATCTCTTGACCAGCCAGATCACGACACTCAGCGCGGCGAAAAACGGGGCGACGATTTCGCTCGGTGCGGCCAGCGGAGGCGTAACGCTCGGTCAGACGTCGCAGTTCGACGCCAATACCCAGAACGACGCCTTCACGTTCTCCGCAGGGGGCGGCGACATTACGTTGTCCGCCGCTGCGCCGCTCGTCGCGGCCAGCGCCACGCTGGGTGCCAGCGGCAAGGTCGTCGCCGCGGCAACCGGCACGCAGATCGACACCAGCGCCAATGGCGGCCTCATTCACCTGGCCGGCCAGGCCGTCGGCAGCATCGCCAATCCCGTGGCGATCAAGCCGGGCGCGGGGCCGGTCGAAATCATCGCCTCTGCGGGCGATGTGGCGGTGGCGTTCGTCGGCGCGGTGGCGACGAGCCAGATTCAGCAGCTTTCTGTGGCCCAGGCGGGCGCGACTGTGGCCCTGCAATCGGCCGGCGGAGACTTCACCGTCGATAGCACGGCGGGCCTTGCCGCCAATACGGCCGACGATCATTTTGCGATCGCCAGCAGCGGCGACGTGGCGTTCAGCGGCGGGACGCTCACGGCAGGTTCGGTGACGATCAATGCGCTCGGCACGATCACCCGCAGCGGCGCGGCGACGACCGACATCGACACGTCGCTTGCCGGCGGCAACATCGACCTGTCGTCCAGCGGCGGCATCGGCGCGGCGGCCAATCCGCTGAAGGTCAGCTCTGGCGCGGGCACGCTCTCGGCCAGTTCCACCGGAGGCTCAATCTATATCAGCTCGCCGGGCGATTTGAACCTCGGCCCGGTCGTGACCGGCCTCTTGCAGCAGACTGTGTCGATTCAAGCGGGGGGCAATCTGGCGGTCGTCGCTGCGAGCACAACGAACGACGATTGGCAACTCAATGCGGCGGGCAATCTGTCGCTCGTCGGCAACGTGACGCTGACCGCCGGCGTATTTTCGAGCGTCCAAGCTCTCGGAAACATCGCCAGCGGCACGGCCGCGGTCGATTTCGCCCAGACTGGCCTGTTGAGCACGCTCGTATTGCACGGCGGCTCGATCGGCAGCCTGGCCAACCCGGTCGTCGTCGATCCGGGGTTAACGGGCACGCTCGACTCGGCGGCGGCGACGGGCGATCTGTCGCTGGCTCTGGCCAGCGGCGATCTGACGGGCGGCCGCCTGGCGGGCGGAACATTCGTCGCCCCGGCCAGCGGCGCGACGATCCAGCTCATCGCCCAAAACGGCTCGATCGACCTTGGCGGCATCGGCGGCATCGCCACGAACTTCACGGGCGATTCGTTTTTTCTCGCAGCCCGCGGCCTGACCGGCAATGTCATTCTGAGCAGCGCGGCGCTCGTCGCCGCCAGCGTGAACATCGTCGCCGACGGCAGCATCAGCACCTTAAGCGCCGGCACCGCGATCGACACGTCCGCGGCCAACGGAGCGATCACTTTGCAAAGCGGCGGACCGATCGGCAGCCTATTGCAGCCGCTGGTCATCAGCAGCGGCAATGGACTGGTCAGCGCCACGACCACCGGCGTGGCGGGCGATATTTTCCTGACGAGCGTTGGCGACTTGAATCTCGGCAATATCGACGCCCAAGATCCCGGCTCGCAGGTCATCCAGCTTACTAGCGGCGGCGCATTGAACCTCACGACCGCCTGGACCAGCAACGACCTGCTCACGCTCAAGGCGCAAAACGACATTGCTTTTGGCCCCGCCGCGCGCATCACTGCCTCCGCGGTGACGCTCGCCAGCACAGCCGGTGCGATTCAAGGGAGCGGCAGCGGCGCGGCCGATATCGACACATCGGCCGCCAGCGGACTCATCTCACTAAGCGCGGCGAGCGTCGGCCAAAGCGCTGCGCCGCTGGTGATCCATCCGGGTGCCGGGCCGTTGTCGCTGTCGAGCAGCGGCGACGCCTATCTGGCGGTTTCTTCGGGCGATCTGTCGCTGAGCCAGTTCACCTCGCTCAACATGAGCGGCACGGGGAAAACCTTCAGCCTGGCCCTGCGATCGGGCTCGCTGACGATCGACGCCGCGCCGGCTTCGCTGGCCGACGACAAGATCGTACTGTCGGCTGCCGGGGCGGCGGGCAACATCACCATTTCGCCCGCCATGCAGCTTGCCGGACAGAGCATTACGCTCACGGCCAGCGGCTTCGTTCACGGCGGCGGCAATTCGCCCGACCTACTGACGACGACCGGATCGATCGTTCTAGCAGCCGATGGCGGCATCGGCACGGTGGCGACGCTGCTTTCGGTCGAGACGGGCGCGCTTGGTTCTGTCAGAGCGACGACGGTGAGCGGCGGCGTTTATTTACAATCGCCGGCAGCCTTGCAGCTTGACGCGGTCATGAGCGGCGCCGGCGTGCAAACGGTGCGCATCGATGCGGCCGGCACGATCAGCGTTGTCGCCTCGAGCGCGGGGAACGACGCCTGGAACGTCGCCACGAGCGCCGGCGATCTGGTCTTCAGCGGCAGTAGCGCCATCGCTGCCGCGTCGTTCACCGCGACGCTCGACGGCGGAATTCAAAGCGGCACGGCGGCCGTCGATATCGATACCAGCGCCGCCAGCGGCGCTGTCTCGGTGACCGCGGCTTCGATCGGCCAGGGGGCCAATCCGCTGGCCGTCGCTGTTGGTACGGGCGACCTGTCGCTAAAAGCCACGACGGGCGACATCATAACCTTGGTCGCCGGCGGAATCCTCCGCGGCAGCCAGATCAAAAATCTACAAGCCCTCGCCGCGGGAGCAAACGTCTCGCTCGCCACGCAAGCCGGCTCGCTGCTGTTGGATGACGTCAGCCAGTTTCGAGTGGCCGATGACCTGTTAACGCTCACCGCCGGCGGCGCGACGAGCGACATCGACTTCGCCGGTAGCGGCGGCGCGCTGAAGGCGGCCAGCGCAATATTGAGCGCCGGCCGCTCGATCGCCAGCAGCGGCAGCGCGGCGGTCGATCTGGATACGAGCGCCGCCAACGGGCCGATTCAGCTCACAGCCGGCACGGGAATCGGCACGCCTGTTCAGCCGCTGATCGTGCTGGCCGGAGGGGGGAACGTGTCAGCAACGGCCGGCATGGGCAACATTTATATATCGTCTCCCGATGCGCTGAACGTCGTGCAAGCGATCACCAGCGCCGCCAACAAAGACATTTCGTTCACGACGACGGGCACGCTTTCGCCGCTCAACGTGAACGTCGCCACCCTGGCCGACGATAGCTGGCATCTGAAGGCCTCGGGCGATGTGACGCTTAAAGTGGCCGATCCCGGCGGGATTGCGTTTAGCTCTCTGGCCGATCTGGGCTCGACAACGACGGGCCGCAGCGTGCTGATCGACGCGGTGAATGGGCCGATCCATGTCGATAGCATCGCAGCCGGCGTGGCGACCGCGGCCAACAATCTGTCGCTTGTCGCCGAAACGGGCGATGTGTCGTTTCAGCCGGCAGCGATCCTGCGGGGAGCGAACGTCGCGATTCGCTCGCCGACCGGTTCGATTCTGTCGAGTGACAACGCTTCGCACGCGCAGGTAGGGACGGGGGGCCGCTTGCAGCTTGAGGCGGGCGGGACGATTGGCAGCGCGGTCGCTCCGCTGGGATTCGACGCGCCGAGATCGGCCGCGAAGTCGAGCGGCTCGCAGTGGCTGCTCACCAGCGACGTCACGCGCCTCGAGACGGCGGCGACGACGTTGCCGGGGGCCAGCGTCACGCTTGTCGGCGGTACGTTCTATCTCGCGCCGCCCCCCGCGCAGCCCCCCCTTACGCCATCGGTGACGACTTCGACGCTCGTCGTTGGCAATGGCGTGACCCTGGGCGGCAACGGACGGGCCGCGTCCGACTTGCACGTGCTTCCGGGGGGAACGGTCAACATGGGCTACGGCGGCGACGAGGCGGGCAATCTTGTCGTCATGGGCAACGCCACGTTCGATTCCGGCTCGTCGCTCGTCATCGACATCAACGCCCCCTATAAAACGCCCGGCGCCGACAACGATCACCTCGTCATCGGCGGCAACCTGACGCTGAACTCGCCGCTGCTCAAGCTCCGCGGGGCCCAGCAGCTGCAGACCACGCTCGACCCCATTGTGCTCGTCAGTCTGACGACGCCGGGGCTCAAGCCGACGGGTGGTTTCCAGCTC
>JADLBW010000258.1 GCA_020847515.1 Pirellulales bacterium | reverse complement strand
AGGTTCGGGCTGCAATCATCAACCGCCGAAGTGCTGCAGGCTCTGGTTTTGCCGCATAAACCACGATCTGTCGCGCTCGCCGGCTAAGCCCCCATTTCTCACAGTGCGGGTGACTTTCGCGGCGCGGCCGGTACCGGGCGGTGCTGACGGCGTATGGGTTTTTCGGCGGTCAGAAGCGAGTGTCTCTTGGGCGTTTTCGGCGCCGCGGAGCGATTTCCTTGCTCATCCAAAGGCCAGTCGTCTCCCTGGACCCCAGCAGCCGTCCCAGTCCGCTGCCCGCACGCGATAGATGGAGGATCGCACACATCCTGCGGATGAACCCGCTTTCACGCCGCGGATCGACGCCAGTTTTCACGCCTCAGAAGCATTCGGAATGATTGCTACTGAAAAAATTCGTGGGCGGGCGTGATATTTTTTCGTGCGTCCACATGCCTGCCGATCGACATCAATACCGCGCGATCGCCAGGCGCTCCTCCCGGAATGGAACGGGCGCGCTGCGAACTCTCGAACGCAACGCCGTTTATCCCTCCAATCTCGCTCCGGTCCCAGATTCGAACCTCCACGCAGGTTAGCCCCGGATAGCGTTCGCTCTTCCGCGGATCCGGGAATTCCAAAACACCGCAAAACAACTGCTGGGCCGCCCAGACATGCTTCGCAATGTCCTCGACATGATCCGGAGCCGAATTACCATCTACGTCGGCCAGCGGAACCGCCGACGTCCCCACGGTCGTATAAAAGACCCGAACATTGCCGAAAACAAAATGCTCCGGCAACGGAGGCTTGGCCGCTGGACTGGGGCTCGGCGTCAGCAAGACGCCGATGATAGCGACGATCGTCAGACTGCGCACGGCTGCTCTCCGTTCCACCGTTAAGTCAATGCTTCTCCGTGGAGTGGCCGGTAGCCGGGCTCTACTTGCAACTTGCAACTGACCTGTGACCGCTTCGCCCGTCCTACGCCACCTGATACGCTCGGCTACGGAACAGGAAATCGATGATGCTCCCTTCGTGCGGCTGGAGCCAGTTGAGCTTTGTCGTGGGAAGCGGGCCGATGTTGAGGCGGTCGATGTGGATGGCGTCGCTGAGCTTCCGGATGAGCTGTTCGTTCTTCGTGATGGCGGTGCAGACGAGCGTCGGGCCGATCGCAGCGAGCATCTGTTCTTCCGGACACTGAACGACGGTCGAGAACGGGAACATGTATTCCTTCTTGGCGATCGCCGCTTCGTGCGACGGGCAATGCACGATCATCGGCCGCAGGTAGTCGCAGCGCTCGCGCTCGACCAGCCGCGGGCCGAACTTTGCCGTCATGTCGGTCACGCCGTTTTCCTTCAGGTCCGTTTCGATCATGCCCCAGACCGCCTTGGCCTGGCCCGGCACGGTGAAGGCGGCCAGCCCCGCCTGCGGATCTTCCGGCGGCAGCGCCTCGATCGGGCCGAGGCGCTCGGCCAGGGCCGCGGCGATTTCCTTGGTGTGACGCGAGGCCCAGATGCCAGAGCAGTTGATGCAGCCGCGGCCCGAGTTGATATAGATGCTCTCGGCCATCAGATCGAGATGTTTCTCCCAGTGATCGACCTCGTCGTCGCCGAGCAGAATCTTGCTGAAGCCCGGCCCGTGGGCCTGCACCCGCGGGTTCCCTTTGTAGCGCTCGACTGTTGCCGTGCCGCCGAAGATCATGGCTCGCGTGCAGTGCTCCAGCACCGCCGCCCCGGCCTCCGCGCCGCCCGGATAAATGCCGAACACCTCCGGCGGAATGCCCGCCTGCGTATAAGCGGCGACCATGCGGTACGGCGTCCACGGCTCTTGCGGACCGGGCTTGAGCACCAGGCCCAGTTGCAGCGGAATGACCGGCAGCCAGAGCGTATGCACGCCCGGCGAGTTCGACGGCAACACCGCCGAGAGGACCGGCGCTTGCGCCTGATAGCTGACGATCACGCCGCGCCCTTCCTCACCGTAGCCCTTGGTGAGAATGTCAAGATTCAGGCCGCGCGTGAGGCAGTCGAGGATTTTGCCCATGTTGCGCAGGACGAAGGCGTTCTTCGTCATGTTCATTTGGCACATGTGCTCGGGCAGGCCGGTGCTGGCCGACTGTTGATGGGCGAAATCGTCGGGCGATTGCGTTCCGTCGCCCAGCGGCAGCGTCCCTTTTTCATACAGGTCCGCCACGGTCTTCATCTTCTCGATCAGATCGCCGATCGGAATCTGCCGCAGCACGTCGCGAGCCCGCTGGGCCGACCGCATGTCGCGGCCGATGATCCCGCCGTTGGCCTGGCTGACCTGGGCGATCGCCTCGCCGCTGATAAAGTGCTTGACCTCATCGACCTCGAGCGACTCGTACGGCTTGCCCCAGCGAAGAACAGGAATTTTGAGCGGATTGGCCACGGCAGGCTCCCCAGGTAGCAGCGAAAAACGGTGGTTAGGTAGCGGCGAAAACGGTTGTTCAAACAGGCTTTTATAACAAGCGGCGGCGAAAAACGCTACGGTCGGCGGCATTTGCACACAGCAGGGAGGACCCCGGGTGCATGTCAATGTTTGCCATTGTTAGGCTGCTTGGTTGGCAGGGGCGGGACGGCGGAGGATAGCGCGGCCGCTTCGGCGGGCGAGGAAGCGGGGGAGGCGGTCGTCGTCGCTGAGGGCGGCGGCGCGAATGTGGAGGATCGGTTCGGTACCGTCGGGATTGTTCCGGAACATTACGGTGCCTTTCACCCGGCAGTTCATCTCCTTCACGGCCGACTCTATCCAGGCACTGGTTGTCGGCAGACCTTGGCGACGATACTCGTCGTAGTGCATTCGCTGACGGTTGTTTTCCAGATAGCCGCGCCTCAGCCGTAACTGTTCGCGCGGATTGCCCGCCGTGGCGTCGTCGGGTGGCGGCCCCAGTCGTCCCTGATGCTGATCGAGTTCTCCGATGACATCGCCTACTTGTCCGCGTCCGACGCTCGTCATTCAGCGGACGTAGGTGGGCCAGGCCTCGTCCTTCCGAGTACGTCAGGGCGCGTCACCCGGCCGCAACGTGGGCTATCTGCATCTGGGCGACAGTCATGAGACCAGCCGCCTGGCTGCTGCCGCCGCCATCGATTGGCGGCGGCATTATGGATGCCGGCACTACCCCGATTAGGCGCCGACGCTGCTCCTCTGCCACGGGCGGCGGCAGCAATAGTATGGGTTTGTGCAGTGTGGTCT
>JADLBW010000257.1 GCA_020847515.1 Pirellulales bacterium | reverse complement strand
GGCGCGATTGGTTTACCCCTGAGAAGATGCGGCGCCGACTATGTCTATTGCACCGCGCCGGGGGTGGAAAGTCAAGGAAACCCCCCAGGGCCGCTGGCTGAGGCGGCTGGCACACTGTCCGCTAGCCGCCGCTCAACCAGCGGCCGGAGCGGCAACGGCATACGGCTTTGTCACCCCGCTCCGGCGGCTCGTAGAGCCGCGGCTGCGGCGGCCGGCGATTTGGCCTTGTTTCGCTTATGGGCGTGCAGGAGAGCGAGGGCGGATAGGATTAGCGTCCCCCCGCCGGGCTCCGGAACGAAGCTTCCGAATGCGATGGAAGTAGGATTAATTTGCACCTTTTTTCTATTAACGCCAAGTGTTTCGACGTTGATCGAGAACGGCGTGCCATCCAAATACTCGCCGGAAATCGTGAATTCGCTCTCGACATAATAACGCGTTGGGTTAGGGAATGTGACGAGCGGCGGATCGATGCTCATGTTCCGTCCGTTAATTCTCAAGGCGCTCTCGCGCCCTATCGCTCGGAACACCTTTCCAACGAATTCACCGCCGTAGATGTCGAGCGAGGTCTGATCATCACTACTAAACTCGATGGAGGCCTGCCGATTAGCCAACTCCTCGGGCGTTGGCGTCTCTGTCGCACTGACGACGCCGCCGACAAACCTGCCTCCGTAGATGGAAACTTTGGCGTAACGGCTGGCCGAAATGGCGGCGCCGGCGCTTACTCTATCCAACGGAACATTGTTCGTTATTACCGATCCGCCGACAAATTCGCCGCCGCGGATCACAACGTGATCAGCTTGGGCAAGTACCACTGCGGTGCCGCCATGTACGACGGTGTATCCTGAAGAGGGAACCGATACTGGAGCTCCGTGATAAATGCCGCCGTCGAAACGTACGTCACTATAGTATCCAAGTATTGCAGGGTCTCCAAAGAGGTTGGGGGGCCTAGTGTAAGAGTTCGTGCTCGTCGCGATGATCACGGTGTCAGGCGCGTAAACTACCTCGGCAAGAGTCGAATGGCACCAGGTCGCCAACACGGCGAGCACTGACGCGAAACTGGTCCCGTGCAGACGGGCCATAAGAGGTAGACGAGCAAGCGAATCAGCGCGTCGCGTGTTCATGTTGATTGACATCCTATGAGGCCGGGCGGCGGCCTTCAGTATCCGCATCCCCTTCAGTCGAGTCGCGAAGTTGATTGCAACGAAGCCGCGCACGAGCTACGCGACGATTGCTTTCGGTCGGCATTCTCAGCTTGCGCCCGAGAGTGGAGTATCGGCGCCGGTGGGGGAGGGTCGGACAACGTCGCTTCCTCCTGCACCCATTACACCACGACCGGCGTGCCAGGGTCAAGAAACGGCGCTGGCGACGCTGGGGGCAGTCGGTTGTTCAAACGCGATTCGAGCGCGCGTGTCCGCGCGGACCGTAGACATGGCGCCCCGGCGGTCCCTGCGACGAAGGCGACCGGAAGCGGACGCGCAAAGAAACAGCCGGCGACCAGTGCGCCGGCTTATCGGGGGAACGCACGCCGATTGTAGCGCGTGATTACCTCTGTGAAATGCGAGTCGCACCAGCGACTCGCCCGCGGTTACGTTCCGAATTCCGGCCGCCGGCGGCCTAGCTGGCCTTGCAGGCGCTGGACGATCGCGCTGTGCATCTGGCTCACCCGGCTCTCGGAGAGGTCGAGCGTGGCGCCGATCTCCTTCATCGTCATCTCTTCGTAGTAATAGAGGATGATGATCAGCCGCTCGTTGCGGTTGAGCCCCTTGGTGACCAGCCGCATGAGATCGGATTTTTGGATGCGGCGGGTCGGGTCTTCGCCCTTTTTGTCCTCGAGGATGTCGATCTCGCGGACATCCTTGTAGCTGTCGGTCTCGTACCACTTCTTGTTGAGGCTGATGAGGTTGACCGCGCTGGCGTCGGCGATGAGCTTCTCCATTTCCTGGACCGAGACGCCCATGTGCTCGGCCAGTTCGTTTTCATTGGGCGTGCGGCCCAGCGCCGCCTCGAGCGTCTTGAGGCTTTCGTTGAGCTTGCTGGCCTTGGACCGAACCAGCCGCGGAACCCAGTCCATGCTGCGAAGCTCGTCGAGCATGGCGCCGCGGATCCGCGGAACGCAGTAGGTCTCGAACTTCACGCCGCGGTTCATGTCGAAGGCGTTGATGGCGTCCATCAGGCCGAAGACGCCCGCCGAGATGAGGTCGTCGAGTTCGACGCCGTCGGGCAAGCGCTGCCAGATGCGCTCGCCGTTGTACTTGACCAGCGGCAGGTAGTGTTCGATGAGCTTGTTGCGAAGCTCTTTGCGGCTGGGGTCTTTCTTGAACTGGTCCCACACCTCCGCGATGTCTTCAGCGGAGTACTTCCTCGAGGGAGCCAACATCATCGTCGCCATGCCATCCTCCGTGATGACTGCCGCGATCGCGCTGCGGCGGCTCGTTGAGCCGCGGCTACTGGGCGCTTGCGGCGGTTATTTCTTGTTCGAGAATCCGTTCTCGCTAGTTTCCGATTGACCTGCGCCAGGGCCGCGGCCGTAGGCGATTGCGATTTCGTATTGCATGCTCTGGCGGACGGAGTCGTCGACCGTCGCGCGGGCGATCGACCCCAGCAGGTAGCCGACGACGCCGAACGTGACCATCCAGACGACTCCGGAGGTGAGCGCCGCTTCGAGGCCTCCGCCGCGGTGCAGCGCGCGCAGTAAGACGAGCGTCATCCCCACGGAAGCCATGATGGCGGCGTACTTGCGAGCCACAGGCGATCCTTCCCGTTGTCGTTAAAGCTGATGCAATTGCGCCAGTTTGACAGTCGCGGGGACGCGGGACGACTGTGAGGAGTTATCGGCATAACTGGTTCTGAGCTTGAAGAGCAAAGTAGAGAATTCTGGTCTCTCGCGTCGTCGTTAGGGTGCGCAGGGAGGATGAAGGCTGAAGGGCGCCGCGGGTACATTTTGCGCCTTCGCGCCTCGGCGAGAGATCTTGACGAGACTAGCGGACTCGTTGGCTAGCACTGGCGTGCGAGCGAGGACGCGGGCGCAACAGCCGTAGCGACGAGACGCGGAAATCGCAGGCGACGTCGGCGGCCAGCAGGCGGACGGCGCGGACGAACGATCCGTCGGCGCTGCCGGCGCCGTTGCGCTGCCATGCCGGCAATGCTGCCGCCGAATGGGGCGTCAGCGACAAGAACCGCTGGCAGGTCTCGGCGAAGCGGCGACCGAGGGTCGCGAGGTCGCCGTCGGCCGCGCGATTGAGCACCAGTCGCAGCTTGCCTTCGAGTTGCTCGTGCTGTGCGAGTTTGACGACGGCGTAGGCTTCGAGGAACGACGGGTCGTCGGGCGTCGTCACCAGCAGCACCTGGCGGGCCAGTTGCCACAGGCGGTCGATCCAGGCGTTCATGCCGTGGCCGGCGTCGATTATCAACACGTCGGCCTCGCGGCTGAGGGCGGCCAGCTCGGCGCTGAAGCGCTCGACGGCGCGGCGATCGAGGGGTGGCGCAGCCTCGGCCGGGCAGCCAGCCAGCAGCCGCAGTCCATCGTCGTGCGTCAGCGCGAGGGCTTCGACCGCGCGTCGCCCGCCGGCGAGCACGTCGGCAAGGGTTGCCCGCGGGCGGGGGCGCCGCCGCGCCAGCAAGGCGGTGGCGGCCGCGGAGGAATGTTGCAGAGCGATGGCGGCGTCGATGAGGATGACCTGCCTGCCCAGGCGGGCCAGCTCGCGGGCCAGGCAGCAAGCAGCGGCGGTGGCGCCGGCGCCCGCCTGGCTGCCGCTGAGGGTCACGATCGGCGCACCAGGCTGAAGCGCGGCGTCGGCCGCGAGCGTGGCGCGGACGAGCTGGCGGAGTTGATCGGCCTGGTCGTGCATTGGGGGGAGGAGTAGCGGGTGGTGGGTGTAGTTGCTCGTGCTGATACGTGGGCGGCTGAAAAGGCGCCTTGGCTTGGCGCCGCAATTACTGCCCGCTGTCTGCTGGCCACTGTCCGCTTGTCGCTTCCAGGCCGAGGATCATTCGCGCCAGTTGTCGCCGCTCGGCGACGGTGATGTCGTCCGGCACGTTCTGGCCGTTGGTGAGATAGCTCAGCGGCAGGCGGCTGTGACGAGCGAGCGTGACCAGGCCTCCCAGGCCCGTAGCCTCGTCGAGCTTGGTGATGATCAAGGACGTGACGCCAGCCGGGGCGAAGTTGTCGACCGCCGCGGTAAGTCCCCGCGACGACGCCGCAGAGCTCAGCACGAGATGGACCTCGTCGGGGCGGGCTTCGGCGAGCATCGTGCGCAGCTCGCGGATGCGGACCTCGTCGCGCGGCGACCGGCCGGCGGTGTCCATGAGAATCAGGTCGTAGTCGCGCATCCGCTCGACCGCTTCGCGGACCTCCCGCGGCGTGCTGACGACTTCCATCGGCAGGTCGATGATCTCGGCGTACGTGCGGAGCTGCTCGACCGCGGCGATGCGGTAGGTGTCGACGGTGATCAGCCCGACGCGGCGGTTGTCGCGAAGTCGGTAGTTGGCTGCCAGCTTGGCGATGGTGGTCGTCTTGCCTACGCCGGTGGGACCTACCAGGGCGACGATGCGACCGGCCCCGGTGGCGGCTCGAATGGGTCCGGAAACCGTCAGTTCGTTCTCGATCTCCTGGACCAGGCGAGCGCGGACCGCGCGCAGGTCGCGCGGATCGAGCGCGGGATCGCGGCGGACGCGGTCGAGCAGTTCGCAGGCGAAGGGTTCCTCGAATTCGGCTTCGCCCAGCTCGTTAAGGAGATTCTGCAGCGCCGGCGGAAGGTTATGCGACGGCGATTCGGCCGTGCGGGCGCGGAGCTGCTCGACGAGCGACTGTAGCTCGGCGATTTGCGCGTCGATGTTGGACGGGTCGATGTGAACGAATCGCGGCTGGGTTGGCGGGCCCTCCAGCGAGCGGGCCCCCCGCGCTGGCCCTTCCCGGGCGAGGGCGGGCGTCGGCTGGATCGCGGGCGTTTGCTGTTGCACGGATTCGCGCCCTCGCGGCTCGCTATTCTCACCGCGGGCCGCCCGGTTCGCCGGAGGCGGATAGGGCGTGGCGGCGATCTCGTACGAACGGCCTCGGAACATGCGGCCCAGCAGCCCGCCGTGCAGTTCACGGGTGTGCAGCACCATCGCCTCGGGGCCCAGCTCGCGACGGACGAGGTCGAGGGCCTGCGGCATCGTTTTGGCGCGGAAAGTTTTGATATCCATGGCGGGAAATAGGCTGTGGGCTGTGGGCTGTGAGATGTGAGATGTCCTGGCACGTAACGGCATTTCCTGGTCACCGATCACTGATCGCCAGTCGCCGGCCGCTCCTTCGCTATCCGTCGGCGGCCAGGCCGAGAGTTACGACCTGCGTATCGCGGGTGACTTCGTTGAAGCTGAGCACGACGAGGCTTTGCAGTTGGTTTTCGGTGATTTGTTTTAGCGCCGCGCGAATCTGCGGGCTGACCAGTACGATGGGTGCGTGGCCGCCGTTGGTAAGCTTTTGCACTTCGGTCGCGATCGCCTGGCAGGTGGCGTCGACGGCTTGCGGGCTCATGCGAATGAACATGCCGCGTTCGTTGTGGTCGAAGCCGGCGCGGATGCGTTCTTCCATCGCCGGGTCGAGGGCGATGACGTGGAGGCGACCTTCGCCGTCGCGGTAGCGGGTGCAGATCTGCCGGGCGAGCCGATGCCGGACGTATTCGGCCAGCAGGATCGGATCCTTGGTTCGCGGGCCGTAGTCGCCGAGCGTTTCGAGAATGAGTCCAAGCTGGCGGATCGAGACTTGCTCGCGGAGCAAAAGCTGAAGCACGGCCTGGACTTCAGCCAGCGACATGACGCCGGGAATGAGCTCGTTGACCACCGTCGGCTGCGTCGCCTTCAGTTCGTCGACGAGGTGCTTGGTGGCGTCGCGGGTGAGGATCTCGTCGGCGTGGCGGCGGCAGACCTCGGTCATGTGCGTGGCGATCACCGCGCCCGGCTCGGCGACCGTGAAGCCCAGTAGTTCCGCCTCGTCCTTGCGGCCGGGGTGGATCCACTTGGCGTCGGCGCCGAACGCTGGGTCGCGGGTGGGGATGCCGTCGATGGGGCCGCTGGTGAAGCCCGAATCAATCGCCAGCAGCATGCCCGGCTCGACCTGGTCGTGGGCGATCGGCATGTCGGCGATTTTGATGCGGTACTCGTTGGCCTCCAGCCGCATGTTATCGCGAATGCGGACCTTGGGCATGATGATGCCGATCTCGGCGGCCACGCTTTGGCGGACTCGCTGAATGCGTTCCAGCAAGTCGCCGCCGCGCTTAGGGTCGGCCAGGCGAATCAGCCCGACGCCGACTTCAATCTCCATGGGATCGACGGCGAGGTAGTCTTCGATGCGTTCTTCCGGAGGCGGCTTGGGGGCCGCCTCCTCCTTGGCGGCCGCTTGTTTCTTCTGGCTTTCGCTTTGCAGAAGAATGCGAGAGATGCCGAGGCAGGCGCCGCCCAGGATCAGCAGCGGCGTGCGCGGCAGATCGGTGCTGACCAAAACGGCAAGGAACCCGCCCGTGACCGCCAGCGCCTGCGGCCGCGAGAAGAGCTGCGTGAGGAACAACTGCGGTAGGTTCGACTTTTGCGTGCTGCGGGTGACCAGCAAGCCCGCCGCGAGCGATACGAGAAAGGCCGGCACCTGGCTGACCAGTCCGTCGCCGATGGTAAGCCGCGTGAAGAGCTCGGCGGCGTCGGCGATCGCCAGGCCGTACTGCCCGACGCCGATGGCCAGCCCGCCGAGGATGTTGATGATCGTGATGAGGATGCCGGCGATGGCGTCGCCGCGGACGAACTTGCTGGCGCCGTCCATGGCGCCGTAGAAGTCGGCCTGCTGGGTGATTTCCTCGCGGCGGCGCTGGGCCTCGCGTTCGTCGATGATGCCGGCGTTCAGATCGGCGTCGATGGCCATCTGCTTGCCGGGCATGCCGTCCAGCGCGAAGCGAGCGGCGACTTCGCTGATGCGGGTGGCGCCTTTGGTGATCACCACGAACTGGATCACGATGATGATCACGAAGATGATCAGGCCGACGACGATGTTGCCGTCGCCGGCGACGAAGTTGGCGAACGCGGTGATGACGCCGCCGACGGCCTCTTCGCCGCCGCGGGCGGCGTGGGTCAGAATCAGCCGCGTGGTGGCGATGTTCAGCACCAGGCGCGCTAGCGTCGTCGCCAACAGGACCGTGGGAAAGATGCTGAACTCCAGCGGCATGCGGACGTAGATCGTCGTCAGCAGCACCAGCACCGATACGGCGATGTTGCCCGCCAGCAGCACGTCGAGCAGCGCAGGCGGCAGCGGCACCAGGATCACCAGCACGCTGGCGATAATGGCGAGCGGCAGCACGAGATCTTGGCCGCGGCGGAGCCAGTCCGCCGACGCCAACGATCCTGAAGCCATCGGTGGCCTCCCAGGGAACGAAAGCGCGCCGCCACAAGACGACGAGGGGCCGGGAATGTAAGAAGTTGGCCGCGGTCCGTCCAGAGATTCTGGGACGCGGCGCGCCGTTCGCCCCGGCGCCCGTCGGAAGTGAACGAGCGGGCGCTTCGACCCCGCTGGAGATGGGTAAGCTATGGCGGCAATGCCGGCAGTGCGGGCGGGCCAGGCAGCATAGAGCGACCCGTGGCAGCGGCGCTCAAGCGGCGCCAGCTACGGCGGCGATACGTTTCCACGCGTCGGGGGAAGGTCTTGGTCCGACCGCGGAAGCGAGCTCCAGTGCCAGCGCCATCACAGGTCGTCATGCTTTTATTCCTGGCCGCATTACCCTGGTCGAGCGGCTGCCAACCGGCGGAGAGCGCGGCGGTGGCGCCGACGGCAGCGATCGAGCTCGACGCCAGCGGCGTCACGCGGCGGGGCGCCCTCACCTTCGTGCGGGGCTGGGAACTCGGGCGGGCCTGCGCGGCGGAGCGCCACTTGCCCTGCCTGGCGTTCTTCACGGCGGAGTGGTGCACGTACTGCCGCCGCATGGAGCAGACGACCTTCCAGGACGGCGCCGTCGCGCAACTGGCGTCGCAGTTCGTCTGCGTGCTGGTCGACGCCGACGCTGAAGCTGACGTCTGCCGGCGGCTCCGGATCTCGGGCTATCCGACGGTGGAAATCCTGTCGCCAAGCGGCGCTTCGCTCGGGCGGCTGACCGGCTGGCAATCAGCGCCGCAGATGATCCACTCGCTGCGAGCGGCGCTACAGCGCTATGCGCTGTTGGTAGAGGGAACGTTCAGCCGCTGAGCGAAAGGGTCGCGTCCAGCGAGCGGGTCGGGATTCTTTTGCGACTGGAAGGTCGCTTGAATAACGTAAGTCGCCAGTCGCAAAAGCATCCCGACCCCGTCGCGGTCGTCGCGGTTTTCCGCCCCTTGCATACGCGCGCCCCGGGCGCGATACTCTCGTGCCGTGAATCTACAGCGGCATGCTGGCGGCGACGCGGTCGCGCTAGCATAAGCTGGTTAAGATAGGGGGAACGCGACATGCGACGGGCGAAGATCAGCATCATTGGCGCGGGAAACGTCGG
>JADLBW010000256.1 GCA_020847515.1 Pirellulales bacterium | reverse complement strand
TGCGATTCTCGCTCGGCCGGGGCGAAGCAACCATCGCGGCATCGGATTCCGCGCCCTGGGGCGCGCTACTCCGTGGGGCACTGGCTGCCCATGGCCGCCTCGTAGCGTGCCCAGAGGGCGTCGCCCATATGATCCATCGAGTCGCAGAACTTCCACACCAGTCGGTGCAAGGCGGCCCAACTGGTAGACTCGAACCGGAACGTCAAGGCTGGCTCGGTGACAGAACTTCGCACCAGCGCCCATCCGGTGGGGAAGTCGATCCGCACGCCGTCCAAGGTCGTCTGCGGGTACTTCAGCCAACTGGCACGGATATGGTCGATGGCTCCCGAGCAATCCTCCAGTGCCACGGGCAACCGCAGGTCGGGGGTCATGTAGCTCGGCGGGCATTCGCGGCGCAAGTCAGCCAGCGCCCGCTCCGAGCGCGCCAGGTAATCGATCATCCAGCAGGCAGCGAACAGTGCGTCATCGCCGCCGTCGAGTGCGCGGAAGAAGTAATGACCGCTGATTTCGGCCCCGAACAGCGCCCCCGTGTCGAGCATCCGCGTGCGGATGAAAGCATGGCCGCTCCGCTCGGTCAGGGGCTCCGCGCCCAGTTGCCGCGCGACTTCACGGATGCGGTCGGAGAACTTCAGGTCGTGGACGAACGATGATCCGGCGAGCGCTTCGCCGAAGCTCCGCAAGTAAACGTAAGTCGCCTCTTCAGCACTGAGTGGTGTACCTTCGTGATCGACGAATGCCACCCGGTCCCCGTCGCCGTCGATGGCGATGCCGAAGTGCGCCCGCTGACGGTAGACGGCTTCGCCGAGTTCATCCAGCAGATCGACCTGGGAGCAGTCAGGCGAGCGCCCGCCGAATTCGGGGTCCGGCTCGTCGTGAAGCGCGCTGAATACGGTGCGGGGAAAGACCGCTTGCAGATACCGCCGCGCAAGGTGCGATGCGGTGCCGTACATCGGGTCTAGCAGCACGTGATGATGGGTCGCCGGGGAATCGACCCAGGTTTCCTGGAGCCAGGCGACATAGTCAAAAGAGATATCGAGCACACGCGGTTCAGTCGGCCGGCAAGAGGGCGTCGCCGAGTCGTCGCCGACGATTCCTCGCTCCTCGCGGAGCGCTGCCACTTGGGTTTCGGTCGGCGGTCGATTGCCGATCAGCCACTTCAGGCCGTTTACTTCCGGGGGATTATGGGAGGCGGTTACCACGGCGCATCCGGCCGCCTGCAGGCGGCGCCGGGCATAATACACCATCGGCGTCGGCACGATTCCCAGGTTCACTACGTCGAGCCCGGCCTCGCACAATCCGAGCACCAGCGAATCCAGGAATTCCGGCGTCGAAGACCGCACGTCGCCACCGACGGTAAACTTGGCGCCAGGCCTGAACTGTTGACCCAACAGTCGCCCCCAACTTCGATAACGATCGGGGGTCAACTCCTCATCCGCACGCCCGCGGATATCACACGCTTTGAAAATACTCAACGGTAGCCTCGCGCATCTAGCTCCGCACAGAAGCGTTGATAGTGCTCGTCATACGCCGTCGCAGACCCAGACTGAGGAGCGAATGAACGCTCGATGCGGACCATTCTGCCAACGGCGGCAGCCAGGCCGTCGTATAGGGTCGCAGCGCCAGCCAACACGGCGGCACCGAAGCCCGACTCCGCACACTCCGGCCGGTGCAGAACCCGGCCGGTCGCGTCAGCGCGGCATTGCATCCAGACGTCGCTCCGGCTTCCTGCCCCGGTGCTGTAGACGTCGCCGCCGGCGCCGCCCGTAGCACGATCCAGGACATCGTATGCAAGCCGCTCCACGAATGCCACCCCCTGGAGACAGGATACATACCGCTCAATAGGTGTGGTCGATTCTGGCCTGAGGAAAAAGGCTTGCGCTTTCGGCGACAAAAACGGAAATCGCTCGCCACAACGCACAAGCGGATAAGTGACGGAAGCCGTCGGAAGAAGTGGCCTCGCGAGGGCGTCCATCGCCGGCCAATCCGCACCGGCGAACCACTGCGACAGGCATTCCCCACCCGTATTGCTGGCCGCTCCCGGCAGCCAGAGGCCGCCGGGGAGCTTGTGGCAGTAGATCAGGCCCTGAGGATGGCGGCAGATTCTTGAAGAAAGCCCCTTAAACACCAGGGTTGTTCCGACGGTCGTATTGTAATCGCCCGGCCGATGAAGCCCGGAGGCCAGGCAGGCGGTCGTTCCGTCGGTTGCCCCCGCAACGACTTGGACTCCATGCGCCAAGCCCGTTGCGGCAGCGGCCTCGACGGTGAGCGGCCCGATCACCGTCCCCGGCGGGACGATCTCAGGCAGCCGGTCTCCGATTTCAGCGTCGTTCCGGATCCATTCGGGCCATTGTTCTTCGATCAAGTCATAGCCGGTCTTAAGCGCGTTGCTGTAGTCCGACACTCCGGCTCGGCCAGTAAGCCGCGCAAGTGCGTAATCGGCCTGGTGGGCGAATAGTGCCACCCTGAAGAAGACCTCGGGCTCGTTCCGCCGCAACCAGGCGATCTTGGCTATTGCGTAGGAGGAACTGAACCGGTAGCCGAGTTTCGCGCAGAAGTCGCCCGCCGCCGAGTTCAACTCCTCCGCTTCGGCGGAACCGCGGGGATCGTTGTACATGATCGCCGGGCGGAGCGGTCGCCCTCCCGCGTCGAGGGCCACAAGTGTGCCCGACGTGCCGTCGACAGCCAACGCCAGGATCTGTTCGGGCCGATGCCCGGCACTTCTCATTCGGTCCAAAACCTGGTGAATTGCATGGCACATCGCCTGCCACCACGCCTCGGGCGACTGCTCGTGATGTTCCGGGCAGTCGGATATCCCGTCCGGATCGAGTGCCACCGCTGCTTCGGCAATCAGCACGCCGTCGGCCGACACGGCCATCGCTCGGACGCCGCCGGTTCCCATATCGATGCCGAGCAGCAGTTCGGGGTGCATGGCGTTCACGTACTTGCCGGCGCGAGGGACTCTGCCGCACTCACCGCTACAGCAGCGCCGTGCTGAAGTACCGTTCGGCGCGGTCGGGCAGTACGGTGACGATATTGCCGGAGAATCGTTTGGCCAACTGGCGGGCCGCCCACACGTTAGCTCCCGAAGATGTTCCCACGAGGAGGCCGTAGTCGCGGCCAAGCTGCCGCGTAGTCTCTACGGCGTCTTCGTCGCTGACTTCGAACACCTCGTCGATCATCGGCACGTCCAGAATGGCGGGAACGAAGCCGTCGCCGATGCCTTGGATCTGGTGCAGCCCCGGTTCGTGGCCGAGCAGCGCGGAGACACCTTTTGGCTCGACAGCCGCGACGTGCACTCCGGGCGAGTGTTCCTTGAGGAATTTGCCCACGCCCTGAAGTGTGCCGCCGCTCCCCACGCCGGCCACAAAGGCCGCCACTTGCCCCGAGATCTGTCGCCACAACTCGCAGGCCGTGCCGTGATAATGACAGCGGGGGTTATCGGGATTTTCGAACTGCTGTGGAACGAAGATTCGTGGATCGGCCGCTGCCATCTCTTCCACTCGGCGGACGGAGCCAGCGATGCTTTCGCGATCGGGCGTCAAGATCAACTCGGCTCCCAGGGCGCGAATGATCTTTTTTCGCTCCTCGCTCATCCCTTCCGGCATGACGATGCGGACCTGGTAGCCCTTGAGCCGGGCGACCAGGGCAATGCCGATTCCCGTGTTGCCGCTGGTGGGTTCGACGATGATCGATCCG
>JADLBW010000255.1 GCA_020847515.1 Pirellulales bacterium | reverse complement strand
GGGGATTGTTCAGGAAAAGCTTGCCGAACGCGACGAATATACCGATGCGAGCGGCCCCGACTGCCCCTTCGGCCCGCCCCTTGACGCTCGCCCTGCGGCAAGAGCGATCGCAGTTTGCGAAAAGTCCATCGACCCGCCCAGTCGGGGGCTGTTCTTAAACTACCCTTTTCTATCCCACGCCTGCTGTCCGGCGAATAACCGTCGCGACCAGGGCCTGGGCGCCTCGCACGATTCACCAACCCACCGTCTTTCGGATGCCCATTCTCCTTGCCCCGCCCGAAACTGAATCGGTCCGTTCGCGGGAGGCCCCGGCCGGAACGGCGATGCTAGCGTTGCGCCGCTCCGGCGAGCCGCAGGGCCAGGACGTAGTCCTCCCGCCCGGCAAGCACACCATCGGCTCCAGTCCCCAGTGCCGCATTTGCGTGCCGGATGGAAACATCCCGCCGCTGCAGTGCATGGTGTTGGTCGACGAGCGGTCCGGGGTGGCCAGCGCGACCCGCTGGGCCGCTGGCGTGCGACTGAACGGGCGCGACTTTTCGAAGGCGACGCTGGCGGCGGGCGATGTGCTCGCCATGGGCGACTGGGAGGTCGAACTCACCGCGACGCCTGCGTCCCCCCCATGGAGCCCAGCAGGCGAAGGCGACGACCTTCAGCGCGATCCATGGGCCGATGATCTCCATGGTACGACCCGCTTTGACCGCCCTCCGAGCAGCCCGCCGCACGCCCCCCTCGATCACACGGCTGGAGAGCCGCTAGGCGTCGATAGGCCGGCCGTTACCCTTACCGGAGAGCCGGCAGGCTGCGGCGGCGAAACGAGAGTTGCCGGCCCGGCGGCAATTGAGCCGTCGCCCGTCGCGGCATGCGGTTCCAGTCAGGCCTTCGGCGATCGCCTGATCGTGCAACTTTGGAATTCAGCGTTTCAAGCCCGCCGACGTGCCAAGGCGCTGATCACCAGCGTCCGCGCCGCCCGCTTCGACGCCGACGCCCGCGCCGCTGATTTCGCAGCCCTGGCGATTGAACTCGACCTGGCGCGAGCCGCCTGCGAATCCCACGCGGAAAATGACGAACGGCTTCGGCAGCAATACGAGGCCCAGCGCGGCGCCGCCGAGCAGCGGGCGGCTGCCGTCGGCCTCGAGTTGGCGGCGAGCCAAGCCCAGTTGGAGTCGGCTCTGGCGGCTCTTGCCGAGCGAACCGCTCACTGCGAGGCGCTGACGGCAGAACTTGAGCGGCTTGATGGTGAGCGCGCCGACGGCGCGTCCGCCCACGAGGCGCAGATTGCGGCACTGGAGGCCGCGCTGGCGCAAACCGCCGCCGAGCACGAGCGGCTGACCGCCGCCTTGTATGCGGCCGCGGAACAACAGCAGCGATTGAGCGACCTCTACCACGGCGAATTGCAGCGCGCGACTCAGCTCGAACAGGCCCTCGCGATGCAGGCGCAAGCGTCCGCGCCCGCTGCCGGGCCTTGCGAGACCGCAACCAACGTCGCGGGTGATGAAGCTGCGGCGGCGATGGCGCCTGAAGGTTGGTCAAACCAGGCCCCTACGCCGGCCGACCCTTTGCCTGACGCGCCGGTCTGGCCCGAGCCCGCGCTGGAAGGCGACGAGGCTGCGGCTGCTCCGCTGAACGACTGGCCAGCGACAGACTCCGCCAGCGGCGCGGATGGCGCAGCCCCGCGGCAGCCTGCTGAGGCGCCGACGCCTGGCGAAGAAGCCCCCTGGACGGCCCCGGTACAGGACCTTCCGAGTCCGCGCAACGAGGTGGCTCCGCCGGCCGGCTGCGATACCGACCCATCGAACGCGGGGGAATGGGGCGAGTTGTCGCTCCCTGTCCCCCTGGAGGAAGCTGTTCAGCCAAGCGACCCGACCGCTGACGAACCGCAGAATCAAGCGCCGGAAGTCGCCGAGACGGCGACGGCGCTGCTGCCGCTCGAATCGGGGTCGGCCGCCGTTCAGTCGGCTGGTGAATACGCCGCGACGTCGTTTATCGAGAAGTACCGCCATCTCCTGGAGGAAGAGGACGATTCGCTGCCCGCCGGCCCGCGTGGTCGAGCATCGAGCCACCCGGCCCTTGAAGAAGAATTCCTCTCGCCCGCCAAGGCGGAGCCATGCGCCAGTCCCTCGGAGGAATCGGATGAGACGCTTGAGGCCTACATGGCCAATTTGATGAAGCGGGTCTGCGGCGCCGGGACGCTGCCGCCGGCGAGTGCTGCAAGGCAGGCCTCGGCGGAGCCCGCCTACCCAGCCGCCGAAGCCGCTGTGCAGGCCGCCTCACTGCAGCCGCCGGCCAGTTCCGCGACCGCCTTGGAGCCGTTCGATTTTGAGGCCCTCAAATTGGCCTCTCGCAAAACGCCGCTGGCGAGCGATTTGAACGCCCTGCGGGAAATCGCCAATAATTCGGCCCGCACCGCGATCGCCACCAGCAGCGAGCGCCGGCGGTTGGAGTCGGCGCTGAGCCGAATTACGCTGGCCTTTACCGCTACCGCGTCGTCCGCCTATATGATGGCGTCGGCCCCCCAGCTCAATAATCCGCAGTTCTGGGCGGGACTCGGCGCGGGCGTCGTCGGGGTTTTGGCCTCGGCCCAAGTCATCTGGATGGAACGGCGACGGCAGCTCGAGCGGTTGTCGATCCTGGCGATGAACCCTGCCGCCAACTTGCTGTTTCGCGACGACGCTGACTAGCTGTCTAAAAGCCGCGGGCGGCTTTCACGTCTTCGAAGTCGCGCAAATGGTAGCCGATCCCGACGAAGTCCAGAATTCGCGTCAGGGCCTTTAGCGCGACGCCCATCCCGTCCGGTCCGCTGAAGCCGCCGTACTGACCGCCGCCTTTGAGGTGCGGTTCCAAGTCCAGAATGACCCCTGGAATTCCACGACGGGTCAGCCGCTTTTCCAGCGCGGGTATCTCCCGAGCAAAGTCCGCCAGAATCTGCGCATGGCCGGCATCGCCCCGGTCGGCCGGCACGAAGTGCTTGAGGGCCTCTTCATCGACGTGCCCCAGCGGCTTCTCCGTACGCGGATCGGCATAGTCTTTGATGTGCATCCAGCCGATGCTGGGCTTCATCACCCGGTATTGCTCGAAGGTCGCCTGCGTATCGTAGCCCTGGCAGACGACGTTGGCCCCGTCGAAAATCGTGACCACCGCCGGGTGGTTAATCCGGCGATGGAGCTCGGCCATGAGTTGCCCAGTCTGCCCTACGAGATTGGCCTCGATCTCCAGCCCGAAGGTCAAATCGCTGCGATGGCAGATTTCGGCGATCTGGGCGAGTTGCTCCGCCGACTGCGAGACGTATTCCCACGGATCGCTGCCTTTGGGGGGGTAGAACGAGAAGCCGCGAATGAGCTTCGTCTCGAACGCGTGGGCCAGCTCGCAGGCCTTCTTCGCCTCGTCTAGATACCTCTTAAACGGTACGAAGCGGTTCTTGGTGCCGTCCTCGACGTCGACGAGCTTCACTTTGCCGATGGGCGAGCCGATCGAGGCGACGTTCATGCCGAACTCGTCCTCTTGATGCCGCAGCTTGGTGATCTCCGGCTTGGTGAGCTCCATGACATTCTTCACGCCCCCGCCGACGTCGATGAACCGCAGACTGTAGTACTGAAGTCCCAGCGCAGCAAAGGCGGCGAACTGCTCGGCAGCCGTCTTATGAAGGGCTGCTTCGTCGGCGAAGCCCGAGAGGATGACGCGCGCGGCATGGTTCATGGGGCGGCGGCTCGTGGTTGGGGGGAACGCTAGGCCCGAAGCGGCGGGGGGAGTTAAACGGCGGCGACGTGCTGAACGGTGACGGTTTCGGTGATGCCCCCCCGCGCGCTAAACGCCGCCTCGATCTTCAGCCACTGCGGGTCGAGCACCGCCGCCAAATCGTCGAGAATGACGTTGGTGACGTTCTCGTAGAAAATGCCCTCATTGCGAAAGCTTTGCAGGTACAGCTTCAAACTCTTCAGCTCGATGCACTTCGCCTTGGGGATATAACTGATCGTGACGGTCCCGAAATCAGGTTGGCCCGTCTTGGGGCACACCGACGTGAATTCCGGCGCGACAATCTCGATTTTGTATTCCCGGCCGGGATAACGATTCTCGAACGCTTCGAGCTTGTGGCGAAAATCTGGCATACGGATCCCTACTCCTTTTGGCGAGCTTGCCATTGTGGCATGATTGAGGGGCTCCGGAAAGTGCGCGACTTGTCGACCGGCTCAGGGCGAGCTGGCAAGGTTGCGGCGCGCTTCAGCCCGGTCCCGCAGGTCGCGCAAGGAACGCCGTCAAGGCGGCCCGAACCTGGCACGCCGCTGCATCAGGCCCGCAACGACGGCATGGCCATGGCACATGATAAAACTCAACCTGCCGTAGTGCTGCTGTCCGGCGGCCTCGACTCCGCAACGACCGCGGCCATCGCACGCCGCGAGGGATTTCGGCTCTTCGCCCTCAGCGTCGACTATGGCCAGCGACATCGATTCGAGTTGGACGCGGCCCGGCGCGTGGCCCGCTCGCTCGGCGCGGCGGAGCACCGAGTGTTGACGATCGACCTGGGCTCGCTCGGCGGCAGCGCGCTTACCGATGACATCGCCGTGCCTCAAGACCGGGGGCAGGACGAAATGTCAACGGGCATTCCGATCACGTATGTGCCTGCCCGGAACACGATCCTGCTGGCCGTGGCCCTCGGATACGCCGAGGTGATCCGGGCGGCCGACGTCTTTATCGGCGTGAACGCCGTTGATTACAGCGGCTATCCCGATTGCCGGCCCGAATTCATTGCGTCGTTTGAGCGACTCGCCAATCTGGCGACCAAAGCGGGGGTCGAGGGCGCCCTGCAATTCCGAATCCACGCGCCGCTGCTCAGGCTTGCGAAGGCCGAAATCATCCGCCGCGGCGTCGAACTCGGCGTCGACTACCGGCTCACGCATACCTGCTATGCCCCGGACGCCCGCGGAACTCCCTGCGGCCGCTGCGACGCCTGTCAGATAAGATTGAAGGGATTCGACGACGCGGGGCTGACCGATCCGGTTCAGTATCAATCGCAGTAAGGGGCAGTCGTCGCGGCCGATAAGGCCCCGGGCGCGTCGCTGATGGCGCGCACCAGTCGATAGGCCGTGTTAACCGATGAAGATCGCAGAGATATACAAATCGATTCAAGGCGAGGGCCGACTCACCGGCGCCCCGAGCGTGTTCGTCAGGGCCAGCGGCTGCAATCTCCGCTGCTGGTTCTGCGACACTCCGTACGCCTCCTGGCAGCCGGAGGGGCACGATTACGCCGTGGACGAGATCGTCGCGGAAGTCGAGGAGTGGGACTGCCGACACGTCGTCGTCACCGGCGGCGAGCCCATGCTGTTCGCCGAGCTGTTGCCCCTGTGCCGCCAACTGCGGCGTCGCGGCCGCCACGTGACCATCGAGACGGCCGGCACGCTCTATCTGCCCGTGGAATGCGACCTGATGTCGATCAGTCCCAAGCTCGGCAACAGCGGTCCCGATCCAGCCCGCCATTCGCGGTGGGCGCGCCGGCACGAGCGGCAGCGAGGCCAGTTGGACGTCCTCTCACGACTCCTGACGGAGTACGACTTTCAATTGAAATTCGTCATTGATGAGCCAGAGGAGATTGCCGAAGTCGAGCAGTTGCTGCTCGAACTGCCCCAGTTGCCGATGGAGCGCGTAATGCTCATGCCGCAGGGCCGTACGATCGAGGATCTGGCCCAGCGCGCGGCGTGGCTGCGGCAGCTCTGCGAAGGCCGAGGCTGGACGTACTGCCCGCGGCGGCAGATTGAGTGGTTCGGGGCCGTCCGCGGAACGTGATTCTGGATCATTGCACCGCAGCGGCATGCTCAGCGGCCGGCGACGGGCGACGGGCGTCCAGGGGGTTTTCCGCACTCAACGTCGGCGTGAATGACAGGAGCTCGGCCGGCGGGCGGTCAGATGCCGGCGCCGTTCTTGGCGGCGGCTTCTTTCGGCGTGCTTGGCGCCGGCGCCGCCGTTGCCGCAGCGGCAGCAGCAGGCGTCGGGGCGTGCCCCTTGGGGGCGAAGACCAGCACCATGGCCGCGCCGGCGATCACTAAGATCAGCCCCGCGAGAAACATCGGCCCAATCAGGCCGACCAGGTTCTGGCTGATCATCGAGGTCAACGTCGCGACGACCGGCGCCCCGCCAAACACCAGGGGCATCACGTACACCGGCTTTCCGCCGAAATTAAACGCCATGATGATCCCCAGGGCGCCGATCGCCCCGGCCGCGCCGGCGAGCAGACTCCACATCGAGCCGTTCCAGGTGTAGCGACTCGCCTCGGAGACCGGGCCCAGCAACAACAGATTGGGCACGATCACCGCGATGGCGAAATACGCCAGACCTACGCACAACAGGGGCCGCAGGCGACTGTGCATCATGCCCGCTTGTCCCTTGTGCAGCGTGGGTCCATAGGCGCCCCAGCAGACGGCTCCCATGGCGATAGACAGAAGCTGGAGGACGAACCGCGATGCCGCGTTGCCGGGCTGCCGGGCCGGCGCGCCCCCGGCCGTGGCCGACGGCGCCGAGTTCGCCTCGGCGGCGACGGCCGTCGTCGGGGCGGACGGTTCCGCCTTTTTGTGCGGGGCGAACATCAGTACCGTCACGGCGCCGAGCACGACCATCACCAGGCCGGCCAGGAACACGGGGCCGATCTCTCGCATCTTGCCGGCCAGGAAAATGGTTAGGAAGGCGTTCACCACAGGTGCGCTGCCGAACACCAGCGGGGCCACATAGATCGGATTGCCGCCGAAGTTGATCGCCAGGATGATCCCCAGGGCCCCCAAGGCGCCCAGCGCGCCCCCCAGCAGGCTGAAGATGACGCCGCTCGTAGTCCAATGGCCCCGCTCGCCGCGAAGCTTCAGCAGGACGATCGGCACGATTACGCCGATCAGGAAGTAAGCCAGCCCGACGCACACGAATGGTCGCCAGCGGGCCGGAATGCCGCTGGTCGACATCTCGACTTGTCCCCAGCGGAGCATGGGTACGTACAGCCCCCAGCCGAGAATAGTGACGAAGAACGACGCCACGACGAGCAGCAGGCTTCGCATAGTAGTCGCACTCAAAAAGGCGAGCGGTGGGCGGGGCAGGGCAATTGGTGCAGAAGAACGAAACTGTAAACGCGAGGGCGGCGCGCCGCTAGGGCGGATCGCCGGCGGCGACTGATGCGCCGGTCCGCTGGCGAGCGGCTCGCGCACGAACTCGCCCTTGATAATCAGTCGCCGCGAAGGGCAGGAACCAGCGGCGCCCGTAGTACGACGCGCGAAGCGATCCAGGCGGCAAGGGCGCCCGCCGCGACGATAATCGCCAGTAGAGCGGTGAGCGTGCCCCAGGGAGTTCCGGCCCGGTTGGCGATCGCATGGGGAACCACAACCGCCAGGGCCGCCGCACAGCCGATCCCCAGGCCGCCCGTCAGCAGCAAGAGATTCTCCGCCAGTACCATCGCCGCCAGGCGTCGTCGTCGAAATCCAGCCGCCTGCAGCAGCGCCAACTCGCCGCGGCGTTCGATTACGCTGCGTAGTTGCACGACTGCCATACCGACGACGCCGAGCAACAAACCCAAGCCCCCCAGGCTTTGAAACGTCGAGAGATACGTGTTCTGCACGGCTAGCAGCTCGCCCAGCCGCTGCCGCGCGTCGACCGCGTCGAAGCCATAGTCTTCCAGTTGCGTCTCCAGCAGCGACGCAAGCTCATCGACCGGCGGCGAGGCTGGACCGCGACGAATCAAAAAGAATCTCCGGCCGGCTTCTTCGGGGAATAGACGCCGGAAATTCGCATCACCGATAATAACGTCGCCTTGCAGGACGCTGTTGGCAAGCAGTCCCACCACCTCGACCTGGGCGTCGCCGGGGCCGCTTGTGGAAATCGCAAGTCGCTTGCCGAGCCCCGCCTTGAGGCTATAGTACGCCGTGTTGCGGTCCAGAACCGCGGGCGTTATCGGGCGGCCCTTTTCATCGTTGCCGAGGCCGGCTTCCAGTAGCGCCCAGCCGCCGTCACCAGTTCCGTCCTGGGCCATAGGCTCGACGTCAGAGCCGCCGCTTGCCGGAAGCTCGGCCTGGGCGGCCCACAGGAAGTTGCTAGGGCGGGCCAGGTGCGAAGGGGCGCCTAGAACTCGCGGCTGCGTGGGTTGATAGAGGTTCAAGCAGCTCGCGTCTTGGCCGTCATGAACGCGAAAGCCGACCACTTCCGCGCCGGCAATCTGCCGATTCTGCTCTTCCGTAAAGCCGAGCTCACGGCGACCTTCGTCGGTTCCAAGATCAAACAGAACCGGTACATCGGCGGTCGCCAGCAGATCGAACCCGCCGACGCCCCGATCGCTCGGCGCCAGGCGAAACGCGCTCAGCGCCACGATGAGAAAGCTCGCGGCGGCGGCCAGGCCCAGCGACAACATCGTCCGGCTGGGGTTGCGGCGCGCATTGCGAGCGGCCAGTCCGGCTAACGTCATGGAATGTGGCGGCCGAATGATCGCCTCGCGCAGTTTGCCGCGCACCGCCAGTAGCAGCCCGATGAGCACCAGCGCCCCGCCGCCGAAAAAAGCCCCCGCTTGCGCCTCGCCTTCGGTTCGCGACGCGACAAAACCCAGTGCGACGGCTATCGCAATGCAGCCGAGAGGCGCCACGACGCTTGTCTGGCGGCTCGCTCCGCCGATGCCGAGCGGCGGTTGAACGTCGCCCCCCAGGAGCTGACGCACCGGCAACCGTCGGAGGCCGCGAAGCGAGTAGAAAATAGTCGCCAGCGTTACCGCGACGCCGGCGAGCCAGCCGAGCAGTATGCTCCGAGCCGTCACATGCAGCTCGAGGAATGGCGCTGCGGTGGCGTCGATCCACCAGGTGTTCAACCCGTAAACCATCAGCCGCGCGTAAGCCAGGCCGAGGATCGCTCCGCCGGCCGCTCCCATCGATGCGACGATCGCCGCTTCCAGCGCCAGCAGGCGTCGTAGGCGAGCCAGCCGCAGACCTACCGCCAGGAGCAGCCCGATTTCGCGCGCTCGCTGCTCGACCCCCAGGCGAAACAGGAGCATCGTCAGCATCACGGCAGACGCCATCAAGAATGAGCTGAAGCCAAGAAACAACCCGTCAAACGGCGTCGTTCCCGCCGCCGCAGCCAGGGCGTCGTGCTTCACGGCGATCAGCCGCATTCCCATTGCTTCGGGATCAAGCCGTTCGCGCAGCGCGGCGGCAACCCCTTCGGCAGTTCGAGAATCGGCGACGGGCAGCCGCAGGACGCTCTCGGTTCCCCAGCGGGTGCTCCAGAGCCTTGCCGCGAGCTCGTGGGAGACAAACCCCTTCGGGGCGGTGCGGTACTCGTCCCAGTACTGCTCATCCTCGTCGCGGATCGTTTCGGTGAGCTCGAACGGCAGATCCCAGTCGTTGATTGACGCCTGATCCGTGACGCCCGGCAGCTCCGGAGCGAAGTTCGGATCGGCGGCCCAAGTCGCATTCCCGTCCGCGCCGTGCAGCGGCACGATGGCCCGCACTTTGAGCTGTAGCGGCCGGGCTTCTCGTAATTGGCCGTGCGTCGTTTCGGGCTCGTACCACGTGATGGCGACCGCATCGCTTACGTTAGCGTTCAAATTGCGGGCGGCCCAGTCGTTAAGCGCGATTTCATCTGCGGCCAGCCTGATAGGCTTGCCCGACGGATCGAGAACAGGACCAAGTTCGGCGGTGGAATCGACCCCCGCAATAGTCGAGTACGGGATCTTACGATCGCCGGCGATCATGGTGTTGGCGAGATACGTGACGACCGGTTGCAGCCCGGCATCGCCGTACAACCGCCGTGCCTCGCCGACCAGCGCGGGGTGCAGAACCTGCCGGTCGGCGGCGACCTGGATATACCGGCCCGATGGCGTCGTAAATCCTGAAATTTCCTTAATCTCGACTCCATAGTCCGCGAGCGCTGGATGCAGCCAGCCGCGCAGCCGCTCGACGGCAGCCGCGTCCGAGGCCCCGGCGACCGCCACCGCATTGGCCTGCCCGTCGAGGTCGAGCATTTGCTGCAATATCGTGATCGGAACAAACACGTTGCGCGGCGGCTGCTGGCTGGGTCGCAGGGCGAACCGGCCTGGAAAGGCGGCGCCGCTCAGAATGGCCGTCACGCGAAGCCGGCGAGTAGCGGCGTTTTCTTCTTTTTCACCCAGCGCACTGTCTGCCGGAACGCTTCGCACTGCCGGCAGGCGCACCAGGACCGAGTCGCCGACCTTGGCGCCGAGCTCAGCCGCGATCGCCTCGGAAAGCGCCAGGCCATCGTTCAACGCCAGCGGCGCCTCGCTTTGCCCTTCGGGATCTAAGTCAAACCGCCAGAACTGCGGCGAAGCGCCAATGACTTGAAGCTGAGAGGCGCGATGCACGGCGCCTGACGACTGGCGAAACACTGCCGAGCCGGACGTCAGAATTAGCGGCGCCCCCGTCGGCCGCGCGGCCGTCGAGCTGCGCGTGAGCCACTGCTCGGCCAGCTTCGCGTGAAAAGGATGCTCGGCGAGGAGTACCGCGTCGACCCGGTCGAAGCTCCGTAGCGCCAGCCCGCGGAGGCTGCCGCGCATGGAGTCGCCGACGAGCAGGGCGCCGCTGATGACGGCCGTGGCAACGGCCACGCCCGCGGCGACGGCGAAGTGGGTGCGGCGGTATTGCCGCAGGCTGCGGAGGATGTAGTGCCAGGCGGTCAACGGCGCTCCGCCCTTTCTAGGATTGATTATCGCGCGGCACTAAGCCGCTTGGGCGCGGCGCATCGGCTGTCGGCCATCGGCTGGCGGCCTGCCCAGTCACGCTGCGGGCGTATGCGGCAGCTATTTGGCGCCGGCGTGAGCCTTGTCGGAGATGTCTTTGCGGCACCAGGCCCCTTCCCAGCGAATCTGCTTGACGGCGGTATAGGCCTGTAGTTTGGCGTGGGCGATCGAGTTGCCCAGCGCCGTTACGCCGAGCACCCGTCCGCCGCTGGTAACTACCTGCCGGTCCTTCATCGCCGTGCCGGCGTGGAAGACCTTCACGTCGGGCACGGTCGCCGCCTGATCGAGGCCCCGGATCGGCTTGCCCTTTTCGTAAGGGCCGGGATAGCCCTCGCTGGCCATCACCACGCAGACCGCCGGCCGCGGGTCCCAAACGAGCGACGGCAGTTCCTCCAAATGGCCGTCGACCGTCGCCTCCAGCACGTCAAGCAGATCCGACTGCAACCGC
>JADLBW010000254.1 GCA_020847515.1 Pirellulales bacterium | reverse complement strand
TCCTGTGCCCGAAGGCGCCAAGAAACTCCCCGGGCCGGATCGCGCCTGGGTGGACGCCAAGAACAAGCGGGTGATGGTCGACGGGTACGTTTCGCTGCGCGAAGGGTTTTTGGAGATGTTCGCCTGCAAGGTGGGCACCAAGGAACACGAATCGATCGTGGCAGTACAGTCGCAAATGGAAACCGTGCATGCGGCGCTACTGGCTATCGGCGCCAAGAGCGGGACGCCGGTGCAATACGTGCCTGATTTCAAGCCGCCCAGCGGTACGGAGATCGCCGTCGAGGTCCGCTGGCTGGACGACCAGGGAAAGTGGAAGACCGCCAAGGCGCAAGACTGGGTGCTGGACCACGCAACTAAAAAGACGCTGGAACATCCATGGGTCTTCGCCGGCAGCAGCTTCTGGAAAGACCCTGAAACCGGGAAGAACTACTACACTGCCGAGCAGGGGGACTTCATCTGCGTGTCGAACTTCACGACGGCTATGCTCGATCTGCCGATCCCAAGCACGCAGGCCAACGACGGCTTGATCTTCGTCGCTAACACCGAGAAAGTGCCGAAGCTCGGTACGCCGGTGCGACTGGTGCTGACGCCCAAGCTCGACGAAGCGACACCAGACGCCAAGGCGTCATCGACTCCCGCGGGGCGGGCTAGCAGATAGCGATTAGCAGTTGTAGGTAGTGGGGTCAGTTTGCGTATGCGAGCGTAGGCGCGCTCGCTTTGCGAGCGGCAGTTCATCTCGCGGAGCGAGATGGCCACATAAATCTGATCAGCAGCAGCCGACGGGTTAGTTGCCGCCCGCGTTTGCTGAACCGGGGTTCCCGGCGCGAACGTCGAAACAAAATAGCAGCTCCTGGTCGCGCAGGTAGAGTCTGCCGTCGCAGATCACTGGGTGGGTCCAGATCCGTCCGGCCGGCTTGCGGAGCGTTGTTTGCGGTTCGAGCGTGAAGCGCCCCTGCTCCTTCCAGCCGTCGGGGCTGGACTCGATGAGCACGACCTGCCCGTCTTCTTCGCCGAGGCAGTAGAGGCGTCCGTCGGCATAGGCGATCGCGCCTTTGCCGAGCGACGCGCCGGCTTCTTGCTTTGCTTCATCCCGTTCTTCGCGCCACACCCGCTTGCCGGTCATGAAATCCTGGCAAACCCAGCCCAGATCGTCGGAATAGCCGTACAGCTTCCCGTCGAGCAACACCACGCCGCCGTGGTGATTCTTCATCACTTTGTTTTCGTACACGACTTTCACGCTGCGGTCGTCGCTGACTTCCAGCAACTTGCAGCCGACGCCGTAGCCCGACGTTGCGTAGACGTAGTTGCCGTCGACGATCGGCGTGGGAATGACGGCTACCTGTCCCGGCCATCCCTCGGTCCAATTCACCCGGCCGGTTTGGGGATCGAAGCCTACGAGTTGATCCGGCAGCAACTGCACGCATTCGGGCCCGTACTTGCGCTGAGCGGGGACGATCGAGGCATAATGGGCCCCGGAGGTCAGCTCTTTGCTTCGCCAGGCGAGCTGGCCGGTCGTCTTCTGCAGGCCTGCCAGGGCGCCTTGCTCTCCGCCGGGCGTGCAAATGACGATTTCGCCGTGCACGTAGGGGGACTCGGTGAAGCCCCAGGTGGGCGTCTTGCCGCCCAGGTCGTCGACCAGCGACTTGGTCCAGAGGACTTTGCCGTCAGCGGCTTGAACGCAGAGGAGCTTGCCCTGCCCGCCGATGGCGTAGATCAGCTCGCCGTCGACCGTGGGAGTGCCGCGGGGACCGTTGCCCCAGTTGTTTTCAAGCATTTCGCCGATGGGGCTGGCCCACACCTGCTCGCCGCTCGTCGCGTCGATCGCTAAGAGCAGTTCTTGCCCGTCGCGGGCCCCCATGATGTAGAGCCGGTCCTTCACGATGGCCGGTCCCGAATACCCCAGGCCGCAGTTCTTAAACAGCCAGACGCGCGGCGGGCCGCCGCTGGGCCACGTCTTCAGCAGGTCGGTTTCCGCCGAGATATCGTCGCGGTTCGGACCGCGCCATTGCGGCCAGTCGGCGCGAGCCCGCCGTGCCGCGCACGGACCCCAGGCGACGACAAGCGGCACGACCAGCAGCAGCGCGATCCGGCAAACAAGGCGGGACATGGCAAGCGAACTCCGCATGGGGGCGCCTCAGGCAGCGCTAGCTGCCTACAAGCCAAGGCGAGGATTGGCTAATTGCCGTGAATGCTACCAATGCCTGCCGCGCGGAGCAACTAGCCGGCGAAGACGGTCCAGAGATCGACCATGGCGGAAGGATGCAGCTTAGGGGGCGTCCCAAAGCCACGTCGCCGGGACGGCGGTGACGCCGCTAGAAGTCGTATAGTAGCCGTTGATGCGGTAGAGCAACGCCTTACTGGCGTCGTAGCTCTTCCACGAGGGGTCGCCTTGTACGAGGTAGGAGTCGGCGTCGGAGACGCCTCCGTCGCGAAATTTGATTTTGAGGGGGATGTCGTTGCTAGCCGACTCGAAAGAGAGGAGCACCGCATCGCCGACGTTGAACCAGGTAGCGCCGGCAAACGGGATGGTATACCAAGCGAAGAACGAGGGCAGGCCGTCGCTGATCAGCGTCGCGGAGTCGACCTCGTACGCCGGAAACGGCAGCGACCGGTAGAGCCGGGCGCTGAACTGCCGGCCGCTCGATTCGCGCCGGCAATAGATTTGAACCGAGGTGATGTTCCAACCATTGGCGCTCGCCGGAAGCGACGGCTTGAAGTATTGCGCCCACCACTTGTTATCCCTGACGTCGGCGTCTTTGAGGTTTAGCGGGGTCTCCTGGCTGCGGTGGCGGGTCGGCCCTACGGCGCCCGCGCGGATTTGCACGCTGCTCGCCTGCACCGTCGTCCCTACGCGACCAATGCCTTTGATTCGCACGGCCGCGTCGGCGTTGGCAATGCTGCCGTCGGAGTCAATCAACTTCCAGCTCAACGTACCCGTGCCGTCGGGGCCGGCGGAGAAGCGCGAGGTTTCGACATTATTGCCGTAGGCGGTGCGCCAACTGGGGTCGTTGCCGATGGCCTTCAGGGCGAGTTCGACGGCGGAGCGTGCATTGGAGCGCGCCAGGAACCGGTCCTGAACGGCTTGGGCCTGTTTTCGCTCCAGGCGAACCACCGCCATGGAGGTGAGCGCCAGCACGGAAACGATGGTCGCCGTGGCGGAGACGGCCACGTACAGCGCCATGCCTGGCCGGCGGGCGGGGGGTCGTCGGCGATCGATCCGCGGCATCTGGAGCCCCTAGTACTTGTTGGTGCGCAGCGCCACGAGTTTCGCGACCGTCTGGGCATTGCGCTGGATGCGAACCGTGATGCGCTTCACTCCGCCGTCCACCAGCGACGTTGTCGCGGGATTAGCGGCGGTGACGTACTGAACGGTCACCGACTGGCGCCATCCAGTACTGTTCGCGAGCGCGGCGCCGCTGCGCTCCTGGGGGGGCGAGGCGGTCCAACCGTGGTAGTCGTCGACGTCGTCGAAGTTGGTTCGGTTGCCGGAAGCTTCTCCTAGCTCGGGTCCGAACAGCGGTGATGAATCGCCGTCGACGTAGGCGCTTGCCAGAATCTCGGTCATGAGCTGCTGGGCGAGCAGGTGCCCGCGAACCGTGTCGCCGGTCGACGTACGATCGCGCGTCACGGCGCCGAGCAGGTCCATCGCCCCCAATAGCACGAGCGAGACCAGCGTCGTCGAGACGACCACTTCGACGAGACTTAGACCCCCGCGCAGACGCCGCGCGTCTGTAGAAGAGAGTTCGACGTTCATGGCATGTTCACCAGCGGTATCGCCGTATGGACGGTGCTGGCGACGCTGGTCGCCCGCTGGATCGTAACGCTGATTGTTCTCGGCGCGCCCGCGGACGGATAATACCTGATCGTCGCGCTGTTGACGCTGGGCAGGATGGCGGCGAAGGCCCCCCCGTTAATCTGGCGCACCAGCGGCCCGCCGGCCGGCGAGGTAAAGACATAGCGAATCGTCTCCGGCAAAGCGTCGGCGTCGTTGCGATCGGGCACAACCACGGTGATCGACGTGGCGGTTGCCTCGGTCACCGCGGTGGCGTACTGCAAGTCGGCCGCCATATCGGCCAGACAGGCGGAGGTTTCGAGCATCGGCGCCGCGTGCGTATAGGAGGGATCGCTAGCCCGCAGCGCGATGAACATGGTCGACGACAACCCGGCGGTCAAAGCGGCCGCGGAAACCATCGAGGCGACCAGCTCGACCATCGTCAGGCCGCGTCGCGTAGGCGCCCTGCGGCCGATCATGGGATGCTCGCCAGCCCGGTGCTGGAATCAATCGTCACGGCGGCGGTCGCGGCGCCGCAGCCGACGGTGATTACGCCGCCGCTGTCCGGCTGACCGAAGTAATCGAACTGCACCGTCGCGTCGCCGCCCAGGGGCGCCGAGAGGATTCGCACGTTATAGGGAGCGAGGGCAAGGTCTACGGTGTAGGCGGCCGACGGGCGGTCGAGTCCCCCCAGCCCGGACAGGCTGTAGGCGCCGGAACCAGGCGTAAATTGCACCGACTGGGTCGTGCTCTGGGCCATGGCTGCTTGCCGGGACAAGGCAAGATCGGCTTTGATCCGCCGGCAGGCGGCGGTAACGCGGAATCGCTGCAGCGCGGCGGCGAACTTAGGCGCCGCCGTCGACGTGAGGATCCCCAAGATGAGCACGGAGATGACCAACTCCACCAGCGTGAAGCCGCTGCGGCGCGCGCCCCACAGGCGGGGGTTGCCGCGAGGAAGGAGTGGCCGGCGTGGGTGGACGACAATCGCGCACATTCGAGGCAATGACCAGGGGTAAAGGGCGAGCCGGCGGGCAGGTCAATCCCGGCACGACGGACTGAGTGCGGGCCCGCAGCGTTCGGGCCGCTCGGCCGGCGAATATCCGTACCGAATGGCCGTGATGTCTTCGATGGCCGCGAGGAAGGCCTCCAGCACGCCGGCGTCCCATTGGGAACCGGCGCCCGCTTTGAGGATTTCGATCGCTTTCTCATGCGGTATGCCTTGCCTGTAAGCCCGATCGCTGGTCATGGCGTCGTAGGCGTCGGCGACGGCCATGATGCGCGCGTCCAGCGGAATTTCGTCTCCCTTGAGCCCGTCGGGGTATCCGGTGCCGTTGACCTGTTCGTGGTGGTGCAGGACTCCGGGGAGCAGGTAGTTCAATTGCTCCAAGTCGCGCAGGATCGCCCAGCCGTCGTCAGGGTGGCGTTTAATTTCCTCGTATTCCTCGGGCGTGAGCTTATCGGGCTTGCGGAGCACGGCGTCGCTGACGCCAATCTTGCCCACGTCGTGCAGCAGGCCGGAAAGGTACAGCTTTTCGGTGGCTGCTTCGTCGTAGCCCATGTTTTCGGCGATGCGTTTGCTGAACAGGGCGACGCGCTCGCTATGGCCGCGGGTGTAGGCGTCCTTGGAATCGAGCGCGGAGACGAGGGTGCGCACCGTGTTGGTCAGCAGGATCTCCTTCTCGCGAATCAGGTCGAGATTAGCGGCGTGGGAAGCGACTAAGGTCGCCGCCGCGCTGAGCAAGGAGGCTTCCCAGGTTCCGAATTCGTCGTGGCCGAGTTGCAACAGGGGGCTGGGGGGCCACTGCCGTCCGACGGACCTGCGATTGATCGCCACGAACCAGCCAAAGCTGCGTGCGCCGGTGCTGACGGGGACCATGAGAAACTGCCGCACGCCGGCAGAGCGGGCGGCTGCGTCGGTATTGCGAATATCGTTCTTGACGCACGGGGCGACGGCGGCCCGCTCGCAATGCATGTCTGCCAGGCGGGCCACGGTATGCGGGTCGACGCATTCGGCTTCTTCGGGGCTGTAGCACGAGGTCTGCACGACTTCGGGCCGATCCTTGGGGCCGGGCCGGACAAAGTAGACGGATTCGGCTCCGATCATTTCCCGGAGGCCGCCGATGGTCTGAGCCACCAGTTTGAAGATGTCGAGCGAGGTGTCCTTCACCACAAGCTGGGTCGCCATCTGCCGCAGATAGGTCAGCTCTTCGAAGTCGTCGGTCACTTGCTGGGAAAAGACGAAGTTTTCATCGCGCAGCCAATCGACTTCGTCGCGCTGTCGCAATTCGCGCAGGACGGAATCGGCCAGGCGTTCGGCATACAGCCCGCACGTACTTTCCACCTCGGCGACGGCGACGACGCCGGGCTCGCCGTTTTCCTCGATAATGGGGGCCGCGACGGCGACCCATTCGACGGCGATCGTTGCGCGGCAGGGACGGCCGGTGGCATGGGCCCGCTCGAGCAGAGCCACCAGGCGCTGATCGCACAGCCCGGCGAGATCCGTATGTTCTACGCCGTTTTCGTTGCAGGGGGGGCTGCGCAACTCCCATTGACGCGGGGCCAACCGCTTCCACAACTCCAGCGGGCATTCGAGCGCCGAGCGAAGGGCAGCGTGGGCGCGAACGGCCGAGGGACTGAGGTTTTCTTCAACCAACTGCGCTAACTGCGAAGTCACCGGGTCAACTCCTGCGGAACAGACGACAAACGGCCCCGGCACGTGAGTGGCCGCGCGACCTGCCCGCGGGGGCGAGGGGGTCGCTCAGCGGCGGTACGGCGGGCAAGGAAAGAATAGTACATCCTCGCCGCCGGCGCCGATCGTGGGTTGTGACGATCGCTCCGGCGATGACGATTTGCGGCGCGTCGAGGTTGTTTTATTTCGCGGACTGCCGCCGATTCCCCGATCGAGAGGGCGTGCTACGCTTTTGCAGCGGGAAGCACCTGAGGCTTCATGGCGCGTATCAGTGGCAGCGCGTCGCGACGGGACGCCTGTCACGCCACGTATTGCTGTCACGCCACGTATTGACTGACGGCTTTTTTCACAAGGGTCCGGACATGACTCGCCGCAGCGGTTTCACGTTGGTTGAGCTGGTGGTTGTAATTTTGATCTTGGGGATTCTCGCCGGCGTCGCGGCGCCGAAGATGTTCAATACTTCGGGGAACGCAACCGACAGCGGCTTGAAACAAACGCTGTCGATCGTCCGCGACGCGATCGAGCTGTACGCGGCGCAGAACGCCGGCGCCATGCCCCCCTGCACTTCACCGGGCAACGACTTCAAGTCGGCGCTGTCGATGTATATTCGCGGCCCATTCCCGAAGTGTCCGGTGGGTCCCAGCAAGACCGATACCGTCACGCCCGACGGCGCCCCTTCGGCGACTCCGTCGACGGGCTGGAATTTTGATACGACCAGCGGCGCGTTTACGTGCGCGTATAACGGCCCGTCGAACGACGGCGCCACGACCTACGACAAGTTCTAATTCTAGCATCGATGAACACGGCTAGCGCAATATCGCCAACCAAGGTTCATCTTCCTCTGTGAGCGTTTCATGGGATCCCGCGGAAAGGCATTGGTCGTGGACGACAACGTCGCGCTGGCTCGGGTCACGCAGTTTGCGCTGACGCGGGCCGGGTTCGACGCCCAGATCGCGCCCAACGGGCGCAAGGCGCTGGAAATGGCTCAAAAGGAGCCGTTCGACATTGTCATCTCCGACCAGCAGATGCCTGAGATGACGGGGCTGGAGCTGTGCCAGCGGCTGCGCGCCACTCCCCGGTACGCGGCCACGCCGATCATTCTGCTGACGGCCAAGGGGCTGGAACTGGAGCTTCCGATGCTGCAACGGGAACTGGAAATCAGCGCGATCTTCCCCAAGCCGTTCAGCCCGTCGGAGATCGTGGGGACGGCCTGCCAGTTGCTCGGGGCCGCCGTCTGACGCCGTGGAGCATCGATTCGCGGCGCGGCGCGGTTCACAGGCACGGCCGGGGAAGCCAGCGCGGCGGCGTCTCTCCGGATTCTGGGAGAGTCAATGATTGATGTGACAACTTGCGCGGCATGATCATGGTAGCGAGCCATTTGAAGATCGGTTTATCGCGCAAGATCGTCGCCTATCATCTGCTGTTCAGTCTACTGGCAGTGTGCTGGCTGGCCGCGGCGTTGGTGCTGACGTCGCATTCGCTGCTGGTGCAGCGGCAGGCGAACTATTTGCTGGCTCGCCTGGGCCGGGCGGCGGCCGCCGTCGAGATGCACTACGTGCGCCACGGGGGCGACGGCCTGGAGGCCGTGCTGCGCGATCTCAATCGGGACGCCTACACGCTCTATTGGGCCGTCGTCGGGCTGGACGGCAAGTATCTGGCGCATACAGACGTCGCCCTGCAGGCCAAGAACGCCGACGAGCCCGCGGGCGTCCGTTCGCAACGAGCCGATGCGGCGAGCGTGGCTTACACCAACGCCCATGGACAGGCCATTCAGGAATTTCGAGTCGCGCTGGCGGCCGGTAGCCAATCCTTAGGCGAACTGCGCGTGGCCATGGAAGAGCCCAGTCTGGCAGCGACGGTACGAGCGGCATTGCCGTACATCCCGCTGGTGGTGCTAGCGCCGGCGGGGCTGATCGGCTTGGGGGCGGTTACGGTGGGACGGCTGTCGCGCCCGATGACGGCGCTGGAAGACCAGTTGCGCGTCTTCGCCCAAGTGCCGCTGGGGGACCTATTGGAAACTTCGGCGCTGCCGGTGCGCGACGTGGTTTCGCTGGGCTGGAATCGGATTGTCGACGAGCTGGACCATCTGCGAAAACATGCCGCGGGCGCCCAGATTGGCGATCGGCTGGCCGACGCCGAACACCAGCGCCGCGAAGCGCAGTTCGAACAAATCCTGCAACGTTTGTCGGATGGCATCGCCGTCACCGACGCGGAAGGCCGGGTCGCCTTCGCCAACCGGGCGATCAACGCCTTGCTCGGCGAACAGGAGGGCGCCGACCTGCTGGAGGGGATTCAACTCGACCAGCGGCTGCTGGAAAGCGCCGCCAGCCCGGCCGACTGCGAACTGCTTGCGGCCTCGTCGCTGCAACGCTCGGCGGTCGCCGAAGTGGTGCAAAAAGGAAGCGATGCTGATCGCACGCTACGGGTCGCGCGGATCCCGCTGGGAACGGACGGTCGGCAGGGCCACATCTGGACGTTGCGGGACGTCACGCAGCAGAAGCTGGCCGAGCAGTCCCGCGACCATTTCATCGACACGGCGACGCATGAGTTGCGAACCCCGCTGGCGAACATCAAGGCGTACGCCGAGACGCTGGCGAGCGCTGAATACATCGACGTCGAGCTGCAAAAGGAATTCTGCAACATCATCAATAGCGAGGTCACCCGGCTGGCGAGGTTTATCGACGACCTGCTCAGCATCAGCAGCATGGAGGCGGGCGCTCTGACGATTGAGCGGCTGAAGGTGGACACCCAACGGCTGTTTTCGGAAGTGCTCTCGAAGGTCGAGACGCTGATGCAGCAGAAGCAAATCGACTTCCAGGTCGAGCTGCCGCCCAAGATGCCGGAGATGCACCTCGATAAGGACAAGCTGGTCGCGGTGCTGGTCAACGTGCTGGGCAACGCCGCCAAATACACGCCTGTCGGGGGGCGGGTGTCGCTCAAGGTCAAGGCGGAAGAGGGACGCCTGCGGGCGTCGGTCGAGGACACGGGGTTCGGCATCGCCGCCGAAGAACTGCCCAAGGTGTTCGACAAGTTTTTCCGGAGCGACGATCCGCGGGTCCAGGCCGAGGTGGGCACGGGACTAGGCCTGTCGCGAGCGCGGGAAGTCGTGCGGATGCACGGCGGAGAGTTGTC
>JADLBW010000253.1 GCA_020847515.1 Pirellulales bacterium | reverse complement strand
CGAGCGTGAACATGCCGGGATGGTACTGGCCCGAATGATAAAGGTACGGCATCGACTCGCGCTGGCGAACGATCGTGCTGAAGTCGGCCCGATCGCGCAAGAGAAACAGCGACGAGATGTACGGCGAGAAGCCCGTCTTGTGGAAGTCGATGCCGAGCGAATCGGCCAGACCCAGGTGGCGGATGCGGCTGGAGGCGGCGGCCAGGGCCCGCACCGTGCGGCCGCGAAAGCCGAGCGGGTTCTCGGCGAACGGATAATCGCGGAACACCGACCAGGCCCAGCCGATCACCGAGTCGGCATGCAGATGCGGGCGATAGGGGAGTTGGAACTCTTCGACCAGCGAATCGCGCAGGGCGTGAATTGCCGCGAGATCGTCGATGCCGAAGGCGTCGGTCGTGCCCATCGTGGCGACGATCGCCGCGATCGGCCGGCCAGCGGCGAGCTGCTCGCGGGCGACGGCCGCCAGCGCCGCGACAGCGATCGAGTTGTCGCGATGCGAGGGGACGCGGATGACGTTCTCCTGGCCAATGCCGAGCCAGGCGGCGACGCTTGAGCAGGCATAGTGGCTGTGGTCCGAACAAAGGATGACGGCCGGCTTTGTCGGCCCGTCTTGGTTCGCCAGTCCATGCTGGAACGTACCGGGCAGGGCTTTTTCGAGACCGATCTTGATTCCATAAAGCAGCGTGCCGGTGCCGCCGAACGTGAAGACGCCCCCCGCCGCCTGCGGCTCATAACCGACGAGCCGGGCGGCGATCGAGGCGACGCGGACTTCTGCCTCGGAGAAACCGCGTCCGCTTTCGTCGCTGCACAAATTGGGGTTGTACATGCTGGGCAGGACGGCGCCGACGATGCTGGCGATCGACGGCGGAGCGATCACATTCACCTGGCTCCGCGGGTGGGCCGTGATGAGCATCCCCTGAAGCACGCTCACGAGTTGTGGAATGACGGCCTCCAGCGTTTGCGGCGCGTCGCTCAACGTTGCTTGGGACGCCGCCACATAGTCGGGCTCGCGCGGCTGACCGAGGATCGGGGCTTGCGTTTTCAGGGCATCGACGCGGTCGAGCGTTCGCAGCAGCGAGAAGACGACATAGCCGTCGTGGACCGGATCGGAAACGGGAGCAGGAAAGGCTTCGCGGAGCGTCGCCAGTTGCTGTTGATAGGGAAGCATGGTGGAATTGTACCCTGACACGGCCGGCAAGCGACGCGGTACAAGCAACACAAGCCCGGATCGCACAAGCCCGCTCCACACAAGCCCGCGGCGCAAGCGTGTCTGGCAAAATTTCCAGGTATCGGAACATTGGCCAAGAGAGGACGCCCTTGGCGGCGCTGATGCGCCTGCCGTGAAGCGGCCCAGGAATAAAGCCTGGGGCCTCAGCTCCAGGTTTAGCGCAAGTGCCGACAAGCCGCTGAGCGGCGCAGGCGCGCCTGGCGGCTGTGTCGATCGAGCTTCCGGCGTCCCTTATGGTTCGTTCCTGGCTTGCCAGGTTTCTTCAGCCAGGGCCAAGCGGCCGCTTCGGGTCTGGCGATTTTTCGCGTGGCGGTGAATCCTGGGGTAAATTGCCCCAGGCATTTCGTTCCTGCGCTGCTTCGTGGCAGCGCTTTGGTAACAACCAATCGCCCGGTCCGCGGCGTTTTACGCGATGCGGCTGGTCAGACCGCCATCGATGACGACTGTTTCTCCGGTCATGTAGTCGTTGGTAACGAGCAGGGCGACGACGTCGGCCACCTGCTCGGGCGTCCCTTCACGGTGGAGTGGAATGCGATGCTTGAGGTTCAGCTCGCGGCGCTGGGCCGTCATGTCGTCGTGAAAGCGGGTGCGAATGACGCCCGGCGCGACGCAGTTGACGCGGATATTGTCGTCGGCCAGGTCGCGGGCCAGCGAACGGGTGAACTGGGGGATCGCGCCTTTGGCCGTGGCGTAAGCGATTGCCCCCGGCACGCCAAGAACGCCGGCCGTCGAAGAAACGGTGACGATCGCCCCCTCGCGGGCCTTGCGCAGGTGCGGCAGGGCCGCTCGCACCAGATAAAAGTTCGCGTTCACATGCAGGTCGATCGTCTGCCGCCACTGGTCGGGCGAAATCTCGTCGATCTTGCCGGGCGAGGGGCCGCCGGCGTTGTGAACCAGCACATCGAGCCGGCCGAGCTCCGCGGAGGTCTGTTCGACCGCGTGGGCACAATCGTCCGCCTGACAGAAGTCGGCGGTCAATAGCAGGCACCTGCGGCCGAGCGCCGCGATGGCGGAGCGCGTTTCCTCCGCGGGGCCGCCGATGTTGCGGGCGGCGAGCGAAATATCGGCCCCGCGGCGGGCGAGCTCGATGCCGATCGCCGCCCCTAAGCCCATCGTGCCGCCGGTGATGAGCGCTACTTTACCGTGCAGGTCCATTTAAAACTTGTCTCCGTGCCAGCCGGGACCAAACGCGGTTTCCAGCGAGCTTCAATTGAGAACGTGCCCCGCAACACCGGGAACAGGTTTGCTCCCGGCTGTCAGGATGGAAGGTTTAATGCATCTCCGCCGGTATTTTGCCGCCGACGGGAGGTTCTTGATCGCTTTCCGTCTGTACCATACGCCGGGCAATCACGCTATGGTCGAGGGGGATGATCTGGTCGTCGGCATGCAACTCTGCGCCGACAAGCTCGTCCTCGGACGATTGGCGGTGGAGTGCGAACTTGACGACGTAAGCGCCGATTTGCAGCCCCTCGTCGGAATAGACGGGCGGCCAGAATTCGTCGCCGCGGCGGGCCAGCAGTCGGGCCAGGAGGCGCGTGGCCCGGCCGGAGAAGCCACCCAAAGCCATTTCCATCCGCCCCTGCGATTCGCGATGCAGGTAGATGACGAACGCCGCGTCGTGCCGGCCGCGTTCCCATTCGCAGCAACCCCACGAACCGTCGGGCTTCTCGTAATAGATGCCAGGTTTGGCGCTGGGCTGCGAGTGGGCCAGTTTCAGGCCCCCGAAGCAGGAGGTGAAGAGCGGGTCGTCGTCGCGATAGCGGAGGAAGATTGGACATGTTCGCCGGGCGGCGATTGCGGTGCCGTCTTGCGAGACGAACGGCTCGCCGCCGAATGCCTCGGCCACTAAGAGCTCGACCACTGGATTGCTTTTATTGCTCCCCAGGAAGATCAGCGCCTTGTCGCCGGCTGCGTCGCAATAGGCATGATAGACGCTGCGGTACATCGCGTGGCATTCGTCGAGCGAAGAGG
>JADLBW010000252.1 GCA_020847515.1 Pirellulales bacterium | reverse complement strand
TGTCATTTGCTTCAACCGGCTCCATGCTTGGGCGGCTCGCAGAGTTCCGTCAGTACTCCCGCGGAGCTCTTCGGGTGCAAGAACGCGATTTGCATATGGTGCGCTCCCGGGCGGGGCTGCTCGTCAATCAGTCGTACTCCCGCGTCTTTCAACTCCGCGAGCCGGGCCTCAATGTCGTCCACCGTGTAGGCGACGTGGTGCATTCCCTCGCCGCGTTTCTCGATAAACGAGGCGATGGTGCTTGTCGGATCGCTCGGCTCCAGGAGTTCCAGTCGCAAGTCGCCGATCTTGTAGAAGGCCACCCGAACCTTCTGGCTGGGGACCTCTTCAATGGCTTCGAACTCGGCGCCTAGCACGTTCTCGTAATAGTCCCGATGTTTGTCAATCGACGCCACGGCAATGCCGATGTGGTTCACCGCTTTGGGTTGGATCATGGGTTCCTCGGAGGTCGGAGGAGCGCTGCGCTGGTGGATGGATGGATGGTGGTTGGTGGCTGGTAGTTGGTGGTTGGTGAGTCGGGCGACTGCCCCCTGCCCACGATTGTGTTAACTGTGCGATTCCGCATATTCGCCAAAAACGCCGGTCAGCGCGGTGCAGATCTCGCCCACGGTCGCATATTCGCGCACGGCGTCAATGATCGGCGGCATCAAGTTCGCATCTCCGCGGGCCGCGGCGGTCACGGCCGCCAGGGCCGCTTCGACCTGGCCGGCGTTGCGCGATTGACGCACCCGCTGCAGTTCTTCGATCTGCCGCTGCGTGGTCGACTCGGGCACCTCGAACAAATCGATGTCGGGCTGTTCGCCCGAGGCGAACTTGTTGACGCCGACGATCACGCGATCGCCGTCGTCGATCGACTGCCCGAAGCGATAGGCGGATTGTTCAATCTGCCTTTGGATGAAGCCCTGCTCAATCGCCGCCACGACGCCGCCGCGATTGTCGATTTCCTGAATCAGGGCCTCGGCCTCCGCCTCCAGTTCGTCGGTCAGCTTCTCGACGAAGAAGCTGCCCGCTAGCGGGTCGACGGTATTGGCGACGCCGGACTCGTGGGCGATGATCTGCTGGGTCCGCAGCGCGACGGTGACCGCCTCTTCCGTGGGGAGGGCCAGCGCCTCGTCCTTGGAATTGGTGTGCAGCGACTGGGTGCCCCCGAGCACCGCCGCCAGCGCCTGGATCGTCACCCGGACGATGTTGTTTTCGGGCTGCTGGGCCGTGAGCGTGACCCCGCCCGTCTGGGTATGGAACCGGAGCATGAGGCTTTTGGGGTTCGCGGCGCCGAACCGCTCCTTCATGATGCGGGCATAGAGCCGGCGGGCCGCGCGGAACTTAGCGACTTCTTCGAACAGGTCGCTGTGCGCGGCGAAGAAGAACGCCAATCGGGGCGCGAAGTCGTCGACCTTCAGCCCCGCTTTGATGGCCGCGTCGACGTAGCAAATGGCGTCGGCCAGCGTAAAGCCGATCTCCTGGGCCGCCGTGGAGCCGGCCTCGCGGATGTGGTAGCCGCTGATGCTGATGGTATTCCAATTGGGCACGTTTTCCGTGCAGTAGGCGAAGATGTCGCTGATCAACCGCAGCGAGGGCGTCGGCGGGAAACGGTAGGTGCCCCGGGCGATATACTCTTTGAGGATGTCGTTTTGGATCGTGCCGTTGAGCTTGTCGGCCGGGACGCCTTGCTTTTCGCCGACGCCGAGGTACATCGCCAGCAGGAGGGCCGCCGTGGCGTTGATCGTCATGCTGGTGGAGATCTTGTCGAGCGGAATTCCTTGCAGCAGCGTCTCCATATCGGCGAGCGAGTCGATCGCCACGCCGACTTTGCCCACTTCGCCGGCGGCCATGGCGTCGTCCGAGTCGTATCCGATTTGGGTCGGCAGATCGAACGCCACGCTGAGGCCGGTGGTTCCCTGCTCGAGCAGATAACGATACCGCCGGTTCGATTCCTCGGCGGTCGCAAATCCGGCGTATTGCCGCATCGTCCAATAGCGGCCGCGGTACATCGTCGGCTGCACGCCGCGCGTGAAGGGGTACTGTCCCGGCAGGCCGAGTTTGGACTCGTACTGGTCGACGATGGCGGCGTCGGGGCCGTACAGTCGTTCGACCTTTTTGCTAGAGGCGGTGACGAATTCCTTTCGCTGCTCAGGAAACTTCGCCAACGTCTTGGCGACCGGGCCGCTGGTCCAGGCGTCGATCGCCGCGGCGATCTTGTTCGTTGCGTCAGCCGTACTTGACATTGTTACTGCTTCCCTTTTCTAGCCGCCGGCCAGGCGTGTTTCATCGCGGCTCGGTTAATCGCCCGTGTTATCCCGTCGCTCCACTGGCGAGCAAGTTGCATCGCGCCGGTGCGGCGCGGGCTTAGCTCGCATCAACGCTCAACGGGGAGGTCTGGGAGCGGCTCACCGACTCGCGCATTAGATGATCGGCCAATTGATCCAGCGATATTTCGCCGGCGAGTATTCCTTCGATCAGTTCCTCATTGCCATTCTGCTGGAGTGCCGCGGTAACGCGCCGTTGCACTTCTTCGAGCACCGCGTGACGGATCTCTGCGGCGGCTTGCCGTCTTCGCCGCGCCTGCCATTGGGCGGCGTGGCTGTGCGTCATTTGCTCAAGGGCGGCGGCCAACTCCTTGATCCCCTCATGGTTAGCGGCGCTGCAGAAAAAAACCTGGGGCGTATCATCGTCCCAGACGGTCCTGACGGCCGGCGGCGGGCGATCGCGCTGCATGTCGATCGGTCCCTCCGGGCCGACTAGCTGCGGGCCATGGCACGCCAGCGGAACAGCGGAGGGATGCGCTAGATCGAGCCGGGCGATGCGCGACCGCTCGAGCATCGTCGCCAGCTCGCGTTGCAGTTGCAGGGCGTCGGGCTTATCGGACTTGTTCACCACGAACACATCGCCGGCTTCCATCAATCCGGCCTTGAGCAGTTGGATTGAATCGCCTTGCCCTGGCGCCAGCACGACGACGACCAGGTCGGCGTTTTGGGCGATTTCTACTTCACTCTGGCCCACGCCGACCGTTTCAATGACGACGACGTCGCAGCCGATAAGACCCATGACGCGGACGACCCCCTTAGCCCCCAGCGCCAGTCCGCCCAGATGCCCTCGCGACGCCAGTGAGCGAATGAACACCTGGGGATCGGTCGCGTGCCGCATCATCCGCACGCGGTCGCCCAGCAGGGCGCCGCCGGTGAACGGCGACGAGGGATCGACTGCCACGATGCCGATCTTGCTGTGCGGATGCCGGGTTCGCAGTTCGGCGACGAGGTGATCGGTTAGGGTCGACTTGCCGGAACCCGGCGCGCCGGTGACGCCCAGCACAAGCCTCGGCTGCGGCCAGTCGCGGCTGCCGGCCAGCAGTTCCGCCAGCCGGTGCGGCTGGTCGGTCATGACGCTCATCAGCCGCGCCGCAGCCCGCTGCGAGCGGGGCCCGGCGCTGCGCGCCTCACTGACAAGTTCGTCCAGATTTCGTTCCATCACAGTAACAGAGTGCCATGATACCGCGACCCGCTGAGCAACCGACATGGTCCGCCCAACGGACCAGCGGGCGCCGCTGGGACAACGCTGAGGCTCGCACGGCGTAGGACCTTGGCACGTTGCATCAGGCGGTCTGTCGTTGCACTAACAGGCCTTCAATCGTCTCGACGATCTGCCGGGCGGGCGTTCCTGGGGTGAACACCGCGGCGACCCCCATCTCCTTTAGCCGCGGGACGTCTTTGGGGGGAATCGTCCCGCCGCCGAACACCAGAATGTCCTCGGCGCCGCGGCTGCGGAGTAATTCGAGCACGCGGCCGAACAAGGCGTTGTGGGCGCCGGAAAGTAGCGACAGCCCGATGGCCGCTACGTCTTCTTGAATGGCGGTGTCCACGATTTGCTCCGGGCTGCGGCGAATGCCGGTGTAGACGACCTCGAATCCGGCGTCGCGGAGGATTTGGGCGACGTACTTGGCGCCTCGATCGTGTCCATCCAGGCCGGGTTTGCCAATCAACAATCGGGGTTTGGGCGGCTGTTCCATAGTGTGCGCCGAGGCCAGTGATTTATGCGCCAGGACAAACGGCTGAGCCCGCCTGCAAGCCTGGCACAGTATGAGTACCTTCTGCGGGAAACGGTTCGTTGGGCGGCCCCGTTTGCATCGGGCACGCCGCACCTGACGAGTAACGACGTTTACGGCGGGGCGGTTTCATAAACCTGTGGGATGCATGCCTTAGCGGCGATTGGTGGTACGCAGTCGCAAATACCGGGCCGCCCGCCGCCGCGTGAAAACGTGCGAAATAGCGCATGGCCGGCCGGCTCGCAGCGCTCTGTTCCGCACAGGGCGCATTGGACCCGCACATGCGAGATCGGCTCCAAGGGTGCATAATGGTGCGGCTGCTCGATGATGCAACGCCAGATATAGTAGCGGGTGGGGGCGCCAGCGCGGTAGCACCCTTAGCGATCTCGCCGCGATTGACGGACTGAAACCGATGGTTACCGGCAGCGGGCCGCCGCTGGCGAAATGGGAATGACCGAATCCCCGGCGGCTACGGCCCCCGCGAAGTCTGCAGCTCGTTCGATCGCTCGTCCGCCGGTCGCGGGGGCCGTTGCCACCGGGCTGTGTGCGCTGTTTGGCATGGCGGGCTTGGCGTTGCGCTCCTCCGGGCTCGCCGGCAGCGAGGGATGGGCGATCGCGGCATGGGCGGCCGCCTACGCCGCCGGCGGAATGGGCCCGACGCGGCACGCCGCCGCGTCGCTCCGCCAGGGCGAACTGAACGTCGATGTGCTGATGATCGTCGCGGCGCTGGGCGCTGCGGCCATCGGCGACTGGGTCGAAGGGGTCGTGCTGCTGTTTCTCTTTTCGCTCAGCGGGGTGTTGGAAGACCTGGCGACGTACCGCACGACGCGGTCGATCGACGCGCTGGTGCAACTGCGACCTTCGGAAGCCGTGAGGGTTTCGCTGGAGACGCGCCAGGAAGAGCGCGTGGCGGTGGAGTCGCTGGCCGTGGGCGATATGGTCCGCGTTCGTCCGGGGGAGCGATTCGCCGTCGACGGCGTGGTGGCTGAAGGGGAGACCTGGGCTGACGAATCGACGCTCACCGGCGAGAGCCAGCCGGTCGCCAAGGGCCCCGGCGCCCAGGTATTCGCCGGCACGATGAACGGCTCCGGGAGCGTGCTGGTGCGGATGACCAAGGCCGTCGGCGATACGACGCTGCAGCGGATCATCCACCTGGTGCAGGAGGCGCAATCGCAGAAGACGCCGACGCAGCGGTTTGTGGAGTCGTGGCAGCAGCCGTACGTCATCGGCGTGCTGGCGGCGTCGGCGGCCATGTTTTTCGCGGTCCGCCTGCTGCACGCCGAAGGTTGGTACGACGCGTTCTATCATGCGATGGT
>JADLBW010000251.1 GCA_020847515.1 Pirellulales bacterium | reverse complement strand
TCGCCGCCGCCGATCTGCACCCCCATCATGACAATGCCCGGCCCCAATAGCCCGCGCCATCGCAACCAGGCGAACGTCATCGGTTCGGGCAGATCAGCGACGCCCCACGAGGGTAGACGAGTTTCGGGCGGACGCCAGTTACCGGCTTCGTCCGGGCTGGCCCCGGCAGCATCGCTCGCCAGCGCGGACGTAGTTGAAAGTGCGTTCACAGGCGGCGAACTCGAATGCATCGGCGACTTCTTCGGCGAACCGCGAGCCGTCGCACGACCACTCGCCGATCTGGAAAAGCCTCAGGTTCGCCGCGGCGAAGCTGCTGCGCAACACTTGAACAGAGGTCGACTACAAAGAGTTTCCGTCCGATCGCCGCATACGCCCGGCTGCTCGATGATCGCGATCGCTGCCGGCGCGGCCCTTGCCATTTGGCGTCGTGCGCGCAATTATATGATGATTAGATGGCTCATGGAACATGCCGGCGGAAATTTTTTGCGTGGCTTCGTCACTGTCTGATTCAAGCTGGCCGCCGACGTTCTCTTTAGCGACAATCTGAAACCAGCTCGGACGCGGCGGCTAGAGCAACCGTGTGTTTCTACACGCCGGCGGTCGACTCTCGTCAGCTCAATCCAGGTCAACTCGATCGGAACAATTTCCATAGGACATGCGGCGCATGAGCGGCTCACAACGACTTGCGGGCAAGCGCGTGGTAGTCACCGGGGCGGGCACAGGGATCGGTCAGGGAATTGCCGTCAGATGCGCACGCGAGGGCGCGGCAGTCGCCGTGCACTATTCCCGCTCCGATCGCGGAGCACGCGCCACCGTCGCCTCGATCGAAGAATTGGGGGGACGGGCCCAGGCATTTAAGGCGGATCTGGCTGACGTCGCGCAGGTGCGGAAGTTGGCCGAATGTGCGCTCGAATACTTGGGGGCCGTTGACGTTTTGGTAAATAACTCCGGAATTACGTTCAACTCGCCCCTGGCCGAGGCCACCCCCGAGCAGTGGGACCAGATGTATAACGTCAATGTCCGCGGCGGATATTTCTTGACGCAAGCCCTGCTCGATTCGCTCAAGGCCAATCGCGGAAGCGTGATCAATCTCACGTCGATCCACGCCTACGAGGGGTACCAGGAGCACTCGATCTATGCGGGCACCAAAGGCGCCATCGTGGCTATGACGCGCGCGCTATCCATTGAACTTGCTCCGCTTGGAGTCCGCGTCAACGCCATTGCACCGGGCGTCGTACCCGTTGAAAACCACGAACAGGCCGTTGGAAAAGTCGACCTGGCGGAAGTCGGGCGGGGCATTCCCGCCGGCTACGTCGGCACGCCGGACGACATTGGCGCCGCGGTAGCGTTTCTCGCTTCTGACGACGGCCGGTTCATCCTCGGCCAGACGCTCATCATCGACGGCGGGACGACCTCTTGGATGCCGTTCGGCCAGCAGTTCCGCGCGCCGCTTCGGTCGGCCGGCGTCCAATTTGGCAAGGGCTATGTTCCAGGGTCCGCTTAGCAGCGCGGCGCCGCCGGCGCCCTCTGCGAAAGTTCGTAGGCCCGAGCGAAACCTAGGAAGGCGAGAGCCCTCTCTTCAGCGTTATATCGAGCAGCGATGTCCGGACGCCTCCTACTACTGAGCTCGCTCGCCGTCGCAGGCGCGGGCGTCATCGGGGCGATCTATGCCACCAGGTCGTCATCAAATAGCACCCGCGTTTCCGATGCTGGACCAGCGACGCGCCGGGGCTTTCGCATCGAGCTGGTTTACGCCCCCGCGCTTGCTAACGAAGGATCATGGGTCAGCCTGACGGTCGACGGGCGCGGACGGCTGATTGCGAGCGATCAGTATGGCTTGCTCTATCGCGTCACGCCCGCCCCTCTGGGCGGCGATGCGGGTCAATCGCGGTGCGAGCCAATCCGCGTGGGAGTCGGCGCGGCCCAGGGGATGACGTTTGTCAACGACGCCCTGTACGTCATGGTCAACGCCCCCGGCGACGCGATCAGCAGCGGACTATACCGAGTGACCGATACGAACGGCGACGACCGATTCGATCAGGCCGAGGAACTGGCGCCGCTGCGCGGATCGGGCGAACATGGCCCGCACGCCGTCATCGCTTCGCCCGACGGCAAGTCGCTTTACTTCTGCGCCGGCAACTACACCCGTTCGCCCGTTTTCCGAAAGTCGCGCGTTCCGGCAGGCTGGGGAGAAGATCAGTTGCTGCCGCGGCTCGACGACCCGGCCGGCCAGGCCAACGGCGTACCGGCGCCGGGGGGTTGGATCGTTCAATGCGATCTCAATGGCCAGCAGTGCGAACTAATGAGCGTCGGGTATCGCAACATCTACGATATGGCGTTCAATGAAGACGGCGAATTGTTCACCTGCGATTCCGATCTGGACGTCGACATTGGCGTGCCTTGGTACCGGCCGCCAGCGGTGCTGCACGTTACCAGCGGAGCGGACTATGGGTGGCGAGGAGGCGACGGCATTTGGCCCTCGTAATATCCCGATACCTTGCCTCCGGCTGTCAGGCTGGCGCCAGGCTCGCCGACGGGCCTGGTGAGCGGCGCCGGGACGAAATTTCCGCGGAGCTATCAGCAGGCGATGTTCGTCGGCGATTGGAGCCGAGGAACCATCTACGCCGTTCATCTGAGCCCCGTCGGCGCCAGCTATCACGGGCAATGCGAGCCGCTGGCTACCGGCGTAGGGGGCGTTACGGACTTGATCGTCAGCCCGACGGACGGGGCCCTGTATTTCACGGTGGGCGGGCGACAAACTCAGGGGGGCCTGTACCGAATCGTCTGGGACGGCCCTTCTGCTAGCGCCGCGGGGGCTGCCGCCGACGGCGCCGCCGTAGCGGACGATACCGCCGCAAAAGCTCGTGCCGCGCGCCGAGCGCTGGAGGAACTTCATGGCGAGCACGCCTCGGGGGCGGAGTCTCCGGCATGGGCGGGCTTGTCGAGCCCGGACCGATTCATTCGCTACGCCGCGCTCACCGCGCTGGAGCGCGTCGACGCCAGCTCGTGGCAGGATCGCGCCCTTGGCGAAACCGATTTGCTCGCCCGCTTCACCGCCCTCATGGCGCTTGCCCGGCGGGATCAACCGGCGCAACCGCATAAATGGGTTGGCGCTATTGCTGCCGTTGAGTTTCACAAGCTTTCCGAGCAGGAGCAGCAGACTGTCGTGCGCGCGACGTCGCTGGGCGTCATGCGGTTTAGAAATCTCGATTCAGCCTTACGCAAGCGCCTGGCGACGACCGTTTCAGAATGGCGCCCGACGCAACGGCGCGCGGTCGACCGGGAACTGGCCAAGTTGCTGGTTCGCCTGGAGTCGGCTGACATCGTCCCCGCATTGGTTGCCGAATTGCACGCAGCGGCAGCCTCGGAGGCCGCGATTGACGCCGCCGTAACCCTCAGCGCCGCGCGCGCCGGCTGGAGTACGGAATCGCGCTCCGCCCTGCTCGACTGGTTCGACGAGGCGGCAAAACGGTACGGGGGGCGATCGTTCTACCCGTACCTGGTCGCCGCGCGGGCGCGATTCGTGGCAGGATTTGACGCCCTGGAGCGCGTGCAGTTTGCTGAGCGGCTGGCGCCGCCTGTACGGCCTGAAGACGATTCCGACTTTGAAACGCCGCGTAAGTTCGTTAAGCGCTGGACGGCCAATGAGGTTGTCCGCGTCGTTGAGCGGTCTGAGCAAGAATCGCCGGCCGGAGAGTCCGCTGCCCTGGACGGGCGGCGCGTGTTCCTGGCGCTTGGCTGCGCCGACTGCCATGCCGTGGCGGGCGAGGGATCGAGCGTCGGCCCCGATCTCACGAACGTGGGCCGACGGTATTCCGTCGCCGATCTGGCACGAGCGATCACGCAGCCCAGCGACGAGGTGCCCGATCTCTACCGCCAAACCACGTTCGTAAGCGGCGGCCGCGCCATCACAGGTCGTCCAACCAACATGACGTCTACGACGATCTCGGTGACGACCGACATGCGCGATCCCGCGAGCGCGGTGAAGCTTCAGCGTGATGAAATCGAATCGCAGTCGCTTTCGCCGACGTCCGCTATGCCGTCGAACCTGCTCGATACGCTTACCGCCGACGAGGTTGCAGCGCTGTTCGCCTACCTTCGTGAGCCATCGCGAGAAACCGCCGGCGGCCGGCCGTCGGCGACGATCGATTAGAGGCTTGTCCCCATCCCTCGGCCCAAACCAGCAGCTTTACTCGATAAATAACATGAGCAGCGACCCCCTTCCCCGCCTGGTATCCGCCTACCGTCTGGCCTTTGTTGCTTCGATCGGCGGATTTCTGTTCGGCTTCGATCTGGGGATGATCGGCGCCGCCAACGTCTATCTCCGCGATCAATTTCATTTGACGGACGCTCAGTTCGGCTTCGCGACCGCCAGCGCCGTGCTGGGGTGCATCCTGGGGCCGGGATTGGGCGCCTGGCTGTGCGATGCGATCAGCCGTAAGCGGACAATGTTCATAGCGTCCGCGCTGCTGGCGGTGGGTGCGCTATTTACCGCGGTTCCCGAAGTTTTTGCAACCGGATCGGTCTCGTCGACGATGGCGTCGTTCAATTTCTTCCGCTTTTTGGGCGGCATCGGCGTCGGGCTTTGTTCGGTCGCTTCTCCCATGTACATCGCCGAGATCGCCCCGCCGTCGAAACGAGGCGCCATGGGGCTGATGTACCAACTGGCGATCGTCATCGGGCACGCGGCGGCGCCGCTGGTGGCCTTCGGAATCGTGTACTATCTGCGCGTCAGTCATGGCGTCACTGAGTCGATGGTCGCCGAAAACCCCTGGTATCAACCGTGGCGCTGGATGTTCTTTTCCGAGACGGTATTCGTCGCCATCTATGTGGGTTTCCTCGCCGGGCTTCCTTACAGTCCGCGTTGGCTGGCCCGCAAGGGGCGATTCGCCGAGGCGGAAGCGGCCCTGGCAAGCATCGACGGGCCGGAGTTCGCCCGCCGGGAAGTCGCGGAAATACGTTCGTCGCTCAACGAAGAGGTCGGCGCCTGGGGCGAACTGTTCAAACCCGGCATACGCACGGCGGTATTAATCGGGGTCCTGCTCACCTTTTTCAACAACTGGACAGGTTGGAGCGTCATCGGCGGCTATATCCCGCGGCTGCTGCAATTAGCCGGGTTTGATCGCGAGAGCGCCATCGGCAACTTCGTGGCCGTTTACGGCGCGATGGCGATTATGACCGTCGCGTCGATCGTGCTCATGGACCGCCTGGGCCGCCGACCGCTGTGGATGATCGCGTCGTTGATGATGGCGGTCATCACCGCGGCGACCGGCTACATGTTCTACAAAGACGTTTCGGGCTGGCCGGTGCTGGTGCTGCTTGGCCTGGTAACCATCCCTCACGGCCTGGCGCTGGGCGGCATCCCTTGGCTCATGATGTCCGAGCTGTTTCCCACCCGATTGCGGGCCAAGGCCGTAGCCCTGACGACGACGGTGCTGTGGGTCTTCATCTTCGCCGGCGCGACGCTGTTTCCCATGATCACGGGTTATTCGCAGCGGCACTTCTTGACAGCGCGGGAAGCGGTCGTCGAGGGTCCGGCAATCTCGTTCGAGGACGCCAATCCGGACGCGATTGTCGACGCAAAAGGCCGTTTCATCGAGGCCGGCTTTCAGCCGAAGGATCAGATTACGGTTGTTGGCGCCGCCTCGCCTCAGAATAACGGCACGTTCGCCGTGGCAACCGTCGAAAGCGGTCGAATCGTCCTGGAGGGAACCGCCAATCTCGCCAGCGAGCCGGCTACGGCAAACACCAAGGTGCAAGTCGGCTCGGTGGCTGCGGCGTTCTACCTGTTCAGCGGCATCTGCATCCTTTCCTTCTTGTTCGGCCTGTGGGTGATGCCCGAAACCAAAGGGCGAACCCTCGAAGAAATCGGCAGCTCGTGGGAGCGCTCGCGGTAAGGCGACCGCCGCCATAGAACTAGGCCGGGGTCAACAAGCCCGCCATCGGCCCGTTGAAGTTCCAGTCGCGGCCGATGCGTAGCGCCCATCTTACTCGCGGCTGACTTTTAACGCGCGGCTGAATAGCGGACGACTGCCGACGGGCCAATGGGCGCCGGCCGGGCGCTTATGCAGGAGAGCGACCGTTGAGAGCGCTGGCGCTTGCTGCATCGCTCTTCTTGGACTTCCTTTTGAGGATCTTGTCGCGGTCGCGATGAACGTTGATATGCGTGGTCAGCAGCGTGGTGGCCGTTTGATACTCGCCCTCCCGCAGCGTATCGATGATTTCCTGGTGACCGGGAATGCCGTTTTTCCACCGCGACCTGGAGAAATCCGCGCGGAACTTCTGGAAGAAGACTTGAACGAGGTCATTGAAGGCCGCCAAAGCGCGAACGCCGCTGGAGGCCACCAGGAGGCAATGGAACTGGACTTCGCCCTGGAGCCATTCGCTTTTCTTCGTCGCCCGGCGGAGCTTGTCGTTGACGGCGTTGAGTTCTTCGTAGATCGAGGGGTCCTTCGCCATCCGCTCGGCCACCTGACGCAGGCCGCCTGTTTCGACCACGATGCGCGTATCGATCAATTCGTCTAGCGGATAGTCGGCCAGAGCGAAGTGGAAGCTCAGATAACGACTAAGCCGCTTCATGCTCACTTTGCCGACGGACAACCCCCGTCGGGGCGCCGCATCGACGATGCCCAAAAAGCCAAGCGCCTTGGTAGCTTCCCGGACGCTGACCCGGCTGACGCCAAACTGCTCGGCGAGCTCGCCTTCGGTCGGCAGACGGTCGCCAGGCTTGAGCCGCTTGTTGATGATGTAGTTTCGCAGTTTCGCGGCGACAAGTTCACTCTTGCTCAGCTTCGGCACGGTCGTCGTCCTTCAGCGCTAGCGGAACGTCTAGAGGGTCACCGAAGTGACGCCCCGGAACGGGGCATGGGAAAATGTTGACGGACCTATGTACCAAAACCCAGGTCCGATTATAATTGTCTTACAATTAGGCGTCAGCCAAGATGCAGTTGCGCGATTCAGTATACCTTTAGCTTTACGCCGCGACCACTTATGCCTCGATTAATCGTTACGGATTTTACGTTTCCTACGCTGGAAGTCGAGCAACGTCGACTCGATCCGCTCGGAATCACGGTTGAGGGACTCAAGTCGGGCGAGCGAACCGAGTTGCTTGCCAAATTGCCGACCGCCGACTTCGTGCTCACCCAGTTCGCCAAACTCGACGCCGAGGCCATTGGTCGCATGCACAAGGCCCGGGTGATCGTCCGATACGGCATTGGCGTCGATAACGTCGACCTCGAGGCCGCGCGCGACCGCGGAATCCCTGTCTGCAACGTCCCTGACTACTGCATCGACGAAGTCGCTGACCATACGCTAGCGTTGATCCTGTCGGCCACGCGGCGGGTGGTGGAAAACGCCAATTACGTGAGCAACGGCAATTGGGGACTGCCCGTGGCGATCAACGCCATGCGCTGCCTGAAGTCGATGACCGTCGGAATCGTCGGGTTCGGGCGCATCGGTCGGGAGGTCGCCACGCGGCTGATGCCGTTCAAGTGCCGGCTGCTGGTCAGCGATCCCGCGCTGACTGCGGCGGAAGTCGCGGAAATGGGTTGTGAATTGACGCGGCTGGAGAACTTGCTCGTCAACAGCGACGTCGTTACGCTCCACTGCCCTTCCAGCCCGGCGACGCGGCATCTGATTAACTTCGATACGATCGACGCGATGAAGCACGGGGCCATTCTTATCAACGTCGCTCGCGGCAACGTCGTCGACTCGGCGGCCATGCTCGAGGCGATTAAGAGCGGCAAGCTCAGCTTCGCAGCGCTCGACGTGTTCGATCCGGAGCCTCCGCCGCCAGGGCATCCCGTGCGAGCGATGAGTAATGTCGTGCTGCACAGCCATATCGCGTCTGCCAGCGACGAGGCGGTGCTCAAGCTGCGAAACGACGCCGCGGGCATCGTGGCGCTAGCGTGCGAAGGCCGACCGCTGCCGAACGTAGTGAACGGCGTTACGGGAACCGCTCGATTTGCGGTGGCGTTAAGTTAGCGGCACAACGTTCTCGCAGCCGTCAGTGGATATCGCCGTCACAGGACGTCTTACTTTATGGGCATGGCAATCGCTGATACTCGCGTTTCCATCGCTGCGCTCGAAGGCTTTTGCTTTCGGGTCCTAACTGCCTCAGGCGTTCGCGAACCCGACGCGCGCACGACGACGGCGGCGCTGGTGACGCCCGATTCCTGGGGAGTCTTCACGCACGGAACGAAATTGCTGCGCGGCTATGCGCGGCGATTGCGGGCCGGAGGCCTCCGCGTCGACGTCTCCCCCAAAATCGCCGGCCAAGGCCCCGGCTGGGCGCTGATCGACGGACAATCGGCCCTCGGCCAGGTGACGTCCGCCTTTGCCGTGGAAGAGTCGATTCGCAAGGCCCGCCAGTGCGGCGTCGGCTTTGTCACCGTGCGAAACAGTTGCCACTTTGGCGCCGCCGGTTATTACGCCTGGCTGGCCAGTCAGGCGGGAATGATCGGCATCGCGATGGCCAATGACATGCCCAGCGTCGCCGCTCCCGGTTCGAAGGGGCCGGTCTTGGGAAGCAACCCCATTGCGTTCGCCTGCCCCGGCGGTTCGGGCGATCCGATCATGCTTGATATGTCGATCGCTACGGTGGCCGGCGGCAAGGTATTCGCGCGCTGCAAGCGGGGCGAGCCCATCCCGCCCGGTTGGCTTGTCGACGATCAGGGACGCCCGACGCAAGACGGAGCGCTCTATCCAGAACGCGCCTCGCTGGCACCCATGGGGGGCCATAAGGGCTATGGCATCGGGCTGTTCATCGAAATCCTAGCCGGCGTGTTGTCGGGGGCGGCAGTGACCAGGCAGGTCGGCAGTTGGCTGTTTGGCGACTTTCAGGCCCCGACCAACCACGGCGCCGCCTTTTTGGCGATTGACGTGGGCGCCATTATGGAGTTGGAGGCCTTCTACCGACGCATCGCAGCGCTGGTCGGCGAAATCCACGCGGCTCCGACCGCCCATGGGGCGCCTCGACTCATGCTCCCCGGCGAGATTGAGTGGCGAAACCGCCGCCGGGCCGAAGCGGAAGGGATCGAACTGCCGGCAGACGTGGTCGCCAGCCTCTCCGAAGCCGCGGCTGAGTCTGCCGAACCGTTCGTGATATAAATTCTAGCGTCTACAACGAATCTGGTCCTGCGCCGGCGCTCTGCCCGCGCGCCCGACGACGGTCAGCGAGATCCTTATGAAAATCGTACGATTTCTCGATTCTGCTCAGGCGATTCGCTACGGCCGCTTGGGCGAGGACGGCGGCGTCCGGCTTCTCGAAGGCCAGTTGTACGGTCCGCTGAAAGAGACCGACGTCGCCGCCGACGTTAAGAAGATACTCGCGCCGGTGCAGCCGGCGGCGATCTACTGCATTGGACTGAACTATGTCCGGCATGCACATGAAGGCGGGCTGCAGCCCCCGGAGTTCCCGGTGGTGTTCATGAAGTCGCCGGCCGCGTTGCAGCATCCGGGCGACCCGATCGAATTGCCGCGCCGCCTGCGCTCGGACGAAGTCGACTATGAATGCGAATTGGCAGTAGTGATTGGCAAGACCTGCAGGAACGCCACGCAGGAAAATGCCCTCGACTACGTATTTGGCTACACCTGCGCTAATGACGTTAGCGCCCGGGACTGGCAAGGCAAATGGGGCGGCAGCCAGTGGTGTCGCGGCAAGACATTCGACACGTTTGCGCCGATGGGGCCGTGCCTGGTTACCGCCGACGAGATCACGAACCCCAACACGCTGCCCATCCGGACAATTCTCAACGGAGAGGTCGTCCAGGACTGGAACACCGACGACATGATATTCAGCGTCCGGCGGCTGATTGAGTTCTTGAGCGGCAGCACGACGCTGGCGCCGGGAACTGTCATCCTGACCGGAACGCCCCACGGCATCGGCGCCGCACGCAAGCCGCCCTTGTTTCTGAAGCCCGGCGATATCGTGACCATTGAGATCGGCGGGATTGGCTCATTAACCAACCCGATCGTCGAGGAAGCGTAAAAACGCGGACCTCGCCGCCGGGCGAAAAAGCGCGAACGAGTCGCACTCGCGGCGCCTTACGACCTTTCGGAAACTGCCCATGTCAACCGCGACGGCGTCCAGTATCGACAAAGCCACCTGGCTCGACCTGTACCGGCGGATGCTGGTCATTCGCAAGACCGAGCTGCAGCTCGCCAAATCGCACCAACGCGGGCTGGTTCACGGCGCCTGTCACACGTACGTCGGCCAGGAAGCCGTAGCGGTCGGCGTGCTTGCCCATTTCGGCCCGCGGGACATGGTCTTCAGCACCCATCGGGGTCACGGACATGCCTTGGCCAAGGGCATGCCGCCCGAGGATCTCATCGCCGAGCTATACGGCCGCGTCACCGGTTGCTCGCGGGGGCGCGGCGGAAGCATGCACCTGTTTGCGCCGGAAATCGGCATGATGGGCACCAGCGGCATCGTCGGCCCCTGCATTCTGCAGGCGGCCGGCGCCGGCTACACGTTCAAACTGAAGCACGACGACGCCGTGGCCGCCGCCTTTTTTGGCGACGGCGCCGTTAACAACGGGGCGTTTCACGAAGGCCTGAACCTGGCGAGCATCTATAAGCTGCCTGTCCTGTTCGTGTGCGAAAACAATCAATACGCGACCGAGGTGCCCTTCAAATACTCGGCCGGAAACCCGCAGGTGGCCAGCCGCGGCGGCGCGTACGGAATTCCGGGCGTCGAAGTCGACGGCAACGATTTGCCGGCCGTATACGCCGCTGCCCAGAGCGCCGTGGAGCGGGCGCGGCGGGGCCTGGGCCCGACGCTAATCGAATGCAGGACATATCGCACGCGACCGCATGCGGAAGGCATGACCGACTTCACTTACCGAAGTCGCGACGAGGTCGACCAGTGGAAGAATCGCTGCCCGATCGCCCGCTCCCGCGAGGCGCTTATTGAAGCCTTCGGCGACGAAGAAGACGCCGAAGGCGCCTGGCTGGACGAGATCGAAGACGACGTAACCGCCGAGGTGGAGCAAGCCCACTCCCAGGCCGTGGAGGCAGCCTATCCGGCGGCGGAGGATTCGGCCACTCATGTGTTCGCCGCCCCGCGCGGCGAGGCGCCGTCGCCGCCGCCGCGGTTTGCCCCCGACGTGCGCGAGAAGACGTTCGTCGAAGCGACCGTCGAAGCGCTGCGCGACGCCATCGAGCGAAATAGTACGGCGTTCGTAATGGGTGAGGGCGTTGGCGAGCGCGGAGGCAACTTCAAGACTACCGACGGGCTGTACAAGCTGTTCGGGGCGGCTCGCGTCTGTGATACGCCCATTTCCGAACGGGGCTTCGTCGGCCTGGCGTGCGGAGCGGCCATGTCTGGCAGCCGACCCGTCGTCGACTTCATGTTCGCCGATTTCATTCTCGACGCGGCCGGCGAAATCATTAACCAGATCGCGAAAGTGCAGTACATGTCCAACGGCCGGATTGCGATGCCGGTCGTCCTGCGCGGCTGCATCGGCGTCGGCCACTCGGCCGCAACCCACCATTCCGGCAGCTATTATTCGATGTACGGTCACTTTCCGGGCTTGAAAGTGGTTGTACCCTCGACGCCGTACGACGCCAAAGGCCTGTTCGCCGAAGCGCTGGCCGGGGACGATCCGGTGCTGTTTCTCGAACATCGCGAGCTGTTGACCGTCAAAGGGCACGTGCCCGAACCTGGTTACCGCATACCGTTCGGGCAGGCGACGATCGTCCGCGAAGGCGGCAGCGTGACCATCGTCGCGCTGGCACAGATGGTTCATAAGTCGCTGGCGGCCGCCGAAACGCTGGCGGCGCAGGGAATCTCCGTCGAGCTGATCGACCCCCGCACCGTCGCGCCGCTCGACGTCGACGCCATCCTGAAGTCGGTCGCCAAGACTGGCCGCCTGCTGATTGTCGACGAAACGTTCGGGCCCTTCGGCCTGGGCGCTGAAATCGCCGCCAGCGTGGCAGACCGCGGTTTCGACGATCTCGACGCACCCGTCAAACGGCTCAACGGCAAACACGCGCCCACCCCTTATTCCCCCGCACTGGAAAATAATAACGTTCCGCATACCGACGACATCGTCGGCGCGGTACAGGACCTAATGGCGGAGTAACGGTGCGCTTCGGCGTGCTCGCTGCGGCGGTGCAGGTCGGCCTCAGCGGAGGCTACTCCGGCTCGCCGACTCATGCTTCAGCGGCCGTTGCTGCGTGTTCGTAGATTCATAGCGCTATGCCTACCGAAATCACCGTTCCCCGTCTCGGCTGGTCGATGGAAGAGGGCGCCTTCGTCGGATGGCTGAAGTCCGAAGGCGAAATGGTCCGCGAAGGCGACGGACTGTTCGAGCTGGAAGGCGATAAAGCAACGCAGGTCGTCGAGTCCTTCGACGCCGGGATACTGCGCATTGCACAAGACGCGCCTCAGCCGGGCGACGTGGTGCGAGTCGGGCAGATACTGGGCCACTTGGAAGCCCGCGCGACGAAGTCATCGAGGACCAAGACGACGGGGCCCCAGACGACGGCGCCGAAGACGACGGCGCCGCAGCCGGGGTCAAACAAACCCTCCGGCGGCGTCGGAGAGGCTGCCGCAGCTTCTCCGGCTATCACCGCTGCGTCCGCCGCGCCGGCGCCAGGGCAAGGCGCGGCTTCGCCGCCTGTGAAAGCCAGTGCTTCGGCTGCTGCGGCAAAGACGCCCCGCCACGCCGTGGGCATGGCCATAGCAAGTCCCAGCGTCCGCCGACTGGCCCGCGAATTGGGGCTGGATCTGCAGGCGATTGGTCGCGGCGGCGGCTTTCCAATCTCTGCGGCTGATCTCCTCAAATCGGCCTGCCGCGACGCCCAGACTGCACCCCAGTCCGCTACGCGCTCGACGGTCGCTTTGCCGGTCAGCGATCGGCCGGTAACCCCGCGGGCGAAGCACGTCGCCCGCGAGCTCGGCGTTGAAACCTCTCGCGTGGTCGGCACGGGCCGCAACGGGCGCATCCGCGAGCAGGACGTCCGCGCCGCCGCAAGCAATGGCGCTAGCTCAGCTCCGGCCGCCTCGACCGCTATGGAGAAACCCGCCCGGGGACAGCCGCTTACGCAACTACGCCGCGTGATCGCGCGGCGAATGATGGCGGCTTCTCACGAGACGGCCCCGGTCACGCTGACGGCGCGGGCGGATGCTACGGAGCTCGTCCACTTCAGAGAGCAGTGTAAGCTGACCAGCGTCGAGCGAGGCATGAAACCGCCGAGCTACGCCGAACTGTTCGTGAAGCTGAGCGCGGCGGCCCTCGAGAAGCATCGCCCCCTATTAGACCAGTGGATCGAGGAACGCCTCGTCCCGGCGGAGGGGGTCCATATCGCCGTGGCGGTCGCCACGGCGCAGGGGCTGGTCACGCCGGTTATACGCGACGTGCCCGCGTTGTCTCTCAGGGAATTATCGACCGCCTTTGATCAACTGGTCCAACTTGCTCGCGCTGGGCGCCTGGCCGTAGAGCAGATGCAGGGGGGCGCGTTTACGGTCAGCAGTCTGGGGGGCTACCGCGTTGACGCGTTTACTCCGATCCTTAACCCGCCGCAGACGGCCATCCTGGGGATCGGTCGCATCTCTGAAGAACCCGTCGTCAAGCAAAATCAGCTCGCCGTGGCGAACATCGTCCACTTAAGTCTGACGTTCGATCATCGCGTGGTCGACGGGGCCCCGGCGGCGGCGTTTCTGACGTCGCTGTGCGAATTGATCGAAAGCCCGCTAAGCTGGCTGCTGGCGTAGCGGGCAGCGCCGACTCGACGGCGCGGCGACAGGCCGTCCAGCGGGCGGTTCAGCGTCGAGTGCAAAGTCGCGTCTTTCAAACATCGACGCCCAAAAGCTGCATCGCCGCCTGAGCAATGTCCGCGCGACTTCCGCGGTAGGCCCACACCTGGCTGACATCGTCGCTGACGCGAGCCGCTGACGGGCCGCCGATCGCCGGGACATGGTACTCAAGCTCGGCAAATCGACCGAGATAATCCGCATCTATATTGCAGGCCTGAAACGCATGCCCGCCCGCATCTGGACTGTGAAGCGGCACGTCGACATACGATCCGCCGGCATCGACGGAGAAATTGCGCACGACTAAGGCGGCTGCGTCCTTATCGTCCGTGTCAGTGCGGAAGTAGCCAGCCCGCCCGGCGACCGCCAGGGCGTCGACGCCGATTTTTTGCTCTCCCGCCGCCGTCATCCGGTAACGCACACACCTCTCTTCCGCGCGAAGATCGCCTGGCGGGACGTCGCCAAAGTAAATGACCGGTTCCGTGCGTCGATAGACCGGGACGAGCATTTCTCCCCCCGGGGGCAACTGCAGCAGGTTCCAAAGGCCGATCTGGCAGCCGCTTACATCGGCATCTAGCAGTTCGAGGCGGGTATGGAGCCGGTACCCTGCATATTCGATTCGCTGGGCAAGCGCCGCCGCCGGGCCGCAAGCGAGCGGATCGACAGTAGGGCTGATGCGCTTTGATACCCGCAGTTGCGCCGTCCAACCGCGGCGAAACGAGCGCATCGAAAGCTCGTTCGTTAACGTAATTTGAGCGCCGTCGACCGTCGCCGAGTAGTTGCCGGGATCGAGCTGTCGCGGCTGAAAGTACTGACGGGCTGTGTCGGGATAATGGGGATAGAAGAAGTCGATCTCCGGAGCGAGCCAAGTACGATCGCCGCCGCTGTTGCGCCATCGCTCCGAGGCGAAGTGTTCCCGCGCAAGTTCCGGTTTAGAGATCGTGCCGTTGGTCCATAGAAAGTTCTGGGCGCTGCTCGCAGAGTACAGGCCGAGGATGCGCCCCCCATGCGGCAAGACGAGAACTGTTTGTCCACCTGCTCCAACGAGCGAAACAGGCGGCTGTCCTACTTCGCTCAGTGCGGCGATCAGCTCGCCTTTCGCCGGCACGCGACCCAGAAAACGCAAATCACGCGATGCTTCAACAGCGGTCATAGGAGGTTGCCGATTAAGACGCAGCGGTCCAGCGCATGCATAGAAACATGGATTGAGTCGTGGAAATAGAACGTTCGACCGTGACGCTCCAAGGAGCGCGGTCGCGGGAATCATTTCGGCGCTTCGATGCGGTAGAGGGCTTCGCTGGTGCGAATCAGCAGCGCCCGGTCGTCAACAACCGCAAAGGACGCAAAGATCGGCTCCTCCAGATCATTTGCAGCGAGCTGCTTTAAGCTTGGCTCGGCCGCCAGAACGTAGCACATCCCCTCCTCGTCGGGAAAATAGAGGCGGCCGCCAGCGCTCAGCGGCGACGCCGAGAAATTACCCCCCAGGCGCCGCTTACCGACGACCTTGCCCGTCGCCAGCTCCGTACAGGCCGCGACTCCCGCGTCGCTCACGGTGTAGATGCGCCCGTCGACGACGAGCGGCGAAGGCGTATGGGGCACGAACTGATCGTGCCGCCACGCGATGTGGCTGCTTGTGACGTCGCCCGTCCCTTCCGGACGTATCGCCAGTAGTTCCGCCGGACCCTCATAGCCCGTGCAGGCAAGGACTAAACCGTCGGCGAACACCGGCCGCGGAACGACCGACCATTTATTCTCAAAGCGGACGTGCCACAATTCCCGCCCCGTCTGCGGATCGTAGCTGCCGACCATATGGCTGCCGGGGCTGACCACTTGAAGCCCTCCGTTTGCACCGCCGCGCGGTATAACCAGCGGCGTAGCGAACGCGAACCGTTCGGGATCCATCGGGCGTCGCGGCGTGCGCCACAATTCAGCGCCTGTGCGACGATTGAGCGCGACGACAAACGGGTCGACCACGCCGTCGCAGTTGAAGACCAGGCTGTCGCCGGCAATCACCGGCGATCCGCCGCCCCCATGGCGAGCGTCATAGGCGATGCGCCGATTTTCCCACCGGACGTCGCCCTCCATGCTTAACGCCGCCGTGCCTGCCGGGCCGAAATGGACGTAAATCGATTCGCCGTCCGTTATCGGCGTGGGACTGGCATAGCTGTTCTTGGCATGAGGCAGCGGCAGTTCGCCCGCGGCCGATCGGAAAACCTCCCGCTCCCAAACTATCGCCCCGCTCGTAGCGTCAACGGCCACAGCGCGCAGGCTAAGCGGCGGCGACGCGGCGCGCGGCTTCTCGGCCGAGCCCGACCCGACTGCTGCAGTCGACTGAACCTCATGGGCCGTCGGCAATTCGATCGCGGTCGTAAGAAAGATGCGCTCCCCATACACGATCGGCGAGGACCATCCTTTTCCCTCGATCGGGCGACGCCAGGCTACGTTTTGCGTCTGGCTCCAGTGGATCGGCGGATCGGCGCCAGTGGCGTCTCCCTGGCCCGTAGGGCCGCGAAACTGAGGCCAATCTCCGGCCGCCGCCTGCGTCGACGCCCCAGCGATCGTCGTCGCGAGAATAACGGTGATGCGGGCTAGGGAGTTTGCCCGTGGAGTCGCCCTGTTAATCCGGCTGCGCGCTGGTAGCGCGACCCGCGGGCGGCGCAGCGACGCCGAACCCGCCTAGAAGCGTCTTTAGCGCTGACGAGTTTACTCGCTTTCGGCTTGCGGTAGCAACCAGAAACGCCATAATTATCATACAATTGGCACACCCACAAGCGTCGCCCCGCCCCATTTCGGGCGCGTTGGCGTCGTCGCAAGTCGGCGGCCACTCAGTGTCAATGCTAGGGTTCCTCACACATGACCAAGCCACTCTTTCGCGGCGTCTGCGCCTCGACGGTTACGCCCTTCAACTCGCGCGGCGAGCTCGAGCTTTCGCTGCTTCCGGCTCACGTGGAATGGATTCTTGCCGAGGGCGCCGACGCGATTTCGCCCCTCGGCAGCTCCGGCGAGTTTCCGGCGCTGGAAGTCAATGACCGTAAGCGCGTCCTCGAGGCCGCGCTCGAGGCCAATAACGGTCGAGTGCCGGTCGTCGCCGGAACGCACCATTACTCCACGAAATACACGATTGAACTGTCAAAGCACGCCGAAAAATCAGGCGCCGATGCGCTGCTTA
>JADLBW010000250.1 GCA_020847515.1 Pirellulales bacterium | reverse complement strand
GACGTGTTCGTGGCCGGGGAAGCGGAGGCGGACGAACCATTCCTGGTACAGCAGCCGCGCCGACTCCTCCAATAGCGCCATCCGACGACGGTTGTTCTCGATCAGGTCATCGTAGGCAGAGAGGAGCTCGACGATGCGTTCTTGAAGTGGGGGCGAGGGGCATTTGACTTTCAGCTCGTGGAGAACATTTCGGTCAACACCCGGAACTGCTGCCTTATCGCTTTGATAGTTGCGAAGCACATCGCGGAGGAAGTAGGCCGCGAACTTCGGATGGTTGCCCTTAAAATCAATGACGTACAGCGCCGTGTTAAGAGGCCAGTAGTCCTCCTCCAAATAGAACACCTCACCTAATGTGCCGTAGCGCCCCGTTACCACGCCAGGAGCTTTCGCCTTCGCCTCGTTATGACGACCGGTAATACCGGACGATGAGACAACGGGCACCTCGCCATCAACTCGCGAGTCTGCAGGTAGATCATGCCCACGCTTTAACGTCAGCACGTCACCGAGTTTGCAATCGCGCCAACTCATACCCCCAGCCCCTCGAAGTTCTCCTGAATCTTCGCGGCCAGCGCGATGGCCTCCTCGTTCAGGTCGGCCAACTCGACATGAATGTCCTTGAGCGCCTGCTCAAAGTCAAAATCTTCGTCGACCTCCGGAGGCGCGACGCCTACGTAGCGGCCAGGGGTAAGGCTCCAGTCGGCCGCCTCAATCTCGCCGAGCGTCACCGCACGGCACAGGCCGGCGATCGGCGTGAACTTCGCCTCCGGAAACCGCGACATCAGCCAGTGGGCCTGCCGCTCGAAGTAGGCCGTCCGCTTGAGCTGCTCGACGAGCTCCTTGCGGCGCGCGTCGAGGTCTTTTTCCAATCGGCCGATCGCCCGGCCGTCCCACTCGTCATGCTCGCGGGCCGCATCGTCCTTTTCGGCCACATCGACGACGCGCGCCGACAGCTTGCAGACCAGATCGACGTCCTTCACAAGATCGCGGCAGGCCACGGCCAGCGGATCAAGCGACGCCAGCCGCTTCTGCAGGGCGCCCGCCTTCGCCTCGCACGGCTTCTTCCAATCCTTGGCAATGCGGCCGATCCACTCGTCGAGCGAGGCACAACACGCCTTGGCCGCGGCGTCGTGCTCATTCACCAGGTCGCGCAGCGGACACGCTTTGAGCGTCTTGAGGAACGGCATTGTGGCGTCGACTACGGCATGGTGTGCGGCCTTCAACGCGGCGGCGTGCTCACCGAGCTTCCCAGCTTCCTCGAGCGTTTGCTCCAGATATCGCTGCACGAGCGCCAGAAATCGATCCGACTCGCCCCGGTATAACCAGACGATGGCCGTGAGGTTCGCCAGTTGCTCGGGCGTGAAGTCGTAGATCTTGCGGGTGACCTTGCGGTAAATGTTCCGAGCGTCGAGCATCAGCACCTGGTCGCGTCGCTCGGCTGGTTTCCCTCGGTCGAAGTGCCAAAGCTCGCACGGCACGGTCCGGGTGTAGAAGAAGTTCGAGCGGATCGAGATCATCACGTCGACGTCGCCCGTCTCGACGATCTTGCGGCGAACCTCGGCCTCGCCGTGGCCGGCGCTAGAGGCCTGCGACGACATCACGAACCCAGCCCGGCCTTTCGGGCCCAGGTAGCTGTGAAAATAGGAGATCCACAGGTAGTTGCCGTTGGAGACCTTCTTCTGCTTGTTGACCCCCGGTAGGCCAAACGGCAACCGGCGGTCGTCCTTCACCTTCTCGGCGTCGACCATGTCGACGTTGAACGGCGGATTGGCCATCACGAAGTCGCATTTGCCGTAGAGGTTGTGGACGTCTTCGTAGAAGGTATTGGCCTCGCGGATGTCGCCCTCCAGGCCGTGGACGGCGAGGTTCATCTTGGCCAGCCGGATGGTCGTGGCGGTTTTCTCCTGGCCGTAGAACGTGACGCGGTGGGCAGTGTCCTCGCCCAGGCGTTCGATGAAGTGGCTCGACTGGACAAACATGCCGCCGGAACCGCACGCCGGGTCGAAGACCGTACCGTGGTCGGGCTCGATCACGTTGACGATCGTCTGCACGAGCGACGGCGGTGTGAAGAACTCGCCATTGTCCTGGGCGCCCTGCATGGCGAACTTCATCAGGAAGTATTCGTAGATGCGGCCGAAGACGTCGCCGCTGGCCGTGCGGAGCGTTTCGCTATCGAAGACGCGGAGGAGGTCTTCGAGCAGGTCGTTCTCGAACTTGTCGTAGTCCTTGGGGAGCTGCCCTTTGAGCGGTTCGAAGTCGTTCTCGATGGCCTCCATCGCCTTGACGATCGCGCTGCCGAGATTGGCGCCCTTGGGGAGCTTGAGCAACTCGTCGTAGCGGGCGTCCCTTGGGAGCAGCAGCGCGCGGCGTTTGAGGAAGTCGCCTTTCACCAGGGCGCGCTTCGGCATCTTGCCAGCCGCCTGATCAACCGCGATCTGCGCCGCGGCGGCGTCGTACCGATTGGTGGCGTGACGCAAGAAAATGACGCCCAGCACCGGCATACAGTACTCGGACGAGGTCAGCTTCGAGTTGGCGCGGAGGTTGTCGGCCGCAGACCAGAGATCGGATTCGAGTTGTTCGATATTGTCCAAAACGCTGCGGTCCCTTGTCGTGCTCGGATGGCGGCGAGTAGTTGGAAAAGTTTATCGCCGCTTCCGGCGGACTGACGGCTTTACAGGCATCGAAGTTCGCCGCAAGAACTTCTCCAGATCGATTCGCCTGAAGAGACGGTATCCGTTGGCCGGATTGCGGTGCATCGGAATCTTGCCCGCCTCCGACCAAGCGCGGACAGTTCCCTGTGATACGCCGAGTATTTCTGCAGCCTCGGCGACCTTGACGAATTCATTCAGCCTAATCATGGCGGCCTCGCGTTGGGGCAATCAAGCGACGCGCAAGTCTATCAAACTCTACAGCCGTGCGGTAGCATTATCGGGTGACTGCGAACTTCGCGAGTAAATCTCTCTTCTTGCGACGAGTTGAATCTATCAGCGAAATTTTCAGACGGACTCGAAGTGGGCAATGGCAAGCAGCAGCAGATCCCAGCGGCAGCGATTCTACCACCATTACCCGGCTGGCCACCGCCTATATGTCTGCATCGTTGATCAAGACCGACGGCCGTTTGATTTCACCGACGACACGTTTAAGTCTGCGAATCATCTCGACAACCTTAGAGATGCCTGCGTCTACGCTGATAGTCGCCAAGAGAGCCGGGCCGATCACGGTTGCTCGTACTTCGTTGAGATTGATCTCGACCGACTGCTGACGGGCAGTGAATCGGTACACGCGCCCGCAGATGGCACGGTGGTATCCGTCCATTGGCTAGTCCAAGAGGGCGAGGAACCAGACATTGAGGTCGACCAGCAGAAGGATAGCTGTCGCCTCCGCCTTGTCTCTGGCAGATTCGAGCCGCTCGATCATTGGAGTCGTGAACGCCTCGACGAAGCCGTCGCTTTTGACAAGCGGGAACGATTCGAAGCTCTCTACCGAGATTTCATTCTGCGGGAGATTGATTCGCAGGCTGATCGACGTGAGAGATTATCCAATGCTGTCCGCTCCGGAGACCTAGGACTCACACTTCGAATCGTCGCAGAAGACTTGTGTTTCTGGGCGGGGAACCTCAAGCAGCATTTACTACATCAGGTTACGCATCTCGCCAAAGATCCCTTTTTCGTGCGGATGCGAGATGTTCCAGATGATTCGCCGCTCCAAATGTCGGAGACTTGGATCGTCCGGGAGTGGGTCGGCGCACGCGAGGCGTTCGATCTGTTGGAGTTTTACAAGTCGCAGGACTACGCACGCAGTTACGCTTCGCGGCTGGATCGGCTGCATGAAGCGCGCATTGAGTTCGGGAAACTGGTGACTCGATATACTGTTGAGCAACGCGGCGAAGATGCAGAAGGCGTCTTCGCACTCGACGAGATGCGGAAAGATCTTAAGCACATGGCCCTTGGCCATGCTGAACACCTTGATCGGATTGCTGCTCAGTTTGACGCGTCGAACCGGCTGCAGGACTTATCGGCTAGACAGCCACATACGGCAGCTTCCGCGGCGTCAATCCCGGCAGAGCGACGTCACGACCAACAACCTCAGCCAGTTTCGGGCGGAGTCATGACTTTTTTCAAGGATCGTGTAGAGCTTTGTGGCGTCGATATTTGCAGTGGCCCACGATCTCGCACGAGGCGCCAGATTCTCGACCTATTGAGACTGCAGCGGCACGACGGCGCGTTTGTTGCCTACAGCGGCGAAGCGCTGGCCGCGGAAGTTGGATCGGCCATAAACCAGCGGACGATTGCGGGGGCTGTTCGTGACCTGAGAGATGACATCATGGAGGCGCTGCGAAACCGAGCAGATCTTGTCACCGGGCGCAAGGATGTCATTTTGAGCGGTGGCACAGGCTATCGGTTGGCGGAAAATATAACTGTCCTCATTGAAGATGATCCTACTACTGAATCGATCACGGACATTTTAGATGAAGGCGATGTCCCTAATGTCCGTGATGACCTCGCAGCGGGTGTCCGTGATGTCGTTGATGCTCCTGCGAAGGCCCGACGTTCGTGGATCTTGGAACAATTAAGAGACGGCGCCCAGCTAAAGGCACCGGAGGTGGCTCATCAGTTTTCGTGCTCAGTGAAGACCGCCCAACGCGACTTGGCGGCCCTCAAGGACGAGGGAACGGTTGAGTTTGTAGGCGCTGCCAGGACGGGATTTTATCGCCTGTGTGGCCCTATAGGAGGCGAGCAATGACTACGCAGAGATTTGCAAAACCCGCGTTGCAGCGACCATTTCGGCAGTTGGGGACAATACGGTGTTGATGACCGCTTCAATCAACGGTTCAAATGAAGGACAGTTATCCCGACTTGGTTGGATTGAATCCCGTCGGCGGCCACGCCGGCGGGCTCTTTTCATGCTTCGGGATCACCTCGCGGGCGCATCGTTACATCAATTCGAAGAAGTTCTCGCGCCCGACGTGCGGCAGGAATTGCCTGGCCAGCGACTCCAAATCGTGGGCCGCACCGTTCAGCGGAATCCAATCGTCGATGCCGCCCAAGTAGCACCAGCGCTGGGCCGAAAAGCGCCGATTGTCTTCGTCCTCAAGCTTGAATCGCAGCGTGGGCGAGTAGTGCGCGCGGCTTGTAATCCAGTCGATTTCAGCCTTGCGCCCGCCAGGGGGACTGCCAAGCAACCTGGTGAGGGCGTCGAGCGCTGACTCGGCATCAACGTCCGAGGCGTAGACGATCAGGCAATTTGCCTCGACGTCGACGATGACCTGCGTTGCCGCCAGTTGCTTCGCCCAGCGAACAAGCGACTGCCGTTCGATGGCCGCCACGACCGTGGGGCGGAGCTTTCGCACGGTGACGACGGCGTTTTGCAGGTTCTCGTACAGCTCAAACTCGTCGGGCAGCCGCTCGATGGTTGGGCCGTCCGGCTTCTTCGAGCAATAGTACCTGGGTTTACCGGTCTTGGTTGTGCCTTGGTGGACGAAATAGCGCTGTCCGCGGCGATTCACGTATTGCAGGGGCATACGAGGTTGTCGCCCTCAACGCCCTGGTAGTTGTAGACCGTCCGCGGCGATTCACGTATTGCAGGGGCATACGAGATTACCGGAGTGGTGACGGCTGACAGATTTAGAACGGTGCGGTGCGATTATCAGCGGCAAGGGCGTGTTGTCGAACGGCGAGGGGTTGGCCTATCTTATTGAGCGTTGCGCCGTCAAAGAGCCATCGGCTCAGCGAATGTAGCCCCGGCCTTTGACCGGAGATCGCGCGCCCTGGGGATCAACGTTGTCCCGATGGAAAGCGCCCCCCGCCGGAGGCCGGGGCTGCAGGCTCTGTAGCGGCGCAACGGTCAATAAAGCGCCATGAGCTACTCCGTAACCATTACCCCGGCGGGGCGACTGGTCCTTGAGCGGGCGGCCGATCTGCCCTCGTCGCTGGACGATGCGGCGACGGAGGGGCTGGCATCGTCGTTCAACGAGTCATCGGCGCAGGGGCTGCTGTGGCTTTGCTCGGCAGGGCTGAGCGCGGGGCTTGCTCCGGCGCTGACGTTTTGGCGGGACTTTGGGCGGCGATTTTTTCACGACGTTTGCCACGCGGGCGAAGAGGGGGACGTCGCACAAAAATGGCTCGAGCTCGCCCCGCCGCCCGAGGCGGAACTGCTAGCAACGGTTGCCGCGGCGCCGCCGATGCGCGGATTGGAGTACCTGTCGCCCGAGCTGCTCGTCCGACTATGGCGCGAGTTGCAGCTACTGGTCGTGCAGAAGGCCGCCAGCCATGCGGGGGGCGCTAAAGGGTTTTTGCAGCAGGTCAATCCGAATTGGCACCTGCTGGGAAAGGTCACGTTCCATCTGGCTGAGAACAAGCAGGACGCCGCCAGGCCGTTCGCCTTCTTGGCTACGTACGCACGTCGCCTTTCGCAGGCGGGCCGCGTGCAGCACGTACCGCTGGGGCAGGCGCTTAAGGACTACGCGGGCGAGAAGAACAAGGCGGCCTTGGCGGCGCTCTTGGAGCCGGTGCGCGGAGCGGCCGACGAATCGCCGCTGGTGCGCGAACTGCTCGACTCGCGGAGCCTGTTTCAGGCGCAGGCGTGGACGGTCCGCGAGGCGTATCGGTTCCTGACGGAGGCGCCGCGACTGGAGGCGGCGGGGGTGGTTGTTCGCGTGCCCGATTGGTGGACGCCCCGGCAGCCGCCGCGCCCGCAGGTGCGGGTGGTGCTGGGTCAAAAGCCGAGCAGCCAGATCGGGCTGAAGGGCCTGCTGGATTTTTCGGTGGAGCTGGCGCTCGACGGCCAGCCGCTCTCCGCGAGCGAGCGGCGCCAGCTTCTGGAGGCCAGCGACGGGCTGACGCTGCTGCGCGGGCGCTGGGTCGAGGTAAATCGCCGGCAGCTCGATGAAGCGCTCGATCATTGGCGTCGGTTGGAGTCGCTGCATCCCGACGGCATCAGCTTTGTAGAAGGAATGCGACTGCTCGCGGGG
>JADLBW010000249.1 GCA_020847515.1 Pirellulales bacterium | reverse complement strand
TTCCCAGCGACCCGACTGAACCTGGACCTTCTTCGTATAGTGAACCGGCTTGCGAACGTAGTAGGTCACGTCCTTGGAGCGGGTTTCCCAAACTGGCTTGCAAACTGTGTAGCTCTTGCAACGGGTCTCCCACACCGGCTTGCAGACCGTGTAGCAGACGTCCTTCGAACGGGTTTCCCAGACTGGCTTGCAGACCGTGTAGCAGCGGGTCTTGGTTTCCCAGACCGGCTTGCACACGGTGTAGCAACGAGTCTTCGTCTCCCACACCGGCTTGCAGACCGTGTAGCAGACTTCCTTCTGGTGCGTTTCCCAGACTGGCTTGCAGACCGTGTAGCAACGCGTCTTGGTTTCCCACACCGGCTTGCATACGGTGTAGCACCGCTCGCGGGTTTCCCACACCGGCTTGCAGACCGTGTAGCAGACCTCCTTCGTGCAGGTCTCGGGGACCATGCGCGTGACGTTGATCACCTTGTCTTCGCAAACGCGGTCGTAGACGGTACGCCAGCAGGTGATCTCTCGCTGCTCGTACACTTTACAACGAACCGTTTTCATCACGGTGTGGCAGCCCTGCTGACAGCTCGCAGGCACCACGCCGTTGTACCTCGCCGCACCGCAATACCCCGCCCATGCCGGCGTCGCCAGCAATGCCAAGGCGAAGACTGCGAGAGCCGACGAACGCACTTTCGCTCTCATCTCCTTGCCTCCTTACCTGTGAGTCGACGAAGACTCGTGTGTGAAAATAGACGGTCTGGTCAAGACGGACAGTTCCCCGTCCCTAATTGATTCGGCTGTCACAGCCTCGCTGCCTTAGCTAGATAGCGTCACTTTCTAACTGCACTCATAGGACCCAGAGCCAATATCCCCTACAAACTAACCACCATCTGGGGGGCGACGCGCAGACCTCCAGGAGCCGCCGTACCCCAGCGAGGCCCCAGCCGCCCGGCGTACGCGAAGCGGCCAAGGGGAAAAGACTTACGCCGATTCTCGTCCCGCGAGTGGGCCCAGCAGCCGCCGTCCCGCGTCCTGCGATGCGCACCTAAGGGGCAGGGGAAGGCGCCCGGCCCGGCGGCGGGCCTCCAGACGGCGACGCAACTCATTGCCACGCCATGCGCTAAGCTTGATGCGGCCGAAGCCATGTTCTAGAGTACCGCTGGCGCCCCGGCAGCGGCGGACCGTCGCGCGTGCCCGCGAGGCCAGCACTTAGAATTGCCCCGAGACGCCAGGCATGAGCTCCTCCAAGCCGCCCAGTCCACGTACCGAACCGGCCGCCGTCCCCGCTGCGGTCGTCAATCGCCTCAGCCTCTATCTCCGCGAACTGCAGCATCTCGTCCAGCACGGCATCCAAACCATTAGCAGCAGCCAGCTTGGCGAACGGCTCGGGTTCAGCGATGCGCAGGTCCGCAAGGATTTAGCCCACTTTGGCAATTTCGGCCACCCCGGCGTCGGCTACCGCTGCGACGAGCTCATCAGCGAAATTCGCCGGATCCTCGGCACCGACCGCCGCTGGTCGGTCGCCCTGGTCGGCGTCGGCAATCTGGGCCGCGCCCTGCTTGGCTACCGCGGTTTCGCCCCGCAGGGATTCGCTCTGGCGGCGGCCTTCGATTCCGACCCTGCCAAAATCGGCGGCCGCATCGAGGGCGTAGAAATCCTCCCGATGGACCGCTTGAGCGAGGTCGTCGCCGAGCGACACATCGACCTGGGCCTGATTGCCGTCCCGGCAGCCGACGCCCAGACCGCGGCCGACCGGCTGGTAGCCGCCGGCGTGCGGGGTATTGTGAACTTCGCCCCGCTGGCGCTCGTCTTGCCCGATGGAGTGAGCCAGGTCGGCGTCGATCTGGCCCGCGAGTTGGAGCAGGTGGCCTTCGCCGTCGCCAGCCGCCTGCGGTCGGGGCAAACCAATGGTCAATAGCCAGACCTTTCCGCTTGACGGCCCTTGCCGTAGATTAGCACGCAACGGCCCTGACGCTGGCGCGAGCGTCCACTACCCCGTAGTGTAATGGTAACACTAGGGATTTTGATTCCCTCATTCTAGGTTCGAATCCTAGCGGGGTAGCTTCTGGGCGCAGGGGGCGGAGGCCAGGGGACAGGGGTCAGAATATCTCTCCCCTGTATTCGCGGCCTGTGGCCACGCATTTTTTGCAAGCCGGGGCGCATGTGACTCAATTCCTCAAGTCGGCTGAAGCCCAGTTCGCCGTCGAAGTCGTCCGCGAGGCCGCGCTGTTGGTCCGCCGCGTCCAGCAGGAGATGGTCGGCCAGGGGATGGCCAAGGACGACAAGTCCCCGGTGACAGTCGCCGACTTCGCCGCTCAGGCCCTGGTCTCGAAGCGCCTCGCCGACCGCTTCCCGGGAGTCGCCCTGATGGGCGAGGAGAACGCCGTCGCCCTCCGCACCGACGCCGGCCGCGAGACGCTCGAGCAGATTACGCACTTCGTCCGCACGGCGATCCCCGCGGCGACTCCTGAAGAAATCTGCGAGTGGATCGACCGCGGCGTCGACCAGCGCCGCGCCATCACCTGGGCGCTCGACCCGGTCGACGGTACGAAGGGCTTCCTGCGCCGCGAGCAGTACGCCGTGGCCCTGGCCTACATCGATATCGACCGCGTCCAAATCGGCCTGCTCGGCTGCCCTGAGCTCGAAGACGCTTACCGTCCTGCCCTGGGAGGCGAAGGTTCGCTCTTGCTCGCCGTTCGCGGCCACGGCACATGGACGCAGTCTCTGGTGCACGGCGGCGACTGGCGGCAACTCCGCGTTTCCACCATCACCGCGCCTGCCCACGCTCGGCTCCTTCGCTCGGTCGAAAAAGGCCACACCGACACGGGCGGCATCGGCAAACTGGTCGACTCGCTGGCCATCGCCGCCGAGCCCGTTCCCATGGACAGCCAGGCCAAATACGCGGTGCTCGCCGCCGGCGGCGGCGACGTCCTGCTGCGGCTGCTCTCTCCCGGCCGCCCCGACTACCGCGAGAAGATCTGGGACCAGGCGGCCGGTTCCATCGTCGTCGAAGAAGCCGGCGGCCGGGTGAGCGACCTCGACGGCGAGCCGCTGGACTTCTCGCAAGGCCGCACCCTCGCCGGCAACCGCGGCGTGCTGGCGACCAACGGCCGGCTGCATGAGGCCCTGCTGAGCGGCTTGAAGCAAATCGGCGCCTGAATGGCCGAGCCGTTTCCGGCTCGGCGATCTGCAATCGTGTGGCTCGCGCCGAGATCGACGGGCATTCCCCGAATGAGGGGGATCGCGCGGAATTTCCAAAATTCCGATGGAATCGCTTGCAATTCGCCTTCCTGCAGACCTATTCTGGCTGCGCCGTTTGCGGAATCTCGTCCCTCGTACGTCAACTTCCTCCTTCGTTCGAGAGGAGTACGCTCATGACTCGCACGCAATGTCGGCTTGTTATTAGCTCGCTCGTTGTAGCTGCCTCGCTGGCATGGCTCCCGACGGCCAGTCGAGCCCAGCTTGTTCCGCCCGGCGACTTCCACGGAAAATCGCACGATCAGTGGGGCTTGGACTGGACCATTCATGGGCTGCGGGTCGGACTTGGCGGCGAGTCGCTGCCGGACGTCGTCGACGGGGTCCGCTACCTCCCCTTTTCGGAGGGGAATGATTTCGCGGCGGATGTGAGCATCCAACCGGGAACGGCCGTCGTCTTCTCCCCCTACGTCTTGTTCGGCGAACAGTACGCGGACGGATCTGAAGACGATCCTGTCGCACTTGCGGATTTTATCAACAACACGATTCTCGGCCCCACGACAATCCGCACCACGCTCGACGGCAACGTGGTACTCGAGGGCGGCTTTTTTGACTTTCCCGATCGGACCTTCGACATTACTCTGTTCCCCGAACCCATTGAGTACGCCGCGCCCAATGCCCGATTCCCGGCAGTCGCCGCGTACTGGGCGACGGCAATTACGGCGATCTTCGACGGTCTTTCGCCGGGTGAGCACACGATCGTGAATGTTCAGAACTCGCCATTCTTCAGCCCGCTCCCATCTGTTGCCACCTACAACATCACCGTCGTCCCCGAACCGGCCGGACTAGCGTTGGCCGCCGTGGGCATCTTCGTCGTCGCCGGCTTGATCCGCCGGCAGAATGCAACCCGTTGACAAATAACCTCCTGCGTCGTCGCACGGAGGCGACGCTGCTTGTCGTCCCAATAGCGCCGGGTGCGTCAGCGACCTCGACGGCAAGCCTCGGGACTTCTCGCAAGGCCGCACCCTCGCCGGCAAGGGCGGCGTGCTGGCGACCAACGGGCGGCTGCATGAAGCGCTGCTCGCCGGTCTGCAGCAGATTGGCGCCCAAATAGTCGAGCCGTCCTGGCTCGGCGAATACGTTTGAGGCGGCGCCGTACCGCGCCGGATCAAGCCCGGCTTAGCTCCCACCTCTTCGCCATTTCCACCAACGCCGGCTCCCTTTGCGGCCAATCGTGCAGCGTTGCCGGGTCGAAATCCGCTCCATTTGGCCAGACTAACGTGTGAACCTCAGAATCGATCCTGACCTGCTCAAAAACCGCCAAATCTCGCAGCAGGCCAAAAAGCTCTCCGGCGAGCACGCCTTCAAAATTGATCAACTGCTGAGCGCCATCGTCGAAACCGACTCGAAGGGTGTACGGCCCTGCGATCTCGAAAGACTCGACTCGATATATGGGATGCGCCATTACTTCACTCTGGTGCGTGATCGCGAGTGTTAGTCCGCGGCGTGGAGGCGCCCTTTCGCCGTTTTCGTGATCCCCAGGGCCTTGCGGCAAGCCCGACCGTTACGGCGCCGATCGTCACGAAGGTCGCCGTCACCCTCCAACTCCGTGCCGACGCCTTGGCGCCGCAAGTCGGCCGCGGCGACGGCAATAGACCGCCGAGAATGATTCCAACGCCCAGAATGACGCCAAGCAGGCGGTGTGAACTCATAAGCCAATTGTACCCCCGGCTCTATCCCATTGGCTTGGTTGGGGATGGGTGGACCACTTGGCCCCCCTCCGCTAGACTGCAGGGCTCATTTGATCCGCACGGCCCGGGTCTTATGTATCGCATTTCTCGGCCGTTTATCCCACCAACGTCGGACGGTCGCTGCGGCGACACATAGCCGGCGTGCCTGAGGAGAGTCTCTGTGGCTTCGACCCTAGTCCAAGAGTTAGTCGAGTCGGGCGTCCACTTCGGCCATCGTTCGAGCCGGTGGAATCCCAAGATGCGGCCGTACATCTACGCCCGCCGCAATCTGATCCACATCATCGACGTCCGCGAGACGATCCGCGGGCTGCTGCGGGCCAAGAAGTACCTGGCCGACGTCGCCTCGCACGGCAGCCTGATCCTGTTCGTCGGCACCAAGCGACAAGCCCGCGAGACGATCCAGCGCGAGGCCGAACGCTGCGGCATGCCCTACGTCGCCGACCGCTGGCTGGGGGGCACGCTCACCAACTTCCGCACGATTCGCGACCGCCTGGGCCGCCTTGAGGAACTGGAGCGGATCATCAACGGCGACGAGCTGAAGACCTACTCCAAAAAGATGCAGTCGACCCTCTCCCGCGAGTACCGCAAGATCTACCACAACCTCCACGGCATGCGGACCATGACCCGCCTGCCGGAGTGCCTGGTGGTGGTCGACCCCCGCAAAGAGAAGAACGCCGTCAAAGAGGCCCGCAAGCTGGGCATCGCCACAGTCGCGCTGATCGACACCGACTGCGATCCCGACATGATCGACCTGCCGATCCCCGGCAACGACGACAGCATGCGTTCGATCGAATTGATCATGAAGATCATCGCCGACGCGATCGCCCAGGGCCGCATCCAACAATCCGTCCAACAAGCCCACGCCCAGCGCGCCGAAATGGCCGAAGCGAAAGCGTAAGGCTGGCTTGTTTCCTCAATAGACTGATCTCTCGCAGAGGCGCACAGGCGCACGGCTTGCGAGGAGTCGCAGTTCAGTTCAGCAGTTCCGACTCTGCGAGAGGCCTACGAGCAGGAGTTTTTTTATGCCCGAGATTACCGCTGCCATGGTGAAGCAGCTCCGCGACGAGACGCAGCTTCCCATGATGGATTGTAAGCTGGCCCTCAACGAGGCCGGCGGCGACATGGAGCTCGCCAAGCAGAAGCTCCGCGAGGCCGGCAAGAAGTTCATGGGCAAGCGCCAGGATCGCGTCACCGAAGAAGGCCGCATCGGCGTCTATGCCAGCATCGACAATAAAGTCGGCGCCATGATCGAACTGCAGTGCGAGTCGGCCCCCGTCGCCAGCAATCCGGAATTCGTGCAACTGGCGAACGATCTGGCCAAGCAGTACGCCACCGGGCCCGGCGCCAAGAGCCCCGAGGAGCTGTGGACCCAGCCCTCCCCCAGCCGCACAGGCATGACCCTGCAGGACCAGAAGGACGAGCTGGAGAACAAGATCCGCGAGGTCTTCCGCATCTCCCGCATGGAGCGAATCGACGCCCCCGCCGGCGCCTTCGTCCACATGGCGAAGATCGGCGTACTAGTCGAGGTCGAAGGCGGCAACGACGAGCTGGCCAAGGACGTCGCCCTCCACGTCGCGGCGATGAACCCCAAGGCCGCCACCAAGGCCTCGCTCGACCCGTCGCTGGTCGAAAAGGAAAAGGAAATCCAAAAGGAGCGGGCCCGGCAGGAGGGCAAGCCGGAAAACATCATCGAGAAGATGATCGAAGGCCGGATGAAGAACTTCTATGCCGAGAACGTACTGGAGGAGCAGCCGTTCGTCCGCGACGAATCGACGACCGTCGGCAAGCTCGCCCAGGGCGGCGGCATGAGGATCAAACGCTTCATCCGCTGGCAGCTCGGCCAGCAGCCGGCAACCGCCGGTTAAGACCTGGCGTCAGACCAGCCCCGACCGCCCCAGGCCGGGGCTTTTTTATGGCCGCCGCCGCTTCGTGGAGCCTGATGGCCCGCCCTGCGCCGCCGACTCAACCGTAACACGTGCGCCGACCCACGCGTGTGGGAGGCCGACGTTGAGGTGCGGCGCCGTTTCGCCGCCGATCGCGGAACACCGGCTGAGCCGCGCTGACTCCGAATGCACGCCACACCGGGGCCGGCGCGCGACGCCCAAGGCCAACTTCCCACACGAGCCGGGCTGCTGTTCCATTGCTCTCATCCAGCGGCCGCGCTGCCTTGGCGGAAGGCCAACTTCACCGTAGCCTTGGCTGGCCAGCGGCGGGTTCCGCGTCCGCAGCGGCACAATGCCTTGGCCGAAGGCCAACTTCACCGTAGCCTTGGGCAACGCCCAAGGTTCAGGCCCCGACATGCCCGCTTTGGCCGTAGGCCATCCGCACCCCTCGGTTACTTTGGCCCTCAGCCAAAGCGGGCGCGACCGGTTCGCATCTTCCTAGTGAGCGTTGCGCCGTCAATGGGCCCTGGACTGGATCGAATGCAGGCCCGGCCGGAGGCCGGTGCTGCAGTGCTTCTTTAGCGGCGCAACCAACAATAGGGCGATGCCCTAGGCTATTGGTCACGCCAGGCCTTCGGCCTGAGGTTGGTCATTGGTCAGACCTGTACGATGAGGCCAGGCCGTCGGCCTGACGTCGGCAGAATAGGCCAGATCACCTTGCCGTCGCTGCCGAGCGACCTTCAAGAGGCTCTCTCGCCCGCCGCAGGCGCCCTTCATGGCGGCGCCTGAGGGGTTGTTTGATCCGTCGCTGCCGGGGCTGTCGACGTCGAATTCTCGCCAACCGGCCGTTGCTTTTGTGCCAGCCTCTGCGGTAGTCTCGTTGCTGAGAGAGCCTCGCGGGGAGGCGCTGCGCGCCGCTCCGGCCGTCTGGCGCCCCTCCCGGCCTCGAATTCTGTCGCGACAAAACTCCGATATGTCACAACAGAGACCGCCTAAGTCCTTTAGCAGCAACGGCTAGGAGTTTTGTCGCCAAAAATCGCTGCGCTGCTTCCTACAGTCCCGACAAAATGTCCCGCCGCCCTGATTAGACCTCGCCGACATCTCCGCTGGCGCAGCAAATTTGCCTGCGGCCCCTTTGCTTGGCGCCGTAGCGCCATGGCGCGAGAACTTGCTTACCCTCGCCTGACTCGGCGCCCCCAGCCATGCAGACCGCCCTCATGCCCACGCCCGACATCCAGTCCGCCCCCGGTCCCTACCGCCGCGTCATCTTGAAGCTCTCTGGCGAGAGTTTTGCCGCCGCCGGCGAGCGCGGCATCAGCATGAAGGAGGTCGTCCACATCGCCTCCCAGACGTTTCGGGCGAAGCAGCAGGGGGTGGAGATCGCCATTGTCATCGGCGGCGGAAACATCCTCCGCGGGGCGCAGTTCGTCGCCGGGGCGTCGAGCGTTCATGCCGCCACCGCCCACTACATGGGCATGCTGGCCACGGTGATTAACGGCCTGGCGCTGCAGGACGCCTTGGAGTCGCTGGGCTGCGAGACCCGCCTGATGAGCACGCTCAAAATGGACGGCGTCGCCGAGCCGTTCATTCGCCGCCGCGCCCGCCGCCACCTGGAGAAGGGCCGCATCGTGATCCTCGCCGGCGGCACGGGCGCGCCGTTTGTCACCACCGACACGGCTGCCGCTCAAAAGGCGTTGGAGCTAGAGGCCGACATCCTGATGAAGGCCACCCGCGTCGACGGCGTCTACAGCGCCGACCCCGAAAAAGACCCCACGGCCCAGCTCTACCGCGACCTGACGTTCGAGGAGGTCCGCAATCAGGACCTGCGGGTGATGGACCCCACGGCCATCGCCCACTGCATGGAACACGACCTGCCAATCCTGGTGTTCAACTACCGCGAAGACGGCAACATCGAACGCGCCGTCCGCGGCGAGCCGATCGGCACGCGAGTCACGAGTCGGAAACAGTAAATTGCAAATCGGCCATTGGCCAATGGCAACTGCAAATATGAGGCAATAGCGCAACGTTCTTCAATTTGCAATGGTTAATGGCCGTTGGCCAATTTGCAATTCACGCCGCTTTCATTCCAAGGTACCGCAATGTCTAGCGAAGAAATCCTCTTCGACGCCGAAGAGCGGATGGAAAAGGCCATCAGCAAGCTCAAGGGCGACCTCACCGGCATTCGCACCGGCCGGGCCAATCCGGGGCTGGTCGATTCGCTCCGCGTCGAGGCCTACGGCTCGCCGACGCCGATCAAGCAGATCGCCTCGGTCAGCGCCCCCGAGCCGCAGCAACTGGTGATCCGGCCGTTCGACCCCTCGACGATCAAAGACATCGAGCGCGGCATCATCAATAGCGACCTGGGGCTGGCGCCCAACAGCGATGGCAAGGTGATCCGCCTGAACATCCCGCCGCTGTCGGGCGACGTCCGCAAGAAGATGGTCGCCCGCACCAAGGAACTGGCCGAGGAAGCCAAGGTCGCCATCCGCAACGTCCGTCGCGACGCCAACAAGTCCGCCGACCAGTCCGAAAAAGACGGCGACATGGGCGAAGACCAGTGCCAATCCGTCAAGGACGAGATCCAGGAGCTGACCAAGCGGTACGAAACCATGGCCACCGACCTCCAGAAGGCCAAGGAAACGGAGGTGACCGAGGGGTAGATTCCTCCCCCCGTCAGGCCGAAGGCCTGGCGTCGCTGTAGCGCGGGACATCGCCCTATGAGTTGGCTGATACTGGCCCACCGGCCGTCCGTTTTCGCTGCGGGTTTCAACCCGTTTTCTCGAAATTCTTGACTTCTTTATCGTGCACTGCGACAGTCTCCGCTATGTCTCATCGGGGGCGTCTATGAGCCGTCAGGCCGACGTCAACCCGCTCATCCGACCGCCTAACGCCGTGCCATGGCATCAAGCTCCCGAGTCAGCCGCAAGACGGCCGCATTGCTGCTCCGCGCCTCGCGGTTCAGTCTCCGCAGCCTTCTGCTACTGACGGTGGCTTGCTGCGCCGTGCTGGGCGTCTGGACGGTGCATGTGCAACCCTTCCGCGATCAAGCCGCCTCCCTCAAGGGCGTGACCGAAATGGGCGGCACGTTCGAGACCGTGCGCGTAGACGGCCCTGCCTGGCGCCGCTGGATTGTTCAGCGCATGGTTGGCCCCGATTCGTACGTCCACGTTCGCCGGGTGGACCTCCGCGGACGGACCGTCTCGGCCGATGGCGTGTCTGCCCTGGCCGGCTTGCGATTCTTGGAAAACCTCTACCTCGACCGTGCAGAGGTGAACGATGACGCCGCCCTCGCCCTGGCGCCGATGCAGGGCCTGCAAGAGCTATCGCTGTGCTACACGGGGCTGAGTGATCAGGGGCTCGTGCGTTTAGGCCCCATGCCGCATCTGAGGACGCTGTATCTTACAGGCGTTCCAGTCAGTGACGCGTCCGTGGATAACCTCGCGCGGCATGCGGAACTTGCCGAAGTTTATCTGCGCTGGACAGGATTCACGGCCAGCGGGGTGGCGGAGCTTAAAGCTCGTCTCCCCCAGTGCGCCGTGCATCATCACCAATTGCCGCATCCACAGGTAGACGAGGCGACGGGCGGATAAGTTGGAGCTGTTCAAAACTGGCGCGCCGCAGCGTAGCGCCGCCGGATCGATTCCCCTCGCCCACGCCAATTGAAACAGGAACGCCGCCATGGGCCGCTACGGAACGTCTCGCTGCAATGGTTGGGTCGCCGCCGCAGTTTGCACGATCGTTTGCCTGGCCGTTTGTAGCGCCGCGGCGCAGGATTCATTCAACCGCCGCCAGTTGATGGTCATCAACGCCGACGGCACGGGCCTGAAGGTCGTCGCCAGTCCGCCGCAGAAGACGATCGGCTCGCCCCAATGGTCGCCTGACGGTGAGTGGATTGCGTACGACGCGTGGTCAAAATCAGAGTCCAACGGCGGCCCATCCTGGATTGAAATCATCCGGACTGACGGCACGGAAGCCAAACGCATTGGCCAGGGTTCCATGCCAAGCTGGTCGCCGGATGGGACGCAGATCGTTTGCCATACCAGCGAGGGGCAGCTCGGGTCGATCGTCGTCATGAACCTCGACGGCTCGGGGCGCGAAACCATTATGAACCATTGGGGCAGTCCGCGCTGGTCGCCGATAGGGGATCAAATCATTGCGGCTAACATGGGGCCCGGGCTGGCTGTATTCGACCTGGCCACGGGCGACGAGCGGATCGTCCTGCCGAGGCAGAGCTCCGCGCAGGGGTTGAGCATTTCACCCGACGGCCGGCGAGTCTGCTTCGGCCCCCGCCCAGGCGGCCTGGCTGTGGCAACGTTCGAGGAGCAAGCGGGCGAAGTAACTTTCCAGTGGCTGCTACGCGAGGGAAGCTTCACGCACTCGTCGTGGTCGCCCGATGGAAAACGAATCGTGTACGACCAGCGCGCGCCGGCGCACCCCAAGTACGGCCAGCTTTATGTGGTAAACAGCGACGGCAGCGGGCCGCCTGACCGGCTGAGCGGTCAGTACGCGTCGATCGGCAATTACGACCCGGACTGGTCGCCCGACGGCGCCCAGATCGCGTTTGTCAGCGACGCGACCAGTAGCGATTCGACTCCAGCGCACGAGGTCGTGCCGGCACGCTAGCACCGCCAGCCAACTTCCCTTGCGGCGGTTTGCGACTCTCCGTATACTCCGCGCCGGAACCACCCGACGTTCTGGCTGCACGCTGCCTTAAAGATGCAAGCCGTGCGGCGACCCAGTTCCTTCAGCGCGACACGAAGCTCGCGCCGTGGTTTAGGGAGAAACCGCCATGACAGGCATGGATGCTTACGACGACCTGCGCGCAGCACGCCGCAGCTACTGGAAAAACCGGCTCGTTTGGTTCGGCATCGCGTGCGCGGTGCTGGCCGCGGCCGTTCTCATCCGTTTGACGCAAGGCGACGTCCCCGCGGCGGCCGCGTCCCCCCAGGCCGCGAGGCCGGCGGCAACGGTGGCTGAAGACGGCAAAGAGTTGCCCCGCCCCGGGCGCCCGCAGCACGACGTCATGGCCCTGGTCAACGGCAAGGACATCAGCCGCCGCGACCTGGTGGCGGCGTGCGTCGAGCGCTACGGCGAAGACGTGCTCGAAAGCCTCGTCAACAAAAGGCTCATCACCAGCCACTGCGCCAACCGCGGCATCGCCGTCACCAACGAGGAGATCAACGCCGAAATCGACCGCATGGCCAAACGATTCCAGCTTGGCCGCGAGCAGTGGCTCGAACTCTTGGAAAAAGAACGGGGCGTCAGCCCCCAGGAATATGCTCGCGACATCGTCTGGCCGACGCTCGCCCTGCGGAAGCTGGCCGACAAGGACTTGCAGGTCTCGAAGCAGGAAATCGACCAGGCCTACGAGCAGGAATACGGCGCGATGGTCCGCGCCCGGCTCATCGTGGTGAGCGACGAGGCGAAGGCCCGCGATCTGCAGGCGAGGCTCGCCGCCAACCCTGACGACTTCGCCCGTGCGGCGATCGAGAATTCCGAGGACGTCAACAGCGCCAGCGTCGGCGGCATCATACAGCCGATCCGCCGTCACGTCGGCGATCAGGCCGTTGAGGCCGCGGCCTTCGCCCTGCAGCCGGGCCAGGTCTCGGCCGTCGTCCCGGTGGGGCGGCAGTTCGCCATCCTGAAGTGCGACGAGCGCGTCCCGCCGCGTCAGGTTCCGCTGGCCACGGTCCAGGAAACCCTGGTCGATCGAATCAAGGAAGATAAGCTGCGGGAAGCGGCCTCGGGCATTTTCGCCCAGGTGCAAAAGACCGCGACCATCCAGAACGTGTATAACGCTCCGGAGCTGCGGCAGACGATGCCGGGGGTCGTGGCCACGGTCAACGGCGATCGGATCACTATGCAAGAGCTCGGCAACGAGTGCCTCCTGCGGCATGGTTCGGAAGTGCTTGAAGGCGAAATCTCCCGCCTGTTGCTGGAACAAGAGCTGGCGGCGGCCAAGATCAGCGTGACGCAAGCCGACGTCGACGCCGAGATCGTCCACGGCGCCGAACTGGCCGGCTGCCTCGATCAGCAGGGCAATGCCGACGTTGCTCGCTGGCTTGAAACGGTAACTGCGGAGCAGGCGATTACCAAGGACCAGTACATTCGCGACTCGGTATGGCCTTCGGCCGCCCTCAAAAAGCTGACGGCCGCCGAGGTGGAGGTCACCGAGGAAGACGTCGTCAAGGGATTTGAGGCCAATTTCGGCGAGCGCGTCGAATGCCGGGCGATTGTGCTGGCCAACATGCGCCGCGCCCAGGAAGTGTGGGACAAGGCCCGCCGCAATCCCGCGCCGGAGTACTTCGGCGACCTGGCGGCTGAGTACTCGGTTGAGCCGACCAGCAAGGCCCTTCGCGGCGAGGTGCCGCCGATCGGCAAGCATGGCGGCCAGGAGCAACTGGAAAAGGTGGCCTTCCAGCTCCAGGAAGGCCAGATTTCAGGCATCGTGCAGCTCGGCGACAAGTTCGTCATCCTGCGCTGCGAAGGGCGCACCCAGCCGCAGGACATGAGCCTTAACGATCCGAAGATCCGTGAGATTCTTCACCGCGACATCTTTGAGAAGAAGCTGCGGATGGCGATGGGCCGGAAGTTCGAGGAGATCAACGAGCGGGCCCGCGTCGACAACTACCTGGCGGGCACCTCCCAGTCGCCTGAAAAGCCCAAGGCGTCCCCGCAACCGGTCCGCGAAGACACGGCCGTCCGCCCCACCGCGGGCACGGCCCGGTAGTCTGCGCGACGAACCGGCGCCTTCAGCGGCCAGTCGCCGTGGCGTCCGCCATCTGCATCCCATGAGACCCGCCCCAGGGGGCGGGTCTCATTGCGCGCCCCCTTGCCCCGTTGGCCTGCGTATTCCAGCGAACCATGGGCCGGTATACTTGGTCTGATTGAGCCGCCTCGGGCGGGCCGTTGGCCCGCGGCATGCGGCTGACCTTTGCCCGCCGCGTTTTCCCCTGTCCAAGCAACCACTATGAGTAGCGGATCCGAGCCCACGCCGTCCCCCTTCAAGGTGCAGGTCGCCGAACGCGTCACCCGCCTTCCCCCTTACCTGTTCGGGCGGATCAACGGCATGCTCTATAACAAGCGGCGGGCCGGCGAGGACGTCATCGACCTAGGCATGGGCAATCCCAGCGATCCGCCGGCGGGACTGGTCATCGAGAAGCTCGCCGAGGCCGCCCACGACGTCGCCAACCATGGCTACTCCAAGAACATCGGCATCGCGAACCTCCGCCGTGAAGTGGCCAGCAAGTACTTCCGCAAGTACGGCGTGCGGCTCGATCCGGAGAGCGAGGTAATCGTCTGCCTCGGCTCGAAAGAAGGCTTCAGCCACATGTGCCTGGCCCTCATGGGCCCGGGAGACACGGCCATTGTGCCGGCGCCCTATTTTCCAATCCACGTCTACGCGATCGCGCTGGCCTCGGGCAATGTCATCGCCCTGGAAGTGGCCAACAGCGAGAAGTTCCTGTCGAACATCGCTTACACGTGCGAGCACCTGTATCCGCGGCCAAAGCTGCTGGTGCTCAACTACCCGCACAACCCGTCGAGCGTGGTGGTCGAGCAGGCATTCTTCGACGAAGTGGTGAAGCTGGCCAAAAAGTACGGCTTCATGGTGCTTAGCGACTTTGCCTACGCGGACGTGGCGTTCGACGGCTATCAGCCGCCGAGCTTCTTGGCTTCCAAAGGCGCCGCGGAGGTGGGCGTCGAGTTCACCACCATGAGCAAGGGCTACAACATGGCCGGCTGGCGCGTCGGCTACTGCTGCGGCAACGCCGACATGGTGCGGGCGCTGGGCACGATCAAGGGCTACTACGACTACGGGATGTTCCAGGCGATTCAGATTGCCGCGATCGTCGCCCTGCGGCACACGGATACGGCCGTTGAGGAGCAGTCGCACATCTACCAGGGCCGCCGCAACGCCCTATGCGACGGCCTCTCGCGGCTGGGCTGGAACATCACGCCCCCGAAGGCCGGCATGTTCGTGTGGGCGGCGATTCCCGAACCGTGGCGTTCGCGGATGAGCACCATGGACTTCGGCATGATGCTGCTGGACAAGGGGAACGTCGCGGTGAGCCCTGGGAGCGGCTTCGGCCCGGCTGGCGAAGGGTTTTTGCGAATGTCGCTCGTGGAAAACGAGGCCCGGCTGCGGCAGGCCGTGCGGCAGATCAAGCACTGCTTGCGCGATGCGGAAGCGAATTACAGCTCGTCTAGCCCTACGCCGCGGCCTGCCGCGGTCTAAGCCGAGGGTTTTTGCAGTAGCGCACCGGCGGCTCGTTGAGCCGCGGCTCAACCAGCCGCCGGTGCACACCCAAGGG
>JADLBW010000248.1 GCA_020847515.1 Pirellulales bacterium | reverse complement strand
TGTGGACGCCCCAGTTGCCCATTTCGCCGGCGCCGGTGTTCCAGCTCCAGTGCCAATCGTAGTGAAGCTCGTCGCGGTAGAGCGGCTCGTCCTGTGCGGGACCGAGCCACAGGTCGTAGTTCACGCTCGCCGGGGGAACGAGCGGCGCAGCGCGCTTGCCAATCGGCGGTCGCACGCCATACCGGTTGACGCGGACGCGGCGCAGGGCGCCTAGGGCTTGTTCCTCGTGGAGGAACTGTTTGATCTGGGCCTGCATCGGATCGGACCGCTGCTGCGTACCGACCTGGCAAATGCGGCCCAGCGTATCGGCGGCGATGACCACCTGCTGGCCTTCCCAATGGGTGTTGGCCAGCGGCTTCTCGACGTACACGTCTTTGCCGGCCTGCATGGCCCAAACGGCGGCCAGGGCGTGCCAATGGTTGCACACGGCGATGGCGACCGCGTCGACGTCGGGCGAATCGATTAGTTCGCGGAGGTCGCTGAACGTGCGGGCCTGCGGAAACTTCTGGTGCATCTGGGCGACGCGGGCATCGTCGGGGTCGCACAGGCCGGCGATGGTTACTCCGTCGATGCGTCGAAAGGCTTCGGCAAGTTCATTGCCGCGGCCGCCGAGGCCGATCAGGCCGAGATTGATTTGGCTATTGGCTGCGGCGTAGGCGCGACGGCGCGGCAAGGCGAGGGCGGCGCTCGTCGCGAGGCCGGCGCCGAGAAAGGTACGGCGAGTTAAGCTGGTGATCATGAACTGGTTGGGCGGGCAATATTGCGAGGACTGCAACGACGAACGCGGCATAACGGCGGAGCGGGATACGCTTATTGAGAACTGCGCGACAATTGGACCCGGCGTGGCTGATGGCTTTCGGCTATCGGCTGTCGGCTGTCGGCTGTCGGTTGACGGCCCGACGGAAACCTCTGATTCTGGCCGCTAGCCGCTAGCCGCTAGCCGACAGCCATCAGCCACATTTACAACGGGTTCATTAGCAGCGCAGGAATCCATACAGCGCGGCAAACCCATCGTCGGGCGAGTCGGCGGGGCGCGTCAAGGCAAAAGCCGCCGCGTTCTAGTTTTTCGGCGGCGATATTTGGCAGTTACATAATGTTCGGCGTACGGAATGCGAGAGGGAAAGGCCCTAATTCCGACCGCGAGCCGATAGCCGCGAGCCGATAGCCAAATTCTCAGGGGGTTCATTAGCGGCGCAGGGATCAATAGACCAGGTCGGGCATTGTGGCCGCGGCGGTCCACTGCCGCAGGCCTGGGTGGCGGGGATTCTACCTGGCCACGCGGACGTGGAGATGGCGCCCGCATTCTCATGGTGAAGAGCGGATCGACTTTCGAGGCGAGCCGCGGCCAGGGCGCACGATGCGGCGGGAAACGGCGGCGGGCTACAAGGTGCGTGCCTCGGGCGGAACGTGTCGCCATTCCTCGAGCAGTGATGCGACTACGCTGCCGAATTCGGGAAACATGCGGTGGCGCATAATGCCTTCGCGGCTGAGCCGATAGAGGACCTCCATCGCTTCGCTCGCGGGCGTGCGGATACGATACAGCCACGGCGTCGACTGGTCGCCCGAACGATAGAAGAGAGCGGCTTTTTCGGCGACCAGTTCGTCCACGGTGCGGCGATCGATTGGCTGGCCGAACGAGCGCGGCTCGACGCGCATCGCGGTGAATTCCCCCCATTGGGCGAAGAGGTTGCGGTTGCCGACGTTGGGAACGCGGACGGTTTCGACGCCGGCGAACCGTCGCCCCTCGACCTCCCAGGAGCCGCGGGCATGGCGTGAGATGCCCCAGACGGAGATCCAGCTTGGGTCGCTGCCGGGGGCATGCTGACGCTTCGCCGCTTCGCTGGCGGCGAAGTAGGCGGCCACTCGGGGCGAGCGGGACCAATCAAGCAGGCGCGTGGGGAGCCCGTGATGCCGCGCCAGGGCCAATTGGGGATAGAAGTAGGGGTGGGGCCAGCGGGCGTAATCGGGCGAGCCGAAGGTCCGTTCCATGTGCGCGACCTCGATGTTGAGCCGGTAGCTGTCGCCGTCGAGCACAGACTCAACCATGCGATCGACATGGGCGGCATAGGCGTGGATGCGGGCCCAACTCTCGGCGGTCATATCGGGGACCGTTAAGCCGCACTCGTCGGCGCGGACGAGAAACCGCCTGAGCAGTTGCAGCTCCAGCCAAACTTGAAAGGCCTGGCGATTCTCAAACCGTTCGGCCAGCGAACCGCGACCGGCCATCTTACGGTACTCGTCCAGTCGATCTTCGCGCAGCGACGTGGGAGTGAGATCGTACCGCGCGTCGTCGTCGTGGCCGCGAAACAACCACTCGCCGGCGGGGTCGTCGCAGAACGGCGGGGCGTGGATCGACAGCGCGTCGAGAAAGTCCGCGGCGCGATCGACGGTGACGTTCAGGATGGGTTGGCGTGCGGCCATCGGTTGCAGCGGTCGAGCCGATTGGCGGGGCGGCTTGGCGGCGAGCGTGCAGGGAGTGCACGCGGCGTGCCGGTGGGGCGAGTTGGCGCGCGCCGCGGCCGGCGGCGAGCACTTTGCCGCCGCTTCTTTCTGCGGGCGGGGCGGCGCGGGCCTTTGCGACGCCTGCCGCAGAGAGGCGGCGGGGGAAGTAGCGGTTACCACATGCGGTTCTGCTTGGCGACGTTGCGGAACTCGCGGGGCGAGTAGCCGAATCGCTTTTTGAACGCGCGGGAGAAGTAGTAGGGGTCTTCGTAGCCGACCTGGCGGGATACTTCGCCGACGGCGCATGTTTGGGTGAGCAGCAGTTCGGCGGCGCGGTTGAGTTTGTGCCGGGTTATGCACTGGCCCGGCGTTTCCTGTCCGAAGCGCCGAAACAGGCGGCAGATGTAATTGGGCTCCAGTCCGATGCGCTCTCCGAGATCGTCGAGCGTCGCAAGCTGAGCGAACTCTCCTTCAATGCAGGCCAGCGCGCGTTGGAAGGCTTCGGTGCCGCCGGGCCCTTGTCCGACGGCGGGCGCGACGGCTTCGCCGGCTTTGAGGAGGATGAGCTCCAAATAGCGAGCGGTGATCTGCATGTTGAGTTCGCCGGTGAGCTGGCCTTCGCGGATCAGCTCTTCAAAGAGCGTCTGCACGGCGGCCAGATCGCGGGTCCAGCGAATGGCTCCGGGAGCGATGCCGAAATCGGGCATGGCGTCGCGCTGGCCGGCGACCTGATAGGCGGCGAAGTATTTGGTCATCGGGTCGGTGGGCTCGGTCCAGATGTCGTGCGGGGTGTTCATGCGGTAGGAAAAGATGACGCCCGGGAAGAGGTCGCAGACGTTTCCGTCGGCGCGCAGCTTGCCTCTTCCCTCGACGACGAACTCGACCAGCACGCAAGCGAAGTCGGACCGCGCTACATGGAAGCCGGGCAGGCAGTGTTCGCGGCCGGCGCAGAGCAGTCGCATGCCCTGGTGTTCCGGATAGACGGCCCCCTGCCCCTGAAAGCAATACCGAGCGCGAGCGACCGCGGTTGCCAGGGGGATGACCTGCCCGTGCGTATAATGCCGTCCTACGCTCATTGCTGCAAAGATAGTCCAGGTGACTGGGGATATCAACTTTGGGCGGGGTTCCAGCGGTTGAGAAAGTGCCGGCAATACTCGACCACCAGAGTTATGGTCTTTTCGCGGGGTCGGATGACCTGGATTCTGGTGGAGTAAGGTGGGTGCTAAATAATCCATCTTGACACCCCGATAATCCATTGGCGCTTTCGCGTCGGGCAATTGAAATGGAATTGTCGGATACGGGAACGCTCAAGGCCCCTGGAGCAAGCCGCGGAAAAGGCCTGGGGAGGAGTGGATCGCGGCCGCGGCGCCACCCCTGCCTGGGGAGCGGCAGCGGGCCCAGGCCGGGGGTTCTCCGCGGCCTACGACAGGATCGGGCGTAGAAGCAGGCGTAGGGCCTTGGCAGCGGGCCTTACTTTTCTTTGGAAGGTCTCGCACTACACACGCTCAACCGGCCATCGGTTGATCCTGCTAGCGGGTCGCATCTGGGCGGCCGGATGAGCGCGTCGATCGACGGTTCAGTCATGAAGCATGGGCGGCACATCGCGGCGGCGGTTGCGTGCAGTCTCTGGTTGACGCCCGGGGGGGCGGCGGCCGGGGCCGAGAACTTGGCGAGAATTGGCACGCCGCTGTTGGGAGTGGGCGTCGGCGTGACTGGCGCGGGCGACGTTACGGTGACTCACCAGGGGCCCTTGGGCGAGGTGAACGATGGGGTTCTCAACCTGAATCTGGCCGCTGACGGTTTTCAGATCAGCGCCGACGGTCAAAGCGGTCCGGACGGCAACGGCGCCGACACGTACGCCGCGGGAATATCGACGGGGGCGTTCGACTTTGTCGGCGTGCAATTTGCTGAGTCGCAGTACGGCGTTACGTCGGTACGCGTGCAGAACTACTTGGCCAATGATGGAGGTTGGTGGGGGCCGACGAACGTCGCCGCGGGCGGGGCGCCGCTGGGGCCAGGCGACCTCATCGCCCCGCAGGTGCAGGTCAGTTCCGACGGGGGCGGGAGCTGGCGAACCGTTTCGGCCAGTTCCGACTACGTGTCGCTTTACCAGGGCGTCGTGCGGGGGAGCGGGTTCCCCAAGGCGACGTCAGGCCCGGC
>JADLBW010000247.1 GCA_020847515.1 Pirellulales bacterium | reverse complement strand
TAACCCCCTGATTCGCTTCCCCATCCACCTCATGTTGCGGCGAAGCATCCGCCGTTTATTGCAGCGCAACAAAAAGTGCTTGACAGCCGGCCCAGCGTTGATATCATCCGTTTTGTGCGCTGCAGCAATCCGGGCTTTGAGGATGCCCGGATCGAAGGTTCATCTTTCTTGAGAGGATCGACATGTACAACGCGACCGAGCAATTCAGCGAATTGAACAAGGCCAACTACCAGCAGGCGATGCGTCTTGCCACGCTCGGGCTCGAGAACGCCGAGAAGCTTGCCAAGCTGTCCGTCGAGCATGCCCGCGTGGCGATCGAGGACGGCATGAAGACCGCCGAGGCTGCGACCACGGTCAAGGACTTCCACGACCTGATGGCGCTGCGCGCCAAGATCGCCGAAGCGGGCGTCCAGAAGGCAGTGGCGTACTCGCGCGACGTCTACGAAGTCGCCGCCAAGTCGCAGGCCGAGTTCGCCTCGCTCGTCGAAGCGACGCTGGCGCAGTACAACCAGGGCATGGCGCTGTGGGTCGAGAAGGCCGCGCAGGGCGCCCCGGCGGGTTCCGACGTGGCGGTGACGGCGCTCAAGTCCACGGTCGCGGCGACGTCCGCGGCGATCGACCAGATCACGAAGGCGACCAAGCAGGTCGTCAACTTCGCCGACGCCGGCCTGCGGGCAGCGTCGAAGACCGCCGAGCAGGCGGCGACCCAGGCAGCGCAGTCGGCCGTAGCCGCCGCCGCGGCGGCGCCGAAGGGCCGCAAGGTCGCCTGAGCGCGAGTCACCCGAGGTTCCCTCCCGGGGCGTCCGCAGGCCGCCCCGCCGGAGGCGCAAGTCTCCTTCTGCATCGTTCTCCTCCTCCTGAATGATGCAGCCTCAGCCCGCCGGGTCTCCCGGCGGGTTTTTTTTATGTGCCCGGCCCCGGCGCACTCCTGCGCAGCCGCGTCTTCACAGCGGAACCGCGTCGCCCAAGGCAGGCACGGCGACGTCGCGCCAGCCCAGGCTCGCGCGGACGCTTTCCGCGAACGTCGTCGCGACGTTGTGCTCGCCGTGTACGACAAAGGTCCGTTGCGGCGGCGCCCGGAAGTGGCGGAGCCATGCGTGCAGCGCCGGCTGATCGGCGTGAGCCGACAGCCCGCCGACGGTGTGGATGCCGGCGCGGACGGGGACGTCTTCGCCGAAGAGCCGTACCGACGGGCTGCGGTCGACCAAGCGGCGACCCAGCGTCCCGGCGGCCTGGAAGCCGGTGATCACCACCGCCGCTCCGGCCCGGGGCAGGTTGTGGCGCAGGTGGTGCCGGATCCGGCCGGCATCGCACATCCCGCTGGCCGAAACGATGACGATGCCCGCCGTACGGCTGTTCAGCGCCCGCGAATCCCCGGTATCGGAGGTGAAGCGCAGGCGGAATTCCTTCGGCTGCGTCTGTATCCAGGCGAGCAGCGCGCGGGTCTCGTCGTCCAGCACGTCGCGATGCCGCAAGGTCACTTCGGTCGCGGCGGCGGCCATCGGCGAATCGACGTAGATTTCCAGCGGCGGCGAGCGCTTGGCCCGCACCAGCATCGCGAGCACGCACAACACCGACTGGGCGCGCCCGACGGCGAATGCCGGGAACAGCACGTTGCCCCGTCCGGCACCGATGGTCCCGGCAAGGATCGCCGCGACCTCGTCCAGCGTCGACGCGAAATCGCGATGCCGGCGGTCGCCGTACGTCGACTCCACCACCAGGACGTCGGTGTCGGTGATGGGGGTCGGATCCCGGACGATCGGGCGGGCGGGGAGCCCGAGATCGCCGGAGAAGGTGAGCTTGCGGGTCACGCCCTGGGCGCGGACCGCGACTTCGATGATCGCCGAGCCGAGGATGTGCCCGGCATCGCGGAACGTGGCCGCAACGTCCGGGTGCGGCTCGATCCGCTGATCGTAGGCGACGCCGTGCAGGCGGCGGACGCAGCGCTCGGCCTCGAGGAGCGTGTAGACGGGGGAGTAGGGACGGATGCGACGACCGTCGTTCCGGGCTGCTGCCCGCGTGCGCCACGACGCTTCCTGCTCCTGGACGTGCGCGGCGTCCCGGAGCATCACCGCCGCGAGATCGGCAGTCGGCGCAGTGCAGAAGATGGGGCCGGTGAAGCCGCCGGCGGCCAGCTTGGGGAGCAGTCCCGAGTGATCGATGTGGGCATGAGTCAGCAGCACGAAGGCAATCGACCGGGGGTCGAACGCGAACGGCTCGCGATTGCGCCGGTCGGCATCCGTCCCGCCCTGGAACATGCCGCAATCGACCAGGAAGCGTGTCCGCTCGAGCTCGACCAGGTAGCACGAGCCGGTGACCTCTCCGGCGGCTCCGAAAAATGCAAGCTGCAAGGCAAGTCCTCCAAGGAATTCCACACGCTCGCGCAGGTCCCGTAGCCAGGGGCAGCGGTGCAGCACCCCCTTTCCGGCGATGCCGAGGCCTTGTGCGATCGGTGCGGAGGCCGCAATTTAATACACATGGGACATCCGCACATCGTTTGCCCGGCCTGCCGGGCCGTCAATCGTGTCGACCTCGCGCGGGCCCGGTCGGGCGCGAGCTGTGGCCAATGCCGGCAGCCGCTGTTCACCGGCAGGCCCGTCGAGCTCGACGAGGCGGGCTTCCCGACCGTCGTGCAACGCACCCAGATCCCGGTCATCGTGGACTTCTGGGCACCCTGGTGCGGCCCCTGTCGGGCGATGGCGCCGCAGTTCGAGAAGGCGGCACGGCTCCTGGAGCCCGACTACCGCCTCGCCAAGGTCGACACCGAGGCGCAGCCCGCGATCGCGCAGCGATTCGCGATCCGCAGCATTCCCACGCTGATCATGTTCGACCAGGGGGTCGAGGTGGCGCGCCGGGTCGGAGCGACGGACCTGCCGACGCTGGTGGCCTGGGCCCGGGAAAGCCACCGCCCGGTCCGGCCGGCCTGATGCGGCCCGTTCGCTTCAGCCTGATGTGGCCGCTCTCCTTGTCGCCGGCTCGCCCTTCAGACTTCCGCGTTGCGTCCGTTATCCAGTACGTGAGGGAAGTGCGAGGGCCACCGCCTGCGGAGTCGTCCGAAGTTGCTTCCGCCCTGACCTGAGGCCGATTGCCGGCGGTTGCCGCCGCCTTCCTTCACACCATCGCCCGGGGGAGGGCGATCCTCCCCCCCGGGCCGTCCGCATTTTTCCGGGTCCGCCCCGATGGAACAAGCCGTTCTCGAGATCACGCCGCCGCGCGTTGTCGCCACCGAGCTCGACACGGCTTTCGTTGCTCGCCAGCCGATCGTCAATCGCGACCAGCAGCTGATCGGCTACGAGCTCCTGTACCGGGGATCGCGGCGGGCGGAGCGCGCCAACATCGGCGCCGAGGGCGAGGC
>JADLBW010000246.1 GCA_020847515.1 Pirellulales bacterium | reverse complement strand
GATCGGACTGCCGTTGGTCACTTGCTCGTTGAATTTGGGATTCTGCACCAGCAACTGCCCGTTGGTGTTGTGGCCGATGCCCTCGTCCGAGTTGCGGATCTCCAGCGGCTGCTCGGTCCACAGCGTCATGGCGTGCGGTTCGAAGCGGCAGGAATGGTTGTCGAGCACCTTCTGCTCTTTAGCGTCGTTGTAGGACGGATGGACGTCCGCCTTCTTGCCCCGCGCCGTGTAGAGATAAACGAACACGTTTTGCAGCCCGCCATCCTTGCCGACAACGATCGTTTCGTCGACCAGTTGGTGCTTTCCGCAATACTCGACGTCTTTGCTGGGCTTGATGGGCTCGACCTTCGGCGTCCCCTTATAGACGAATCGGCCCTTGATCGCTCCCCACCCTGCCGCCGAGGCGGAATTCGCCAGGATGACGCCGGCGGCCAACGCCAAAGCGCCGGCAACCCAGATACTCTTTTTGCAATTCATCGAACCATTTACCTCCACAAAACCGGCCAGGACCTGCCGCTCTTACTGAGTCGATTCTATAGAATCCTGGCTCGCAGACGCCTCGGGGGGAGCGTTCGGATCTTCTTGACTGGCCGCGGCGGACGCCGCCGCGGCTTGCTCAACCAGCGGCGCGATCGACGCGCTGCCGCGGGTGTAAGCGTCGAAGTTCATCAGCAGCGTCACCAGGCCGGTGAGCTGCTCGACGCTCGTGCCGTGATACAACTCCTGCGCGATGCCGCCCAAATGCGGATCGTCAGGCCTGTACGGTATGTTCACCGGCATCCCGGTGTATGGCAAGATGCGAGCCGGATTGGCGACCCAATTCCGCACATACTCCGGGCGCAGGCGATGACAAACGTCGGCCAGGTCAGGGCCGAACGTCACGGGATCGCCGCTTGGATGGAAGTCGGCCACCGAGTGGCACTTCACGCAGTAATTTCCGTTGGTGACGATATTCATCGCCTCGGCCAGGGGCTGCTCGCGCTCGGTGCGGAGCTCGGCCAGGTAGCTGGGCCGCTGCAGCGGCTTATATTCGTAGGGGAACTCCGCTTTGCTGGCAGCGGCGAAGTAGTTGACGAGCTTGGCGGCTTCCTCGCTCGACATGCGGAAGTTCGGCATCCGCAGCACTGTCGCCGGGCGAAGCGCGTAGGGGTCCATCAGGAAGCCGTGCAGCCAATCTGTCTGCACCTTCTCGCCTTCGTCCATGAGCGGCGGCGGCAGCCAGCCCCAGGCCTCGCGCCCGTTGACCTGCGGCTTGGTCTGCTTCGCCCGCGCGATGACCTTGGGGAACAGGTAGCGGGCCAGATCGCCGCCCCAGGCCGGATACGCCTTTCCGCTAGCCGGCCCGTAGGCCTGTCGATTGGCGGGAATCAATAGCTCGTCGATGCCGCGGAGCCGCGGCTGGCCATTGATAAGCGCGTTTTTCCAGAGCATGAACCGATAGAACACCGGGATCGGCTCGCCTTCATCCGCCTCCGCCTCCTTGAGTTCCTCGGGCGTAATGGGGGCACGGTCCTGATCGACCCACGTGACGCCGCCGGTTTCTTCGTCGATCACCGGGTGACCCGCCAGGGAGGCGTGCATCATTCCTCGGCTGTCTTTGGCGGTCGATCTGGCGACCTCCTGATCCGTAAAGGCGGGCGCCAGGAAGGGGTAATCGACGAACTCAGAGGCGTCTTCAAACGCGTCGGCGGCGTAGTCGAACTCCCACTGCTCCATCCGCAGCACGTGGCAGCCGCCGCAATTGAACCGATCGAGCACCTTGCGGCCGTCGACGATCGCCTGCTGACGGGCATCGGGCTTGTAGAGGTACTTCGTCGCCGGCGGCTCGTGGACCAGGCCGAGGACAAAGGTCATCACCGCCTCGCGAGCCTTGGCCTCTTCGGCCTGGGCGCGGGCTTCGAACGCCTGGTCGTCTTCACCGTCCTTCCGGACAGTGTGCGCGAAATCGAACCTGGGCATGCGGAGCCGCTCGTTGAAGTTCTTGTTGCGGGTCGTTTTGTAGTCGTAGCTCCGCGGATAGCGCAACTTTTGCCAGAGGAAGCCGTCGCGCCCATGGCTATTGAGCGACTGCACGTAGTAACTGGCGTCGTCATCGAAATCGCCCGGATTGAGATGCCCGTGCACGAGCGTGGAGCCAGTCTCGCTGGAGCTGCCGGTATAGGCGCCCTCGGAGCCGCCTTCCGCAGCCGGAACGTCGTGCTTCACGTCGCCGGCCTCGGGGCGGGCGTCGTGCGTCGGATTCTCGGGGCGCAGGCCGTGCGTCTCCAAGAATTTATGGATGTTCTCGAACGCCAGCTTCGACGACTCCTTGCGGCCCCAGTCCGCCAGCGCGGTTCCGATCGGCTTGGCGTCCTCGAAGCCGGGAATGTCATGGCAGCCGAAGCAGCCGTACTTGCCAATGGTCCGCCGGGCGACGAATTCCAGTTGCCGCTCGGTGCGGTTTTCGTCGGTAAGGCCAATCAGCAGCCGCTCATCGGCTTTGATCTTCCCCTCCAGTTCAGCGGGAATGCCTTCCTGGAGGTACTTGCGAGCGCGTGCTTGGGGGATGGCGTCGCTGGTAAGCCACAGCGTCGCCAGATCGGCCAGCGCATGCTTGTCCGCGTCGCTCCACTGGCCGCGAGCAGGGACGTTCTCAGGGCGCCAATCGCTTTCGACTCCCAAGAGATAGGCCACCACGTCAGCCGCCGGGTCGGTCACCACGCCGGTCGGCTGGCCTTGGGCGTCTTTCTCGACGATCGGGTCGAGGAACAAGTTGGGCATCTTCGTACGCACGTGGTAGCGGTGCGGCTGCTTCACCCAGGCGTAGAGCCATTGGCGGCCTTTGTCGTTGTTGAGCTTCGCGCCCAGCCGCGACAGATCCGGACCCTGCGTGCTATGGATTTCCCGGAAGTCGGCGTGCGCGTGGCAGGCCAGGCAGCCGCGGGACTCGAACACCCACTTGCCGCGCTCGGCGGAGGGCTGCTCGGTCACATTCTGCGGCGGCGTTTCATATTCAAATTCGCCGCTCGCGTTGAGCAGGTATTCCGCGATCGCGCGAATTTCGATTGGCTCGAACGTCTGACTCTCGGCGAGCTCGGTCGCATCTTGCGGCTCGCTGAGGTGCTCGTATTGCAGGAAGAACTGCGGCATGCGCGTATCGGGGCGGAAGTCCTGCGGCAGGCGAATCCAACTATAGAGCCACTCGTAATCCACCTTGGCGTCCAAGAAACGCAGGCTGGGGCCAACCTTGCGATACTCGCCCGGAATCTCGACGTCTTTGAGTGCAGCGGCGAGCTTATGCAGCTCGGCGGCGCGCGGGTCGGCCTCGTCCGGCGCCACGTCCGCCGTTGTTTCGCCGCTGGCCGCGGGTTTTTTTGCCAGCATGGCGAGTAGCTCGCGGCGAGCCGTGGCATTCGTCGCATCATCGCGGACTTTCTCCGCCAGAGCGCGCTGCTCGTCAGAGAGGCTGTCGAAGCGCAGCATCTGCGAGGCGACTTCGGCGTAATTCGGCGCGAGGCGAACATCGGGGCCGACCGTCGCCGTCGGGGTATCGAAGCCGTTGATCTCGTGGCACCCGAAGCAGCCGAATTCCTCAACCAGCGACCAGCCTTCTACCAGCTTCGGCGCGGGAGGTTCGGGGAACCGCTCGCTCGGCTCGAGCGAGGTCTTTTCGTGGTGGCACTTCAGGCAATTGCTTTCGACGAAGCGGGCGGGCTTCATCGGGAAGATCCAGTGATGGTTGTCGAACCAGCCGTGTTTCTGGGCCCACTCGTTTTGCTGCTGAGCGTTGTCGGGCGTATGCGACGTCCAGGGGAAAGAGGTGCCGCTCCCCTGGCCGTCGTGGCAGATGGTGCAGCCCATATCCTTTTGCGGATGCGGGCTCATATCGGTCAGATACAGGTCCAGTCGGGGGTGGGAAGTGAACGGATGATCGAGACCGCGGCGGACGCCGAGCACTACCGGCTTGCCGAAATCGACGAGCGTCATGAGCCGTTCGCTGGCCTCGGCGGGGCTATAGACCGGGTTGTCGCCGATCGTCTCAATAACGTCGCCCGATTCAATGCCGGCGCGCGACGCCGGGGTCTCTGGCAGGACGTAATGCACGGTCACGTCCGCGTTGTTGATGATGCCTTCGGCGGAAAGCTCCATTCCGTAGGCCTGCTTGAGCGTGACGCCTTCGGTCGGCTTCGATTCGGGCGTCGCCAGTTCCAGCGTCAGATCCCGCTGTGCTGTCGGAATCGTCGGGTAGAGCGGGTCGGTAGCCGTGCCAGGGGCCGTCTTCGATATCGACCGATGGCATGTGGTGCAGCGGTCGAACCGAGCGACCTGGGAAAAGTTGTAGTTGATCGTCAGATCCGGCAGCCAGATTTGATCGATGCGGACATTGCCGCTGTAGAGTGCGTTGAGCACGGGCCAGCGGGTGATCCATTCGCCGACGTTCCAGGTGTTTTGGGCGACCTGTTCGTCCAAGCGGTTTAGTTCGGTCTTGAGCGCCTCGAGTTCCTTTTGCGCAGCGGCCTTGGGGGCCTCGGCGTCGGCGACGACCCCCTCCAGGCCAGTGCGGTAATCCTTCGCCGCGGCGATGCCGGCCGTCAGGGCCAGCAGTTGGCTATCCAAGCTTCTGATTTCTGCTTGGATCTTATCGGTTTCGCGCGGGGCGACGCCTTCGCCGATCTTGATGCCCAGCTCGCTGACCTTGGCCGTGCGGATGCCGTTGAGCGACTTCTTTTCGCCCACCAGCTTGTTCTCGCGCCGCCGAGCCTCGCGGATGAACTTGTTGGTCTCGGCAAGCAGGTTCTGGCGGGCGTCGCGGGCATCCCCCTGGGCGTCGCGGAGGCGGGCCTGGGCGTTTCGCAGTTGCTCGTTTAGCTGTTCGCGCTTTTCCGCGGCGGCCTGCTGGGCGTCATCGCGAGCTTCCTGGGGCGCGGCGTCGGCCGATGACGCGGACGAATCCTCCGGCGCCGCCTGGGCCAATTCAGCGTGCAGGCGCTCAATTTCGCTTTGGACCTCCGTAGCGGCCGCCGCTGCTTGCGACAACGCCTGCACGCGCTTGTCGAGGGTTGCGAATTGCCCGCTATCCTCGTCGGCGGTTTCGCTAGCCGAGTCGCCCTGCTGGTACGACACCGGCCGAACGGCCGGCGTCTGCTCGGCGGGCGGGGGAGTCGGCGACTCCTCTTTCGCCTTCAGGCGGGCGTCTTCCTGCCGGACGAGCTGCTTGAATCGATCGACCAGCGCGGGCGGGAACGCCTGGCTGTCGAGCCCGCGGATCTCTTCTTCGTAGCCCGCCATGCGGGTGCTGTACTGATCGGCCAAGGCGTCGCGACGGGACTGGACCGTCCAAGCGTCCTTCTTGCGATCCTTAAGCTGCCAGTCCTTCCATTCCCGGTTGTGGTCGTTGGCCATCAACAGCACAGTGGCCGCGGCCATCAGCAGGGCGCTGGCGCCGAAGACGACGTGGAGCGTCTTTTGGTTGTACCAGGTTTGTTCCGTAGCGGGCATAGGATCGGGCTATTGGTTGACAGCTCTTAGCCATCGGCCGCCGCAGAACCGCCGGCTGGCAAGCGGCTCTATGGCAAGCAGCGACGGTTGACTTAGAAATTCAAGAAAAACTCAGGAATGGCGATGATGTACTTGAGGTTGAACACCCAGCGGAGAATCATCTTGATCGGCAGCGCCGCCATGAACAGCATCAGATTGGCCATCAACATGAAGCGAATCAATCCCATCCGCTGAAAGTAACGGCGGAAGACGGTAAGCGCCATGATCGGCGGCAGCGCGATGAAGTACCCCAGGGTGAGCACGAGGCCGGGCGCCTCGCGGAGCACGATATAACCAAGCTGCGCGCCGAACGACGACCCGGCGGGCGCCGTCGGCAAGCTTCTCCCGAGCAGCCCTTGCCAGAAGTACTGAGAAAGGTTGACGTTGTTCAGCGCTTCGACCTTATGGGCGTCCCAGTATTCGTAGGGGCCGAAGAAGTTCCAGTTGGGACCGCGCAGCAACGTGCCCAGCACGATCAGCGTGATCCACATCTCCAGGAAGCCGAACTGAAACATCAGATAGGCGAACTTCCGTTGCTTGATCGTGTAGTAACCGTTGCCCGCCTTGTTGAAGTCGATGTAGGGAATCGCCATCAGGCCGACGACGACGAGGCTGGGCAGCACGACGCCCGCCATCCAAGGGTCGTAGTAGACGAGCATTTCCTGCAGACCCAGAAAATACCACGGAGCCTTCGAGGGGTTGGGGGTCTTGACGCTGCTGGCCGGTTCTTCCAGCGGCGCCGGCAGCGCTATGGCCCAGAAGATCAGAAAGGCCGTCAGCGCGATCATGCAGATCAGCTCGATATAGACCAAATCCGGCCACACGAGGACCTTCTCGTTGTCGAGCGATTCCAGCAGCGGCTCGCCGCGCTCGGCGCGGTCGTCGTTGATCACCGCCCGATAGGTCGCCAGCCAGGTGAAAAAGGCCAAGAGCAGCACGAGCATGACGATCGGCACGTTGTCCGGCTTGGCGACGATCTCGAAGAAGTCCCGGTCGGTCATCGATAGGCCGAGAAACAGCAGCATCAAGTTCCAAATGATCCAGGCGACGGCCGGGCGCACGAAGAACCGCCGGAACACGAACAAGGCGGTCAGCAGGATCAGCGTGCCGGCGCTGTAGACGACTGGGCCGGTGCTGCGATTGATGGCCTCGCGCCAGGCCTCGGGCATGGAGGGCATCCAGGCGCCGTTGCCGCTGGCGGCTGCGGGGGACAGCATCACGTAGGCCAGGCCAAGCAATAGGCACAGAAACGCGCTTGTGACGGGGATGGTACGATCGCCGCCCAGCGGCAGGCGAAACCACGTTCGCCCCAGGCCGGTTCGCCATAAATAGAGCGCCGCCAGGCCGTTCATGATGGCCAGCACAATGTAATAGGGCCCCAAGAAGGAGGCGACCTTGTTCAGAAATTGTGCGTCGGTCAGTCCGTGAGTCATGGGTGGTGAGGCCGCAGGTTAGCCGAGGTCGAGCTGAAGACCATGGGACTGTAGGACAATAGGGCCGCGGGGCTATGGAACGTTAAGCACAAACTTCGTAAAACCGCGTGGCTGTCGCCGCCAATGCCGGGCTGGCGGGCTGAAGCGCTACGGTCGGTCGCTCATGAGTCCATACGGCGTTCGCTACAGCGGTCCGCTAATGCCGCCGTCCTTACGCACCCGCCAGAAGTGAATTGCTAGCAGCAGCGACACGCCTAGCGGAATGGCAATACAGTGCAAAATATAAAACCGGTTAAGCGTTTCCTCGCCCACTTCGCGGGCGCCGAGCAACGCGAAGCGGGCGTCGGAAGCGTTGGTGATCATGTCGACGCCGCCGACCGAGAGCAACTGCTGCAGCGGCCCTTCGTGGCCGAGCACCGGGGTCGCGCGGGCCATATTCGAACCGACGGTGATCGCCCACACGGCCAACTGATCCCAGGGGAGCAGGTAGCCGGTAAACGACAGCAGTAGCGTCAGCAGCAGCAGAATTACGCCTATCACCCAGTTGAATTCCCGGGGAGGCTTGTAGCTGCCTGTGAGAAAGACGCGATACATGTGCAGCCAGACGGTAATCACCATGGCATGGGCGCCCCAGCGATGGATCTCGCGCAGGATGCCCAGGGACGTCACGTCGCGCAGGGCCTGGATGTCGGTATACGCCCACTCGACGGTGGGGCGATAGTAGAACATCAACAGCACGCCGGTGACCGTCTCGACCAGGAACAGAAAGAACGTTACGCCCCCCATGCACCAGGTGTAGCTGAGGGCGATCCCCTGCTTCCTGATTGATACGGGGTGCAAGTGAAGAAAGAAGTTGGTGAGCATCACCACAATGCGATTGCGGCGGTCCACCGGCATGGGGTGCCGGAAGATGCTCTTCCAAATCTGCGATTCTCGAATTGTGTCGCCTAGGGGCATGGGGGTCGGCTTTCGGCTCTTAACGATCGGCCAAAGTGAAGGGTAGCGGGCTCAGCTTGAACAACGGCACAAGTGTGCGGGCCCTCGACGGTCAGCCGCAAGGCCCAAAACGGGCGCCTGACCGGCCTAGGCGGGAATAAAGCTCGCCGGGTCTTCCCAGGCGCCCATTTCCTCCTGGAACGTGCGGCTCTTGTCGACTTCGATCTGGCCGTCGTCGGCAATGCGGATCGCATAGCGCTCCAGCGGGCGCGGCGCCGGACCTTCAAAGTTGATTCCGTCCTTATAAAACCCGCTGCCGTGGCAGGGGCATTTATATTTCTGCTCGGCCTCCAGCCAATTGGGCGTGCAGCCGAGGTGGGTGCAGACTGTCTTGAGCGCGAAGATCTGGGGCTGGCCGTTATATTCAGTGTTCACGACCCAGATGCCGTACTGGGCCTTGAACTTCTCCTGCACCTGGCCGGCGGGAAAGGCGTCGGGAAAGCCGACCTTGAACTTGCTGGGCGGTTCCCGCAGCACATTGGGGAACATGAATTTGACGGTCAGCAGCGTCCACAAGGCCGATACGCCGCCCAACAGCCCGAAGCCGGCGGCCAGGGCAGTTCCAAAGAAATCGCGGCGGGGCTCGACCGCCGAGGGCCTCGACGCCGGCATCGCCTGGGGCGTGGCGTAGGCTGGCTTCGCGGGCATGGGGGGCGCCACGAGCTTGGGCTTTTCGATCGTCGCCGTGGCTGTCGCACTGGCGGCGGCCTCAGCCTTGGTAATTGGCCCGGGCTTGTCCTTCTTGCGAGCGGCAGCGAGGATGCTCGCCGTGTCGCGGGCTGCTGCCCCTGGCGCGGCTGGGGCCGAGGCAGCGGCCGGTTTGGCGGCCGGGGGCGCCGGCTTGGGCTTGGGCGCCGGTCTTTCAACCGGGGCCGTTGCGACAGGCGCGACCTCTGCAGCCTTGCCTGAGCGGGCCATGGCCAGCATCTCAGCCACGCTTGGCCGAGCGCCGCCGGGCTGAACGGCAGGCTTGGGCGCCGCGGCAGATTTGGGCGCGGGGGCGGGCTTTGGCGCGGCGGCTGGCGCATCTGCGGCCGGCGAACCGTGGTCGGATGCACTGTCTTGAATCGGCGGCGGCGACGCATTGCCGCTTTCGCCCGGCTGGCCGCCATCCGACTTGCGAGCGGCCGCCAACATTTCGGCCACCGACATCTTCTTTTTATCAGCCATGCGCGGCATCCAAGGAACTGCTAGCTCCCGCGTGCCAGTAGAGCCAGACAGAAGTCCTGCCAAAAGTGACGAGTCTGCCGCCGGCGAGACCTCAGCGGCTAGACTGAGGAAGCAAGAAAAAACTCGAAACGCAGCGGCGAGAGCGCCCCACATTGTGACATTTTTCACAATGTATTCGGGTAGATTAACGCGGCACGGTGTCGGCTGTCAACAGCTTACGAACTGCCATCGGACGGTCCAAGAGGGGCTTTCCCGGCAAGCGTTCGGCCCGCGATTCTATTGAGAACTGCGCGGCTTTGAACGGTGCTTGGCTTGCGGCAATCGGCTAGCGGCCGACGGCCAGAAGGAAAAGACCTAATTCTGGCCGCTAGCCGCTGGCCGATAGCCAGGTTCACTACCGGCGGAGGAATCAATAACATCGCCGGCGCGTGGCCGAAACAGCGTGAAAGTTCCAATCGAGGGGCCGAGTTCCGCGACGGCTTAATGGGTGCGCCGGGCGACGCGCCCTACCCACGTTCGACGGGGGCGTTCTAGAATCAACGGTGCTGCTTCGGATCAGTCCCGTTTGACGGCTGGCGATTCGCCAAGCACGGAGCGCATGCCCGGCAATTCGCGCGAGATGGGTCGACCGGTCCGGTCGACGCGGCGGCAAGGCGAACTGGCATGGCGCCCCGTGCAGGTGATTGGCGAAGCAGTATTGTTGTGCGGCGGTGCAGGAGTTTGTTCCGATGAAGGTGCTGATAGTCGGCAGCGGCGGTCGTGAACACGCGCTGGCGTGGAAGCTCGCCCAAAGCTCGCGGGTGTCGCGACTGTTCGTCGCTCCCGGCAACGCTGGCACGGCGAGCGAAGCCGAAAACGTCGAAATCGCCGACGCGGACGTCCCGGCGCTGGTGCGTTTCGCTCGCGAGAATGAAATCGGTTTGGTTGTCGTCGGCCCGGAAGGTCCCCTGGCAGCCGGACTGGTAGACGCCCTGGGCGAGGCGAAGATTCGCGCCTTTGGCCCTAGCAAGCTGGCGGCTGAACTCGAAGCCAGCAAGGTCTTCTGCAAGAATCTCCTGCGCCACGCGGACGTACCGACCGCAGAGTTCCGGGCCTTTCGCGACGCCGCCAGCGCCAGCGCGTACCTGGTCGAGCGCGAAGATATGCCGGTGGTGGTGAAGGCCGACGGCCTGGCGGCAGGCAAAGGCGTGATTGTCTGCGACTCCAAGGCCGAGGCGCTAAGCGCCGTGCAGCGCATCGCCGGCAGCGGCGGCGAGTTCGGCGCCGCCGGCAAACAACTGGTCATCGAAGAGCGACTCGTCGGCGAGGAGGCCAGCGTGCTGGCTATCACGGACGGCCGCACCATTATCGCCTTGCCGCCGGCGCAAGACCACAAACCGGCGTACGACGGAGACCGTGGACCGAACACCGGCGGCATGGGGGCCTACTGCCCCGCCCCGCTGGTGACGCCGGAGCTGATGCGCACCATCGAAGAACGGATCCTGGTCCCCACCGTCCACCAGATGAAGCGTTCGCGGCGGCCCTTTCGGGGCGTCCTGTACGCCGGGCTGATGATCAACAAGCACGGCGTAAAGGTGCTGGAATACAATGTCCGGTTCGGCGATCCGGAATGCCAGCCGCTGCT
>JADLBW010000245.1 GCA_020847515.1 Pirellulales bacterium | reverse complement strand
GGCGGCGGCGAATGGCTGTTCGGTCCGGAAATCACGGCGCGGTATGGCGGCGCACTGATGTGGTTGGCCACCATCGCGATCGTACTGCAGGTGTTCTACAACCTGGAGGTCGGACGATACGCGCTGTATTGCGGCGAACCGGTTTTCACCGGTTTTCTTCGCACGCGCCCCGGACCGCGGTTCTGGATCGCCTTCTTTCTGCTCCTGAGCTTGGGGGCCATGGTTCCCGGCTTGGCGTTTCACGCGGCGTCCGTGCTTGCCGCGCTGTGGCTGGGCGCCCCGCCCAGCGAGGTTAACCGGTCGTTCGTGGTCGGCGTCGCCTTCGGGTGTACGGCGCTGGCGTTCTTGCCGGTGCTGTTCGGCAGAAAAATCTACGACACCATGCAGGCGGTAATGACGGTTAAGGTCGTCGGCGTGCTGTCGTTCTGCGCCGTCGTAAGCCTGGCGCTAGTGGACTGGCAAAACTGGATCAACGTCTTCATGGGATTCTGGAGCTTCGGGACGGTTCCCTCATCGGACGCTGCATCCGGCGAAACGACCGTTAACATCGCCGCATTCTGGCTCGGCCATGGTCGCCTGCCGTCGATCGGCCTGGGAGAGATGGCGATCATTGGCGGATTTATCGGCTACGCCGGCGGCGGCGGGCTGGGAAACTCGCTGTACGGCAACTATGTACGCGATAAGGGTTGGGGAAACGGCGCCAACGTGGGCGCCATCCCCAGCGCGTTCGGCGGGCGGACGGTGACGCTCAGCCATTTCGGCAAGGTCTTTCCCGTCACGTCGGAGAACCTCCGCCGCTGGCGCGGCTGGTGGCGAGTGATTCTGGTGGATCAGGCAGCCGTTTGGGCGCCAGGGTGCTTTGTGGGCATGGCGCTGCCGGCCTTATTGTCGCTGCAGTTCGCCGCCAGCAGTGCGGGCGTCCCGGTAAACGGGGCCGCGGCGCAGGCAGCCGCCGCCGCTTCAGCACGCGCCGCTTCTACCGGGTCGGCCGCCGCTTCGGCCGCCAGCGCACCATCGTCCCGCAATTTCCAATGGGGCGCCGCCATGGTGACGGCCGAGGGAATGCGCCGTGACCAGCGCCTTAGCCCCGTCCAGGGCCGACTTCTGTGGACGATGATGCTCATTGCGGGGTTGCTGGTGCTGCTTCCCAGCCAGATGTCCGTCGTTGATGAAGTTTGCCGCCGCTGGACCGACGTTATTTGGTCGGCCAGTCCGCGCGTACGCGCGGAGATGCACGGCGGCGAAGTCCGACGCATCTACTATGGGCTCGCGGCCTGCTATCTCGCGTGGTGCCTGGGGACTTTGTACTTATTTGGCGCCTACGGCACGCCGCGATTGATGACGCTCCTGATTGGCAACCTTGGCAATCTGGCGCTGGGACTTACCTCGTTCCACATTCTGTGGATCAATTGCCGCTGGTTGCCGCCGGCCATCCGGCCGGGCGTCGTGGCCCGTTGCGGGCTATCAGCGTGCGGGACGTTTTATTTGGCGGTGGCAGGGCTGGTCTTTTATCAATCCGTGTTGGCGAATTAGCAAATCGAAATCCCGGCGGCGCAGCGCAGCCCGTTAGTGGCCGGCGCGAGGCAATGAACAATCCCTCCAAAATCGTCCTCTTCGGAGAGCTATTGATGCGGCTGGAAACGCCGCAGCAATTGCGATTCGTGCAGACCGATCGGTTCGACGTCGGCTACACGGGCGGCGAGGCCAACGCCGGAGTTCTCTTGTCGCGATTCGGCCTGGACGCTTACCTCGTAAGCTCCGTGCCCGACAACGATCTGGGCCTGGCGTGTACCAATCACATGCGCCGATACGGCCTGGATGTGCGCTACGTGCGGAGATCGGGGCCGCGGCTTGGGTTGTACTTCCTGGAGCCGGGGGGCGGGCATCGTGCCACTCGCGTATTGTATGATCGCGCCGGCAGCTCGTTCGCAGGCCTCAAGCCCGGCGACCTGCCATGGCATGAAATACTCGCCGGTAAGGATTGGTTCCATTTTACAGGCACGGCGCCGGCGCTTTCCCCACAATTGGCCGCCCTGACGCTGGAGGGCTGCCGCACTGCCCGCGAACTTGGCGTTACGGTTAGCTGCGACGTGAACTATCGCAGTGCGCTGTGGTCCATCGCCGCGGCCCGCGAGGCAATGAGCCCCATCGTGCGGCATGTCGACGTCCTGGTGGCCAATGAGGAGCACGCCCGGCAGCTCCTCGGCGCTCCGGAGGCGCCCGGAGAGTGCGGCGATCTGTTTGACCCGCGAAGATACGAACCTGTGCTGCGCTATCTCCGCGACGAATTCAACTTGCGCGGGGCGGCTCTGACAATCCGCGCCGGCGATACCGCCGACGAAACGACTATCGCCGCCGTGCTCGCTGACGGCGGGCAAATCGTCGGCTCGCGCAAGTACGTCATCCGCCCCATCGATCGCATTGGGGGAGGCGACGCATTCAGCGGCGCCCTGATCTACGGCTTGCTCCAGGGCAAGCCGGCGCAAGACGTTGTCGAACTGGCCGTCGCGGCAAGCTGCCTTAAGCACGCCGTCCGCGGCGATTTTTGCCACGCCTCGCTCGACGAAGTCGAATCCTTGGCCCGGGACGGGCCGGACGGCCGCGTTCGTCGTTGAATCGCGCCTGCGGACGGTGCGTAACCGTCGCGAATTTGCAACCCAGGAGATGAGATCGCCATGAGAATCCTGTTGTTTCTGGCCTGCATCGGCCACGCCTGCGTCTCCGCCGCCGCGGTCGCGGCCGCCGACCCTTATGTCCATGATGGCGAGGTCAGCGCCGCCCATGGCTGGTTCGACGAACGCTTTGGCGCTGATACCGCGAAGCTGCCGTTCAGCTTCAAAGTCGACTCGGAATCGTCCGCCGACTTCTTGAAGCGTTGCAAGTCCGATTCCAAGACCGAACAGGATGATAAACGCACGCAGCGCACCATCACCTGGACGGACGAGAAGACGCAACTGCAGGTCGAGGCGGTCGCCGTACGCTATGCCGATTATCCTACCGTCGAATGGACGGTGTACTTCAAGAACACAGGCGACAAGCAATCGCCTGTGATTTCGGACATCCAAGCGTTCGACGTGGCCCAGCAGATTTCGGCCGAAGCGACGACGATCCTACACCACATGAAGGGCTCGCGAGCCGCGCCCAACGACTTCGAGCCCTACGAAATGGGCCTGACCATGCGAACGAAAGCCACGTTCCGCTCGGCCGGCGGACGGGGCACGAACGGCAGTTGGCCGTACTTCAACGTCAATTGGGGCGACCAGGGGCTGATCGTCGTCATCGGGTGGCCCGGCCAGTGGAACGTATCGCTGGAGCGCGACGGCGGAGGCGGGCTGGCCCTTCGCGGCGGTCAAGAGAACACCCGCTTTAAGCTGCTGCCCGGTGAATCGGCGCGGACCCCGTTGGCCGTGTTCCAAGGCTACCAGGGGGACTGGATCCGCGGACAGAACGTGTGGCGGCGCTGGATGGTCGCACATAACGTGCCGCGGCCCGGCGGCAAGCTGGCGCCGACGCACCTGGTGGCGTGCAGCTCGCATCAATTCGGGGAGATGATCCACGCCAACGAAGAGAATCAGAAGCACTTTATCGATCGTTATCTCGAAGAGAAGTTTCCGCTCGCCTACTGGTGGATGGACGCCGGATGGTACGTCAATGACGGCGTCTGGACGACTACGGGGACTTGGGAAGTCGACAAGAAGCGATTTCCCCACGGCCTGCGGGCGGTCACCGACCACGCGCACAGCAAAGGGGTGAAGACGATCGTCTGGTTCGAGCCCGAACGGGTCGCCCCGGGGACCTGGCTTTACAACGAGCGGCCGCAGTGGCTGCTGGCGCCCCCTAACAATCCTGGAGATCAGCTCTACGACCAGCGGTGGCGTCTGCTGGATCTAGGCAACGACGAAGCCCGCGAGTGGTTGATTAACCACGTCAATTCCCTGCTGGAATCGGAGGGCATCGATCTCTACCGGCAAGACTTCAATATGGACCCGGTGCTCTACTGGCGCGAGGGCGAGGCCGAAGACCGGCAGGGCATCACGGAAAACCACTACGTTGCCGGCTACCTTGCCTATTGGGATGCACTGTTGGCTGCGAACCCCGGCCTGCGCATCGACACCTGCGCCAGCGGCGGGCGGC
>JADLBW010000244.1 GCA_020847515.1 Pirellulales bacterium | reverse complement strand
CCAACGTGAAGCCGGGCGCGACAGTCGTTGTCGTCGGCGATGGCGCCGTTGGCTTACTGGGCGTGCTCTCCGCCAGACAAATGGGGGCCGAACGCATTATTGCGATGAGCCGTCACGATGCTCGGCAAAAGCTCGCCCGCGAGTTCGGAGCGACGGATATTGTCGCTGAACGCGGCGACGAAGGCGTCCATCGCATCATGGAAATGACAAAAGGGATCGGCGCCGATTCGGTGCTCGAATGTGTCGGCACTCAGCAGTCAATGATGCAGGCAATTCAATCCGCCCGCAGGGGCGGGTATGTTTCGTATGTCGGCGTGCCGCACGGCGTGGAGCTTACGGGAGTGCAGCTATTTTACACCCACGTTCACCTTCACGGAGGCCCCGCGCCTGTGCGACGATTTCTGCCCATGCTCATCGATTTGGTATGGAACGGCAGCATAAATCCAGGCAAAGTCTTTGATCTGGTCCTGCCGCTTGAGAAAGTGGCAGACGGCTACCGCGCGATGGACCAACGCCGTGCCATCAAGGCACTGTTACGCCCTTGAAGCCAGCCGCTTGTAGAGAGAAGTACGTATCCCGCCGTTGGTGCCAGTTGCAGGTAACGGCAGGCCCTGCATTTACGATACGAAAAGTCGGGGCGAGAGGATTTGAACCTCCGGCCTCCTGCTCCCAAAGCAGGCGCTCTAGCCAAGCTGAGCTACGCCCCGTTGTCGGCGGCACGTGGATGTCGGACCACGCCAAGCCGTGAGATGATTATCGTATCGCCAGCCGCGACCTCCGGCAACGTGGGCGTCGGCGACGTGGGCAGCCAGACGAGCCGCGCAACTCATTTGAACAGCCCGCTGATCGATTCATTGCGGTGAATGCGCTTGATGGCCTCGCCGAGCAGCGGAGAGATGCTCAGCACCCGCGTGTTGGGGGGCATCTGGTCGAGCCGCTGGGGGATTGAGTTCGTGCAGACGAGGCTGGCAAGATTGGCCTCGCGCAGGTTGTTCATGGCATTGCCGCATAAGACGGCGTGGGTGACGCCCACGTGGATTTCCCGCACGCCATGCTGGTGGAGCACGCTGGCGGCCCCGCGGATGGATCCGGCCGTGCTGATGAGATCGTCGAACATCAGGGCGGCTTTTCCCTCGACGGAACCGCCCAGAATGTTCGCCTGAACGGTCTTTTCGGGGCTCATCCGGCGCTTGTCGATAATCGCCACCGAGCCGCCGAGCCGCTTGGCATGGCCCAGCGCCCGCTTGATGCTTCCTTCGTCGGGGCTGACGATGACAAGCTCGTCAGTCGGGATCTGCAGGCTGAGGAAATAGTCGTTCAGCACCGGCGCGGCGTACAAGTGGTCCACCGGCACGTCGAAGAACCCTTGAATCTGGGCGGCATGGAGATCCATCGTCAAAACGCGGTCGGCGCCGGCGCGCGTGATCAGATTAGCCACGAGCTTGGCAGTGATCGGCACGCGGCCTTCGTCTTTGCGGTCCTGGCGGGCATAGCCGAAGTACGGCATGACCGCCGTGATCCGCTCGGCGCTCGCCCGCTTGCAGCTATCGATCATTACCAAGAGCTGAAAAAGGTTGTCGTTGACTGGCGGACAAGTAGGCTGCACCAAATAGACGTCGCGCCCGCGAATGTCCTCGTTGATCTTGCAGGACGTTTCGCCGTCGGGAAAGTTCCCCAAGGCGATGTCGCCCAGCGGCACGCCCAAGTACTCGCAAATCTGCTGGGTGAGGGGCCGGTTGGCTTTGCCGCTAAAGATCTTTAGATCGGTCATGATTGAGAGCAGTCGGCGGTCAACGGTCAGCAGTCTTCAGTCAGCAGTCCTACGGTCGACGGTCAGCCAGCATCGCTCCCCCGGTCGGCCTACTCCGGCCGATCCCCCAGAGCCGCTCGTCGACTGCTCTGCATTGCCGCTTCGACTTCGGCGAGCTCTTGGGGGCTATTGATGCTGAGGGCCTCGCAGGGCCGCAGAACAGGGAGCGCGTCCACGCGTTTGCCCGCCGCGAGCAGAATGGCGGGGCAGTCCGTAATGTAATACTCCCGCTGCGAGTTGTCCGCCCGTAATTGGTCGAGGGCCCCCAGGAGCTCGCGCGAGTCGAATACGTAGGTGCTGACGTTGATCTCTTGGATAGCCCGCTGCTGGGGAGTGGCGTCCTTTTCTTCGACAACGCCCACAAATTCGCCGCTGGAGTTGCGGAGGATGCGCCCGTACCCGGTGGGATTGTCGCGGCACACGGCGCCCAGCAGACAGGCTGCGCGCGTGCGGCCGTATTCTTCGAGGAGGGCCGAAACCGACTCCGACTGGAGCATCGGAGAGTCGCCGGCGACTACGACCACCGGGCCGTCGTGCTGAGCCAGGGCTGGCCGGGCCATCATCACGGCGTGGCCGGTGCCGAGCTGTTCGGTCTGGTCGACGAACTCGACGCCGGGCGACCCTGCAAGTTCGGCGCGTATCAACTCGGCCCGGTAGCCGACCACGACCACTAGGCGAGCGATTCCGACGGCCTTCAGGGCGTCGATGACGTAGTGGATCATCGGGCGGCCGCAGACCGGCATCAAGACCTTCGGCAGTTCGGACTTCATGCGCGTCCCTTTGCCTGCGGCGAGGAT
>JADLBW010000243.1 GCA_020847515.1 Pirellulales bacterium | reverse complement strand
TGGATCGCGATCTGCTGCTGTAGGCGGGGCCAGGGGGTGGGTATTCATTTGCCACTGGAGTGTCACTTAGCCTTGCGGCGTCTCCAGTGGAAAAGGAATCCCGACCCCGTGGCCCGTCGTACAGCAGCAGATCGAGATCGATCGTGCGGGCCGTCCAGCGCTCGGCCGAGGCGCGGCCCAAGCTGTGTTCGATGGCGTGCAGTTCGTCGAGGAGCCGCTGCGGTGGCAACTGCGTCTCGATCAAGGCGGCGGCATTGAGGAAACCGTCCTGCCCTGCCGGGCCGCCGACGGGCTGCGTCGCATAAGAGCGGCTGCGCTTGAGCAGGCGCGACCGAGGGGCGCGGTCGAGTGCTAGCAGCGCGCTTCGCAGCAGCGTCGGACGATCGCCCAGGTTCGAGCCGAGGGCCATCAAGGCGCGGGCCATGGTATTTCTGCAAGTCGGACTTTCCGGCCAGCCACGGCGTGAAATAGGCAGTCTGGCAAGCGCCGCCGTCTGCAGGGGAAGGAGGGGCCGGTGCAAACGGGGCTTGCGGCATCGTACCACAAGCCCCGCGACCGTGCTCAGAGTTGCCGTATCGTAGGCCGCCGAGTCCGCACCGCCCGTCCCGAGCCTGGATCGGCGACAAGAAACAGCGGGAGGGACATCCGAGTGCGCGATCTGGTCGCCGACGGTCGGTCCGGTCAGTCGTCGCCCCCCAGCCAATCGATGACCCGCTGCCGCGCGGCCCTGATCCAACAGCGCGCGGCAACGGAAAGGTTGAACTCTTGCTCCAAATGGTTAATGGTCACAAGCGCGGCGAACCACGATCGGGGCGCAGCGCCTCATCCGTGCGGTCGGGCGCGCAGCATTTGCGCAGACCCGTTTGATGCGCTTGGCGTCCTTGCAGAACCGCCGCTTCGCTATCCTGACATTAATGCGACGAGAATCGCATCTAAACGTACCGCGCCGCGTTCGTCCCCAGGCGCGTCGAGAAGAATCAGACGTCAACCTCTCGCTGAACCTTCGGCCATTTTGCGAAGTTGCTCGACGATGTCAAGCAACTTTTTACGAATGCGCATTTCACGTGCATGCATTGCAAAAAGTGCGTGAACGGGCCGGCGCAGCGGCCCTCCGCCGGCCGATGCAACGACTGTGGTAAACTGGAACGCTCGCCGGCACTCACGCGATCCACTTGCGATACGACGCACTCCATGAGCTCGACGCCCCCTTCCTTCGATCAACTTCGCATCGCCTCGTTCGAGAGTCGCCGCGCCGACGATGCGGCGCGAATGATCGAGCGATTCGGCGGCGTGCCGTTTGTCAGCCCCTCGATGCGCGAAGCGCCGCTGGAGGCGGATCGATCGGTCATCGAGTTCGGCCATCGGCTCATCACCGGGCAGATCGACGTCGTCATCCTGCTGACCGGCGGCGGCACGCGCGAGATGGTCAGCCGCATCGAACGACATATCGATCGCCAACGATTCTTGCACGCGCTGGCCGACGTCAACACGGTCGCGCGGGGGCCGAAGCCGCTGGCTGCGCTGCGCGAGCTGGGCGTGACGCCGACGATCGTCGTGCCCGAGCCCAACACGTGGCGCGAGGTGCTCTCGACGCTCGACCAGCGACTGTCGCTGGCGAATCTCACCGTGGCGGTGCAGGAATACGGCATGCCGAACGTAAGCCTGATCGCCGGGCTGGAGGCCCGCGGGGCGGCGGTCGAATCGTTTCGCGTCTACCGCTGGGAACTGCCGGACGACCTGGCCCCGCTGCGGGCCAACGTCGAGCGGATCGCCGCAGGGGAAATCGACGTCGCGATGTTCACCTCCGGACAGCAGGCGGTGAACCTGCTGCACGTGGCCCGCGAGATGGGCCTGGAGGCTGAGCTGCGCGACGGCTTGGAGCGGACTGTCGTAGCGAGCGTCGGGCCCAGCACCAGCGAGATGCTGCAGGCCAACGGCCTGGCAGTGGACTTTGAACCTTCGCACCCGAAGCTGGGGCACCTCGTCGCTGAATGTGCGGAGCGCGCCCACGAGCTGCTGCGGCGCAAGCGGGCGGTCGCCGGATCGTTGCAGACTCGCGCGCCGGCTGGACAGGCGGCGCTCAAGTCCTCGGCGCAAGCGCCATCGCAGCCGGCGCCCCGCTGGCACGACAGCGCCTTCATGCGGGCATGTCGTCTGGAACCGGTCGCCCATACGCCGATCTGGCTGATGCGACAAGCCGGGCGGTACATGCAGGAATATCGAGACGTGCGGAAGAAGACCTCGTTCCTGGAGCTGTGTCGCAACCCGCAGCTCTGCAGCGAAGTCATGTGTACGGCCGTCGAGAAGCTGGGCGTCGACGCGGCGATCATTTTTTCCGACTTGCTGCCCATTCTGGAGCCGATGGGTTTTGAGCTGGAGTTCGCCGGGGGCGACGGCCCGCAAATTCACAATCCGGTGCGGCAGTCGGGCGACGTCGATCGGATCGTCGAACTGGAGAGCACTGAGTCGCTGCACTATGTCTTCGAGGCGGTCGCGCAAACGCGGCGGGACCTGCCGGAGCATATTCCGCTGATCGGCTTTGCTGGAGCGCCGTTCACCTTGGCCAGCTACGCGGTCGAAGGGGGAGGCAGCCGGTCGTACTTGCACACCAAAACGCTCATGTACCGGCACGAAGCGGCGTGGCGCGAGCTACTAGCGCGGCTGTCGCGGTCGATCGTCCGTTATCTCAACGCCCAGATCGCAGCCGGCGCTCAGGCCGTGCAACTGTTCGATAGCTGGGTCGGCTGCCTCTCGCCGTCCGACTATCGCCGCTACGTGCTCCCCTACGTTCGCGCGGTGATCGAAGGCGTAGCAGTCGGAACGCCGGTGATTCACTTCGCCACGGGAAACCCAGCGCTGCTGCCGTTGATGGCCGAGGCCGGGGGACGGGCGATCGGCCTGGACTGGCGGGTGAACCTCGCCGAAGGCTGGCGCGCCGTCGGCTACGAGCGGGCGGTGCAAGGCAATCTCGATCCGGCGGTGCTGCTGGCCGACCGCGATGCGATCTACGAGCAGGCCCGCGAGATACTTACCGCGGCGGGGGGGCGGGCCGGACACATTTTCAACCTGGGTCACGGCGTGCTGCCGCAGACGCCCGTCGACAACGTGCGGGCGCTGGTTGATTTCGTGCACGAGGCAAGTGCGCGGGACTTGTCTTGTTAGCCCTGGCGGATGAGCCGCGCCGCAGCAGGGCTAACGAGGTGCGGACGCGGTCAGTAGTTCGTCGGCCCCATGTCCATGCGGAGGGAGATATGGCGCGGGGAACATCGCTACCGTGGGCGGCCCCCGAGGGTCGGGACGCTTTTGCGACTGGAGGGCTCGTTGGCAACACAGAGCCGCTAGTCGCAAAAGCCATTCGACCCAGCGCTGGATTTACGGCGGCGGCAGCTTCTTTTCGGGCGGCGCGTCTTCGATGGCCGGCGGCTGCGAGGCGTTGATGGCGTCGATCAATTGCCGCAGCCGGCCGTAATTGCGGCGATTGAAATGAAAGGCGAGGCGCGGCAAGCCGGCGTAGCGGAAATCGTCGGCCTCTTCTTTGAAGGCGTCGCGCTGGACGAACTGGCCCCTGGCGAGCAGGTCGGCGAACTGCTGGTTGACCTCAGCCAGGGCGTCGTCGGAGAGGGGGCGTTGCAGTCGAAAGACGAGTTGCTTGCGGATATACCGCATGCCGCTGTAGACGCGGTAGAAGTGCATGATCTCCTCGACGGCCCGTTCGACGTTGTCGTAGATCGTATAGAGGCTGAAGTCGACGTCGGAAATCATGGCGGTGCGCAGCAAATGCCGATCGACGAACTTGTGGAAGTCGTGCCAGTACGCGCCGCCCGGCTCGTCGAGCAGGACGACGGGCACCATGTCTCGCTTGCCGGTTTGCAGCAAGGTGAGCACTTCGAGCGCTTCGTCGAGGGTGCCGAAGCCGCCGGGGAGGCAGACCACGGCGTCGCATTCTTTGACGAACATGAGCTTGCGGGTGAAGAAGTACTTCATGTTCACGAGCTTTTCGTCGCCGCGGATGATTTCGTTGGCCGACTGCTCGAAGGGCAGCATGATGTTCAGCCCCATCGAGTGCTCGCGGCCGGCGCCGCGGTGACCGGCCTCCATGATGCCGCTGGCGGCGCCGGTGACGACCAGCCACTGGCGCTGGGCCATCGCCTTGCCGAGCTGCAGCGCCTGCTGGTAGGCGGGGGCGTCCGAGGGGGTGCGGGCGGAGCCGAAGACCGTCACCTTGCGGCGGCCCCGGTAGGCGGCGAACACCTTGAAGGCGTAGCGGAGCTCGCGGATCGTACGGCTGAGGATCTTCAGGTCGCCGCGGTCGATGCGGTCGGCGTGGAGCTTGTCGGCCGACTCGCGGATCAGCGCGATCAGATCGGCGATCTCGTCGGGTTCGACGGGAACGTTGGCATTGAGCGGGGAGATCAGCGTGGGAGGGAGGATGTCGGACACTTCAGTTGAGAGTAGCGGTAGGACTGGAGGACGTGGACTGCCCGCACGAGTGCCATGCCCACGTCTGCATGGGCATGCCGGAATGGTCGTTTGCATGCCCACGTCTGCGTGGCACGCCCGAATGGTCGTTTGCATGCCCACGCGGACGTGGGCATGGCACGCATGTAAGGGGGCCGGAATTCTTTTGCGACTGGCAACTCTCCTTCAAAAATAGCGCATCCAGTCGCAAAAGATTCCCG
>JADLBW010000242.1 GCA_020847515.1 Pirellulales bacterium | reverse complement strand
CGGGGCGGGGACGATCCTACATTTTTACTCACGAGCTGTCAGGCGACTAGCCCTGGAGAGGTATTTTTGACGGTTTTATAGACTGCATCGGACGGATCAACTCTGCGGCACGACTAAGGTCACAAATTATGGCGTCCGGCGGCCAAACGCAAAGGCCGGTTTTCGCGCCAATTCGCATGGTAAGGTCTCATAGCGGCTGCGACCGGGGCGGCCTAACGGCTCGCCGATGCCTTGCCGCCGCTAGAATGGCCTTGCGCGGCGCAGGCGGTGCAATGGCCCCTCACGGGATGGAGATGTTCACGACATGGAATCAACAACCCTTGGCGACGATCCTGTGAGCGGAGAACCGATCGACTCCAGCGACGCCCCCCGCCTGCCGCGGGGCGTCTGGGGCCGCTGGCCAGCCCTGACGTTCGTGCTCCCCTTTGCCGTGTACATGGTCGTCGGCATGGTGGAGCCCAAGCCTCCCAAAGCGCCCGAACCGAAGCCGCCGCAAGCCGGCTCGGCTGGCGAGGTTGCCGCCCCGGCCGAAGAAGAAAACGAGAAGATTCGCGCCGCTCGCGAGCACTTCGGCGAAGACGTCGAACTCGACGAACATGGCGAGCCGGTGCCGCCGCTGCGGTTGTACCCGGCCTTCTACACCACCAAGATCGCCCTGACGATGCTGGCCATGCTGCTGGTGCTTCCCGGGTACCTGGCGTGGCGGCCGTTCCGCGTCAACGGGATCGCCCTGGCGATCGGGGCCGTCGGCATCGTCGTGTGGATCGGTCTATGCAAGCTCGACTTGGAAGAGAAGTTGCTCGTGCCCATTGGACTTGGCAAGTTCGTCGATATGGGGATTCGTCCCGGCTTCAACCCGTTGGAGCAGATTAAGGACAATCCCGACTGGGCTTACGGATTTCTGGCCATCCGCCTGCTGGGCCTGATCGTCATCGTGCCGATCATCGAGGAGTTCTTTATTCGCGGATTCCTCATCCGCTATGTCATGCACGTCGACTGGTTCAAGATCCCCTTCGGCAAAGTAGACCGCCTGGGCATGATCACGGCGACGGCCGTACCGATGCTGATGCACCCGGCCGAGCTGTTCGCGGCGCTGGCGTGGTTCAGCATGATCACGTGGCTGATGATCCGCACGCGGAATATCTGGGACTGCGTGGCAGCCCACGCCGTGACCAACCTCTTGCTGGGCGCCTACGTACTGACGACCGGAGAGTGGCAATTCATGTAGCGGCGCAAGGTAGGCCGCCGCCGGCTCGATAAAGCCCCCCGGTCCCTCCCGTCGAGCACAAACGTGCACAGTCCGCTCCGACTGGCCGCCGGCGGTTCCCAGCCTCGATCGGGCCGCGGCCTGTAAATCGGCCGCGCCATCCGCCGGTCAGAAAGGTCTTGGCGAAACCGACTCCGCGACGGCTTGGCTTACACCGCCGTTACCTGCAGCGGCTCCCACAGGGCGGCCTCCGCACGGGCGGCCGAGGGGCAGACCACCGGCGGTTGGCCTTCGCGAAGGAGGCTCCGCAAGATGCTCGCCACCTGCGGCGAGAGCACCAGGGCGATCGTCCCCGATTTGTGCTTCTTGGTGAGCTTGCCCAGCGCCTGCTTAATGCGATCGGCGGCCTGTTGCAACGTTTCGCCCTCCGGCGGGCACACGGTGTCGGGCGCCGTCTGCCACTGGCGGTAGACCTTGGGCTGCTTGGCCTTCACGTCTTCGAAGAGCATGCCCTGCCACAGGCCTTGGTCGAGGTTGTGCATCGCCTCGAGGGCTTTGGGCTTGAGCTTAATACGCTCGGCGATGATTTCCGCCGTTTGCTGAGCGCTGAGGCACGGACCCGTATACAGGGCGGAGATGCTCGCCGAGCGAGCGATCAAGTCCTCGGCAATGGCGACGGCTTGCTGCCTTCCCTCGTCGCACAGCGGCACGTCGAGCGTGCCTTGAATGCGCCCTTGGCAATCAAAGTCGGTGACGCCGGCCCGGATGAGAAGGATCGTCAACATCGCTTGCTTGCGGTCCAGATGGATAGTAATGAATTCGGGTTTGCGAAAGGCAATCATGGTCCTAGTTGGACGGGGTCGGGATTGTTTTGCGACCGGGGGCTTATTTTAGGGGATCGAGTTTTCCAGTCGCAAAACCATCCCGACCCCCTTCGCCGCCGAGCGCAGTTAATTCCGACAGGCTCTCGGCATAGCCCTGCTGGCGGTTGCGGAAGATCGCCGAACCGACGACCAGCAACTGGGCGCCCGCCGCCGTGCAATCGGCGATCGTATCGACGTTGACGCCGCCGTCGACCTCCAGCAGCAGCCCGTCGCCGTACTGGGCTTTAAGCGTACGCAGCTTCTCAAGCGCAACAGGATCGAATTTCTGAGCGCCCCACCCAGGGGAAACGCTCATGCACAGCACCATGTCGCAGTGCGGCAGCGCAGGGGCGATTCTTTCCAGCGGGGTGGGTGGATTGATTGCCAGACTGGCCACCGCCCCCCGTCGACGAATTCGTTCCAGCACCGGCGCCGGCTCGGCGACCGCCTCGGCATGGATCGTGACCATGCTGGCGCCGGCGTCGACGAAAGCGTCGATGTAGTCCGCTGGGCGAGCGATCATCAGGTGCACGTCCAGCGGCAACTCGGTCGCGCGCCGAACGGCCTCGACGATCGGCATTCCGTAGGTAAGATTCGGCACAAAATGGCCGTCCATGACGTCCAGATGCAGGGCCCGCGCGCCCGCCTGCTCCAGGGCTTGGACCTCGGTCGCGAGATTGCCGAAATCGCACAACAGCAGCGAGGGGAGCACCGCCGGCGGCGAAGTGCGTAATTCGGCAAGAATGCGGGTTCGGGACATGACAACGGCTAATCCGCGCCAGTCAGCGGGCAGCGCGCGGGCGTGTGACCCAGCCTTGGGCTCAGAGAGAATGGCCGCAAGCGGTTCGTGCGGCGTCGATCAGCAGCGATACGAGTGAATTCGCATTCACTCGCCTCGGACTTAGATAGGGCCCCGGCAGGGCGGGGGGCGCGTGTCGTCAAACAGCAATGATTGTACTCAGCCCTTGCCAGGACGCTAGAGCGGCTTTCCGTATCATCGATGTAACTCGTGTCGCCGCAATTAGTTTGGGCTCTACCCGCCGGCAGCGTGGACATGCCGTGCAGTCGAATACTTCTTAGGGCTGGCATCGATTGCCGAGATACGCACGGCTTCCGAGACGGGAATTATGAATCCACCACTTCCTCGCCTCGAGGCAACTCGGCGACAGACGATAGACCAAATACCTGATTGAAGCGGCCGGTCGTGTAGTATCGTGCGGTCCGCGCGGACTCGCTCGAACGTTCTACGCGCACCAGTTGCCGCCGCACCAGTTGCGAGAGAATCGGGTAACTAGCTGTCCCCCGCAGGCGGTTGAGCTCATCGACAGTGACCCCCTGCCGGTAAGCGACGATGGCAAGCACCTCCAGCGCCTGCGGCGTAAGTCGGGCCGCCCGCACCCGCCCGCGAAAACGTGCCCGGAGGCGGTCCAGGTCCGGACGCAGCCGCAACTGGTAGCCCCCAGCCTGGGCGACGATTTCGTACGCGGCGCCGTCCTGGCGGTAGCCCTCGTTGAGCTGTGCAATGATCTGTTCAACCTCCTCGGGCGTCACGTCGCGAATATGGCTGGCGATATGCCGAGCGGTCAGCGGCCGGTTTTCGGCGTCGCCGACGAAGAGCATGCCTTCCACGATCATCGGGGGCGTCACGGGTAGGGCGTCGTCCTCGACGATCGAATCGTCGGCGATGGCGACCTGCGGCGCCGGCGCGCCAACACGCGCCGATGCCGGCGGCGCGCCCATCAGACGGGCGAAGGCCGACGAGAGACGTTCGAGCGAGAACTTGGGTCCCTCCGCCGCAGTTGCGCTGGGCTTGCCTACGGCGGAATTCGGTTCAGTTGCCGGCGCCATCGGGGGCCCGCCAACGGCGCTCTGTTGCACGGCTTGCTGCATGAGACGGCAAACGGCAGTGTCAGGGGACCGATCTTAAGCCTTGCGTAAGCGCGGGGCGGTCGAACGACTCTTGGCAAAAGCGGGAGCCGTTCACGCCAGCGGAATCGTCCCGCCGCACGCCAGCGGCGCGGGATCATAGTTAACTGCGGCAAGCGGCCACAATCGCAGTCACCGGTGCGAGCATTGCTAGCGGACTTGCCGCCGGCGTAGCTGGCGGCAAGGCGGAGGGCGGCGTCAGCAATTCATCGCGGTGGGCGGCCACCAGACCCCGGCAATAAGGCAAGATCTCGCAAAACCGCTCCGGCAGCGCCGGCAGGCGAACCCGCCGCAGCACCTGATTGAGGCGCAGCGCGAGGCTATCGTCGGCCAGATAGTCGTACAAGAATTGCAGCTCCACGAATCTCGCAACAATGCCTGCCAGCGACGAGGCGTCGGCGGCGATCATCTGGCTAACAGCGCCGGCAACGCTTGCGGGATCGACGTCGCTCAAGGCGGCGTAATAACGGGCGGCGCACGCCGGATCCTCGTCGATGATCGCGGCATCCAGCAGCAGTTCGACGAGAATATGGCCCAGGAAGCTCGGCCGCATGCCGTCCGATTCGCCGGTGACGCGGCGAACCCGCCGGGCCAGTTCCAGCGACAATTCGCCAAAGGCGGCGGTCTGGTGGAACCAGTCGTCGTCACGGTGGTGGCGCACGACGCCGCGGGCTACGGCGGATACCGGCTGGGCGTCGGCGACGATAAACGGCGCCGCCTGTCGCGACCGACAGCGGAGACGCGGTCGCGCCATGCAGAGCCAGTCTGGCGTCGCGGCCCCGGCCGTTTCGTAGGGGTCGTCCACGCAATTCAAGCTGTGCGCTAAGTAGTTCATCGCTAGCAATATAGTCGGACGGATCGAAACCGGCGCGATCGCTGTGCGCAAATCGCCAGGCGGCGCTGAAAGACCCGCCGGCGCAGCGGCCCGGGGGAGGTGGCCTCGACGCGACCGGGCCTGTCGGCTAGATACACGGCCCGCCACCCATCGGCAAGGCCGCCTGAGCCTTGCCTTACCGGTACTTTTGGCAGTGCCATGAGTCTATCGCTGCTGCTGGCCCAAGTCGCCGACGCCGCCCAGGCGGCCGCGCCCCCTGCTTCCGACGCGGTCTCGTGGCAGCGGCGCGCGCTCGACGATTTCTACAGCTTCCAGTTCACGCGGATGGACGCGCAGCAGTGGCAGTACATCGCTTACTACTTCGGCCTGCGGGCGATCTTCGTACTCATCCTGCTGACGATCGCGTGGACGATCTCCAGTTGGCTCTCGTCGATCGTGCGGCTGGCCCTGACCCGCATTCGATTCGATCAGACGCTGACGTTGTTCTTCGCGCGGCTGGTCCGTTGGGGAATTCTGCTGATGGTGGCGCTGGCCTGCCTCAGCTACTTCGGCGTCGAGACGACGAGCTTCGCCGCCGTCATTGGCGCCCTCGGTCTGGCGATTGGCCTGGCCTTTCAAGGCACGCTATCCAACTTCGCCGCCGGGGGAATGCTGTTGGTCTTTCGGCCCTACAAAATCGGCGACGTCGTGAACGTCGCCAACTTGACAGGCGTCGTTGCCGAGATTGATCTGTTCACCACGGCCGTCGACACCTTCGACAACCGGCGGATCATCATTCCGAACAGCTCGATCTACGGGGCCACGATCGAGAACATCAGCTACCATCCCGTCCGCCGCGCCGAGGTGAACGTCGGCGTCGCCTATTCAGCAGACGTCGACCAGACGCGCTCCGCGCTGGAGCGCGCCGTCCGCAGCATCGAGCTCGTCCTGCCGGAGCCGAAACCGGAAGTCGCCCTCCTAGACCTGGCGGCCTCCAGCGTCAACTGGCAGGTCCGAGCCTGGTGCCGCCGCGAATCGCTGGGCGACGCCAAGCAGGCGCTGCTGCGGGCGGTCAAGCTCGAACTCGACGGCGCCGGCATCGAGATTCCCTTCCCTCAACTCGATGTTCACATCGACTCGCCAGCCGTCGAAGGCCGACCGGTGACCTAGCGGCGGCGCCCGGCGGCAGAACATCCGTCGAGCCTCAGGCGGCGGTCCATCGCTGCCCCCATTTTGGGAAAAAACCGCCGCGGCGTTCCGCCCGGCGGCAGTGCGAAGCCAGGCCTTCGGACGGTACGCGTGCCGCTGCGGCGCCCTTTTGCGCCAAAGGCGGCAAGCGGCGGGGAATCGCCCGCAATTCGCTTCGGCTCCGACTGCCGCGGCGTCGTGTCAGCCGCTCGTTACCTCGTCGGACGGCGTTCTCCACGGCCCTCGAAGCCTACCGGCGAACCGGGCCGGTTCGTTAGAATGCGGACGTAGCTGAACATACCGCCAACGGTTGGCATGGGCTTTGAATCGATAGCGCCGCTAACGCACCTCGCACAGGGCTGTCGCCTGTCGGCTATCGGCTGTCGCCTGGCGATCGTAATGGAACCGCTCGCTAGCCGCCCCGGCGTCGATACAAGCCGTCGCATATTTGATCGCATGAATTCGTTTAGCAGCTCGATGCAGATCTACCGTATCTCTCAGTTTAATCTAGCGGTAGCAGCGCTGGCGCTGGTCGTCGCTTTATCGTCGTCGGCCCAGGCGGTCCAACGTCCGAATATCGTGTTCATCCTCGCCGACGACCACGCCTGCCAGGCGATCAGCGCCTATGGCCGCGGGCTGAACCAGACGCCCCACATCGACCGGATTGCCGCCGAGGGAGCGCGGTTCGATCGTTGCTATGTGACCAATTCGCTGTGCGGCCCCAGCCGCGCCGTCATCCTGACCGGTAAGTACAGCCACAAGAACGGCATGTGCACCAATAGCGGCCAGTTCGACGGCGCCCAGCAGACCTTCCCCAAGATCCTGCAACGGGCCGGCTATCAGACGGCTCTCTTCGGCAAATGGCTCCTGGTTTCGGAACCGACCGGCTTTGATCGCTGGGAGGTGCTCCCCGGCGAGGGTAGCTATTACAGTCCGGCGTTCATCACGCCCGAAGGTCGCATTTCCGAGCCGGGCTACGTCGCTGACGTAATTACCGACAAGGCCCTCCAGTGGCTTCGCGAAAACCGCGCCGCCGACGAGCCGTTTCTGCTGATGATCCAGCACAAGTCGCCGCATCGCCCATGGCAGGCGGGGCCTGGCCACGTCGCCGATTTTAAGGATGCGCCCATCGCCGAGCCGGCCACGCTGTTCGACGATTACGCCAACCGCGCCGACGCCGCTCGAATGGCGCAATTACGCATCGCGAACCTGGAATTGGAATCCGATCTGAAGGCGTTCGACCCGCAAAGCGCCTCGGCCAATGAGCTATTCAGCCGGATGGCTCCGCAGGAGCAGCAGGCATGGCTGGCCGCCTACCAGGACGAGAACAACGCCCTGGCGGCCTCGAAGCTGGAAGGGCAGGAGCTCGTCCGCTGGAAATACCAGCGGTACGTCAAGGACTACTTGCGCACCGTTCAGTCGATCGACGACAACGTTGGTCGCGTCTTGAACTATCTTGACGAAGCCGGCCTGGCGGATAAGACGATCGTCATCTACGCCAGCGATCAGGGCGTCTTTCTGGGCGAGCATGGCTGGTACGACAAGCGATTCATGTACGAACCGTCGCTGCGGGCGCCGCTGGCGGTTCGCTGGCCGGGCGTGAGCGCCAAGGGCGCCGTCGTCGACCACATCGTATCGAACATCGACTTCGCCGAAACGCTTCTCGACGCCGCCGGCGTCAGCGCCCCCGCGGACATGCAAGGCCGCAGCCTGCGGCCTCTGCTTGCCGGACAACCGCCGGAGGATTGGCGAAAATCGTTTTACTACCACTATTACGAAGGTCCGCCCGAGGCGCACGCCGTCGCGGTGCACTACGGCGTGACCGACGGACGCTACAAGCTGATCCACTATTACCAGCTAGATCAGTGGGAGTTGTTCGACTTGACCAGCGACCCTCAGGAACTGCAAAGCGTCTATGGCCATCCAGATTACGCCGGCCCGCGGCAGCGACTGCAGGACGAACTGTCGCGACTGCGCAGCGAGCTGGAAGTGGCGGACAACGACCCGCCGCAGGCGTCGTCGCCGCCGACGACGCGGTTGAAGGCGCGGCCGCGGCGGATCTTGGGGCGCCGAGTTCGGCGCAGTGCAACATAGTAGGTGGGACCTGCATATAACCCTTGTCCTGGAACATGGCCTGATCGGCGACGCCGCCAGGGGCGAGAATACTCCTGGTCGGCTCCCTCGCTTCAAGGGGAGCCGACGGAGGCATTCCCGTTCGACTTCGCCGCCGCTGCGTGCCGCTAGACGTCCGTCCGCGGACCCGGGCGCGTGCGAAGTTCACAGCCCCTGGGCGCAGCGGCCGCAAGGGCCAAGTTAAGGCTTCCGCCCGTTAATCAAGGTGTACCGTATGGGCCGAAAGGCAAAGAGCGGCCAGCGCCGCGCCCGGCGAACGTTTCGGCATTCGCTCCACCCGTATACGCGGCCGGGGACGGTTATCGTGCCGGCCGGCGCCCACAGCACGATCGTTCGCGCAACCGGCTACGGTCCCACCGAGCTGGTTGACAAGCACGACTGCACGCTCGCACAGATCCGCGAGCTACGCGGCAAGTATTCCGTCGTTTGGATTGACGCCGTCGGTCTCGCCGACGCCGAGTTGATTGAGCAACTGGGCGAAGTGCTGGGCCTGCACCGCTTGTCCCTGGAAGACATGGTCAACGTGCCCCAGCGGTCGAAGGTCGAAGATTATCCGCACTATCTGTTCGCCGTCACGCAAATCCCCTCGTTCAATGGCGATCTGCGAACTGAGCAAGTGAGCATTTTCACCGGCAAGGGCTTCGTGCTGTCATGGCGGGAACAGCCGGGAGGGGTCTTCGATATCGTCCGCCGCCGGTTGCAAGTGACCGCCGGATCGACGCGCAGCGCGGGCGTCGATTACCTTCTGTATGCGCTGCTCGATGCGGTGGTCGACTCGTACTTCCCGGTCCTCGAACAGCTCGGCGAGGTCTTCGACGACCTCGACGACCTGGTGGAAGGCAGTCCCGACGCCCTCCAACTGCAGCAAATGCGCGATCTGCGACACGACGTTCGCCAGTTGCGGCGGATCGTCTGGCCGCTGCGCGATGCAATTGACGATCTGGTGCGCAGCCCGCCGGAACAATTGACCGAGGAGACGCTCATCCACTTCCGCGACTGTCACGATCACACCGTACAGATCATCGACACGCTGGAAAACTATCGCGACGCCGGCAGCGATCTGCGCGACTATCATGCTACGGCGATCAGCAATCGGCTGAACGAAACCGTCAAAGTGTTGACGATCATTTCCACCATTTTTATGCCGATGAGCTTCATCGCCAGTTTATACGGCATGAATTTCGATCACCGCGCCTCGCCCTGGAACATGCCCGAGCTCTCATGGCGCTATGGCTACCCGCTGGCGCTGGGGCTCATGGGGATGGTCGCCGTCGGACAGCTCCTTTTCTTTCGCAGCCGCGGCTGGATCGGCGGGGCCCGCCGTCGCGACGACCAGCGGACCCCGGCGCAGCCGCCCGACGCTGCCCCCGGCGGGAAATCCACGCCATGAAGACGCTCATTAAGAACGCGCAGGTCGTCCTGCCGGCCGGTCTCGTCCAGACGAACGTCGTCGTCGACGGGCCGCGCATCGCTGAAGTCGACGCCGCGATCCAAACCAGGGCCGATGAAGTCATCGACGCTGGGGGACTGCATCTGCTGCCTGGCGTCATCGACGACCAGGTTCATTTCCGCGAGCCCGGATTGGCGCACAAAGAAGATTTGCGCACCGCCTCGCGAGCCTGCGCCAAGGGGGGCGTCACCACGTTCCTCGAAATGCCCAACACGGTCCCCGCGGCGACGACGCAGCGATTGCTCGACGACAAGCGGCGTCTGGGCGCCGAAAAGTCATCGGTCAACTACGGATTTTACATCGGCGCGACGCCGCACAACATCGACGAGCTTCGTCGGGCCCGCAATACGCCGGGCATCAAGATCTTCATCGGCTCCAGCACCGGCGATCTGCTCGTCGACGAACAAGAGGCGCTGGAACGCATCTTCGCTGAAACAACGCTGCCCATCACCGCGCACTGCGAGGACGAAGCTACCGTACGGGCCAACGCCGCAAGGTTCGCAGGCGTCGCCGACGTCGCCGTCCACTCGCAAATCCGCGACGTCGCCGCCGCGACCATCGCCACGCGGCGGGCCATCGACCTGGCGGTGCGCCATCGGCGTCGGTTTCACGTGCTGCATGTTTCCACGGCCGCCGAAGCCGAGCTGCTCGGCCAGTACTACGCCAGCCTTGCCGCCTCCAGTGCACGGCCGCTGGTCACCGCCGAGGCCTGCCCCCACCATCTGCTGCTCAACGTCGACGACTACTGGCGGCTGGGGACGCTCGCGCAAATGAATCCATCGCTTAAGACCGCCGACGACAATCGAGCGTTGTGGCGAGCGCTGGCCGACGGCTGCATCCAGGTCGTGGCCACCGATCATGCTCCCCACACGCTCCAGGAGAAGGCTCGTCCCTATCCGCACTCTCCCTCGGGAATGCCTAACGTGGAAAACAGCCTCGCGCTGATGCTCAACGAGGTCAACCGCGGCCGCTGCACGCTCCAGCAGGTCGTCCGCTGGATGTGCGACGCCCCGGCCCGGACGTGGGATATCGTCGGCAAGGGCCGCATTGCACCCGGCTACGACGCCGATCTGGTGCTGGTCGATATGAACCTTGCCCGAACCGTGCGCAACGAGGAGCAATTCGCCAAATGCCGCTGGAGCGCCTGGCACGGCGCTGAACTGACCGGCTGGCCGGTGCGCACCTGGGTTCGCGGGCAGGAGGCGTTCCGCGACGGCCGCATCGACGAAACGGTGCGCGGCGCTGAAGCCCAGTTCGATCACGCCCGCGGCGGCTCCTGGGCGACGGCCGATTGACTCGCGGGCCTCGGCCCTGCACCGGCGGCGACGGCGTACCGCTCCGGATCGGCCAGGAACCTCTCCCGCTGGACCGCCCCGGCGAACCGGTAGAGCCGCCCGGAATGCCAGACGGCGAATTGCGGCAGACCCCGCGCGTTGCGACCGTCGTCGACCTGCGTCACGACGCAGGCGCCCGCGTTCGCCACGTCGTAATCGGCAAACCGCGCCGGGTCGGCCTTGAACTGGGCCCGCCGCTCGGCGTCGGCAAACAGGTACAAACGGCCGTGGTACTGCAGCGCGTGAAACACGCTGCCGCCAGTCCGCTCCTGGGTGGTCGCCAGCGTGACGACGCAATCGCCTCCGCAGGCCGGCAGAAATGTCGCCGGATCGGCCGCGAAGAGCGCTTTTTCGTCGGGCCCGGCCAGCAGCCACGTCTGGCCGTCGAGCTCGACGCGATTGTCATGTCGGCCCCGCACCCACAGGCCGTCGCGCTGGATCGTTACCGGGCAGTAGCCGGACATCGCGGGCAGTGCGGCGAGCATCTGTTCAGAACCGTGGGCGTCCCGATCGATCGCGTCTCCCATCGCGGCGAGATCTTGCAATCTCCACGGGCTCGCGGCGCCGGGCGTCGATGGGGCCCCCTTGGCTGTCGCCGGGCCGGCGGTCGCCATCGACCTGCCGCCGCCCGAGCCGTCGTACTTCGCGGGATTCTGCAAAAACAGCGCGCGCTCGGGGGCGCTGGCCAGCAGGTAGCGCAGCCCGCCGTGCAAGACGGCCGCCTCGGCGATCCCCGGCACGTCGCGCCTGGCCTCGACTCGCGTGACCGGGCAGCGACCGCCAAAGGCGATGTCGACGTCTCGAAACGACGCCGGATCGTCAAGGTAACGTTGGCGGGCGTCGTCGCTCGAGACGAACATCAAGCGACCGCCGCGGAGCAAGGCATATTCCAGTCGTCCGGCGACCCGCTCTCCTCGTTGTGCAAAGACCACCGGGCAATCGCCGCCCAGGACGGGCGCATAGCTGGCCGGAGCGGCGGCAAAGATGGCCCGCTCGCGTTCGCTCGCAAACAGGTACTGTGCGCCGTCGAAGGCGGCGGCGACCGCCGGGTCGCCCGGCTGCCATTGCTGGCGGTCCCGCAGGATCACTGGGCAATATCCGCCGACCGCCACCGGCAACGGCGAAGGCCGCCGCGCTGCTTCTTCCCTCGCAGGCTGGGCTGCGGCGCGGCCCGTGGCGATCAGCAGACTCGCGGCAATCGCTACTCGGATCGGTTTCATCAGACCGCACCGGCGTGACTGGCTGGCGAAGAATCGCGTCGCAGTCTAGGCGCAACGTTTCGCCCGTGCGATGGCAATTGCGCACGGCCACGCGCTCGCTGGGCTGTTTTCCCGAAAACGAGGCCGTCGCGTTGCTATCGTCCCTGGATTTCCGGCGGTTGCTCGATCAACCAGCGGTGGGCGATACTGGTACGCAGTTTCGCGGGCGAGACCCTCCGATTCGCTCGCCGCCAAGGGTTGCGGAATAGCATGCTTCACCTGCGTTCTAAAACGGATCAGCGGTGGCTTCGTCAGGTCGACGAGCATCTCGACGAAATCCTCATCGACCACGCCCACTGCGAAAAGAAGGCGGCTGGTACGGCGCTCAATCTCATTTTTCACTACGTCGAGGATCGGGAACTGTGCCGCGAGATGACCGCGATCGTTAACGAGGAGCTCGATCATTTCCACCAGGTGCTGGATCTACTGGCTCGTCGCGGCGTCCGATTCCGCCGCCTCAAGCCAAGCCAATACGGGCGCAAGCTCAACGATCTGGCGAGTCGCCAGGAGCCGCAGCGCGCCGTCGATCGATTGCTCGTCGCCGCGCTGATCGAAGCTCGCAGTTGCGAGCGCTTCCAAGCCCTGGCCGATCATGTAGACGACGCGGAGCTGCGCACCTTCTATCAGAGCCTCTTCGAGTCGGAGGCCCGTCACCACGCCACGTACACCCGCCTGGCGATGCATTACGCTTCTGAGCGCGACGTGCTCCGCCGCCTGGACGAGCTAGCCGCGGCCGAAGCTGCTATCATGGCGACAGGCGAAGCCGTGCCCCGCATGCACAGCTAACCGCTGGAGTCCCCTTTTGCCGGACTCTCACTCTGCGATTCTATACCCAGGAACGACCTCGCGATGCTGAGAAGCCTGATTGCCGCCGCCGCCCTCCTCGCCCCGTGCGCTTCGCTTGGCGCCGCCGAGCAGCCGAACTTCATCGTCATCCTGGCCGACGATCTGGGGTACGCCGATTTGGGCTGCTTCGGCGCCGTCGACATGGATACCCCGCACCTCGATCGCATGGCGCAGGAGGGAATGCGGCTGACGGACTTCCACATGGCGGCGCCGACGTGCACCGCGTCGCGGGCCGCGCTGCTGACCGGATGTTATCCAGTGCGCATCGGCATGGGCGACGCCATTGCCCCGCGGGCGGACGGCACCGTCTCCCCCAGCCGCGTGCTGTGGCCCAACTCGCCCTACGGGCTCAATCCCAGCGAAGTAACCATCGCCGAGGTCCTTAAGGACGCCGGCTACGCGACGGGCCTGGTCGGCAAGTGGCACGTCGGCGATCGGCCCGAATTCAACCCCACCCGGCAAGGATTCGGCGAGTTCTTCGGCGTGCTGTTCAGCAACGACATGAAACCCTACGCCTATTACCGCGGGATGGAGCAGCTCGGCGAGCCGGTCGACCGCGATCATCAAACCCAGCGCTATACGCAGGAGGCGGTCGACTTCATTCGCCGCCGCAAGGATCAGCCCTTCTTCCTGTACCTCGCCCATACGATGCCGCACATTCCGCTGGCGGCGTCGGACGAGTTCCGCGGCAAGAGCAAGCGCGGTTTGTATGGCGACGCCGTCTCGGAAGTCGATTGGAGCACCGGCCAGATCCTCGAAACGTTGCGACAGTTGAAGCTCGATCGTCGCACGCTGGTCATCTTCAGTTCCGATAACGGCGGCTGGCTGGCGCGCGGCGAAAACGGCGGCCTCAACACCCCGTTTCGTGCCGGCAAGGGCGGAACCTACGAAGGAGGCATGTGCGTGCCGACCATCGCCTGGCAACCGGGCGTGGTGCCCGAAGGCGCCGTCTGCGACGAGCTCGCCTCGGCCATGGACCTGCTGCCGACCCTCGCCGCCATGGCAGGCGGCAAGACCCCCGCGGATCGCACGATCGACGGCCACGACGTCGGCGCCCTTCTGCGGGGCGAGCCTGGCGCCAAATCGCCGTGGGAGAAGCTCTACTACTATTTCGGCAACGAACTGCACGCCGTTCGCAGCGGTAAGTGGAAGCTGCGGGCCGCCAACAAGCTCGTTAATGAAAACATCTATAATCGCCAGTGGCGCGAGACGGAGATCGGCAACATCGCCATCCCGGCCGCTCTGTATGACCTCTCCCGCGATCCGGGCGAACAAAAGTCGGTGCTGGACCAGCATCCCAAGATCGCCAAGCGGCTGAGCGGCTATCTCGACGAGGCCCGCGCCGACCTGGGCGATTCGCTTCAATCAGTGGCCCCCACTGGCGCTCGCCCGGTGGGCAAGGCGGAATAGAGCCCCTATCGCCGCGGCGCAACCGCCGCGACCTGACCCTGGTCGGGGTGCTACGGCCACACGCGGCCCGCGTGTCTCAGTTCGCTTCGCCTCGGTTCGCTCCCCGGCGCAGGCGCCGCCGCCATCCTACGGCTGCCGCCAATGGAATCGCGACGCTGGCGGCCACGGCCAGGGGCAGCCAGCCGCGCTCGGCCGCTTGTTGCCCCAGCGCCGCATAGACCAGGGCCATTGCTAGATTCGCCGCCATGACCGGCGGCAAGAATTGGCGCCAGGGCATGCACAGCGCCCCGACTACTAGCGCCGTCGCTTCGGCAAGGATCGGCAGCGGGCGGGTGATGGCCAGCAGCCACGGCCCATGGCGGCGGGTCGCTTCGGTCGCGTCGGCTAATTGCCCCGGCGAAGACAGCCGCGTCGCCAGCGACGTTCCCCACCGCCGCGCCAAGGCGAAGGCGATCGCCGCCCCCAGCGTCATGCCGGCAAACGACGCGGCGGCCCCCCAGGCGACTCCAAGCTGGCTACCGGCGAGCGTGCTGAGCGGTCCCGACGGAACGGGCAAGACGACGTCGCTGGCCAGCATGGCGACCACCGCGGCTCCCAAGACGGGCGCCGCCGGCGGATCGGTCTGCCACTGCACCAGCCAACGCGCGAACGACTCGCCGCGCGCCGCCAACAGCACCGCCGGCAACACCAGCACAATCGTCACCAGTAGCAGCGGCTTGACGAGGCGGCGATCCATAGAGGGGCGACCAGCGCAATCGCTTTTGACTTCAGTAGCCGGAATTCTACGTTTGAGAGCGACTCGGCCTGCGCATTGTACCGCCTTGCGTATCGGGCGCTTGCCGCGAAGCCGCCGCATAGCGCTCGCCTCGCCGATCGCCCACGCCGGCTTTCGCCAGCCCACAGCTCACGGCCTACCCCTCATGCGAAACTTCATGACGAGCGAACGGACGACTGCACTGGTCAGCGCGAGCTTAGCGCTGGCCATTCTAGCTGCGATGGGAACTGCCGAATCGACGCGCTCGGGGCCGAATGACGTGTTGGCGAGCTTGGAATCCGATCTGCGATTTCAGCTTGAGCTGGCCTGGCGCCCGCAGCCGCGGGAGCTGAAGAAACGGTTGGCGGAACTTGACGGTGCGCTTGATCAATGGCGCAGCGCGTCGCGGTCCGCTAAAGACCGCGATCAGATGATCGGCTGGTTGCAGGATGCGATCGAACAATCGCTGCCGGGTCGGGCCACTGCATTGCCCCCCGCGCCCGTATTCAACCGGCCGTCGCGGGCCAGCGACGACGCGACCGCCGCGTCCGAACAGGACCTGCAAGCCGCCAAACAACCGGCCCCGCCCGCTGTGGCGTCGCCGCCTTCCAGCGAGCGCCCGACAACGGCCGTCCACTCCGACAGCCGGCAGACCATCAAGCCGCCGCTACGGCAAGCCGACCGCGCCGCCGCCCCGCCGCCATCGCATGCCGCCTCGCCGATTGCGGCCCCAACGCCGCCTGGTGAAGATCCAGGCGCCCTCGCAGAGCGGCCGGCAACCTCGGCGCCTCCGACGAGCCAATCATCGTACGCAGAGCCGGCCGCCCCGCCGAGCCGGTCCGCGCATCCCTCTCTGCTAGCGGCGGCGCCCGTAGCGACGCCTCTGCCCCCGCCGGCGGACGACAAGCCGGCGCCGGAACACTCAGTCGCGGTGCTGTCGTCCGGCGGAGCCCAACAGGGACCAATCGCCGCGGGCGAAGCTCGTCCGCGCACGACCGTAGCCGCCAAACCGGTAGTCAACGCCGCCGGCGAACAACTCCCCTCGGCGCCGCCAGCGAAGCCGATTGAGATCAATCTGGTGGAACTCAACGCCCGCATCGGCGGTTACCACGACGGTCTCGAAGAACTCAACGCGGCCCTGGTAGCCGACAAGAAGCTCAATACCCTTCGCCTTACGCGATTAGTGAGCGAACTGGAAGAACTCGCCTCCCATCATGAATTTATCCGGCTCTATTACTATGCGCTGAGCGAGAAGGAGAAGCAGTTCGTGATCGAGCCGCAGCCGCTGCGGCCCGTCGTGGAACTGGCGGAGCTCCAGCGCGTGCAACTTGAGGATTCGGCCAGCGACTTCTTGACCACAGCCGACGGCCAGCCAAGTAAGCTAGCGCAGCGACTGCAAAAGCTACTGGATGCCACGCCGCAGTAGCCGGCGCGGGCGAGTGTCTGGCGTCGCGCATCCGGCCTGAACGGACTGTAGCGACCGCGGAACCCGGCGATCGGGCGATGGCTCGCCGCGCAAATCGCCATGGCGTGCGGCAACCGCATTTGTTACCGTCCGCCGCGCCTCATCGGTCGACAAGCGGTCGGCCGCCGCTAGTGCCACGCGCGTTGCACGCCGCCATGATCATGCACGATCTGCCGCGAAAGCCGCTTTGCCGGTTCGTACCATCGAGCCTGGTCCGCCGCTGGGCCGCGACGGCGGTGCTAGCTGGCATGGCCGCCAGCAGCGCCGGCTGCCAGCTTTGGCCCTGGGGCGGGAAGGTAAAGACGTCGCTGATCACCCCTGCGATGCGCATGGCGTCGATCCGCGAGATGGGCCCCCGCGGTCGCGACGCGGACCCTGAGGAGAAGCAGCGCCTGTGCGAGCAGCTTGTCCAGCAAATCCGCACCGAACCGGATCCGATCGTGCGAAAGACGATCCAGGAAACGATCGGCCAGTTCGATACGCCGCTCGCCAATGCGGTGATTCTCGCCGGGCTTAACGACGACGACCGCGACGTGCGGATCGCCTGCTGTCGCCTGCTGGCTGAACGGAAGGATTCGCAGGCCGTAGCCCCGCTCAGCAAGCTCGTCAGCGCCGACCCGGAGCTTGACGTGCGCCTGGCAGCCGTCGAGGCCCTCGGCGCCACCAACGACGAAGCGGCGATCCCGGGCCTCGCCGCCGCCCTTAAGGACCGCGACACGGCGATGCAGTACGCCGGCGTCGAGGCCATGAAGTCCGTCACCGGCAAGGAACTAGGCAACGACGTGCTAGCGTGGCGTCAATACGCCGACCGCGTAACCGGAGGCGAGGCGCCATCCGCTTCGATGGCCGCCCAGCCAGCAGCCGAAACGGTTAAATAGGCGCCTTGCCGCCTGCACCTGCTGTCGACGCAGGCGAGGCAACTTTTTTGACGTCGGCAAACGCCCGCCTGTCGCGCCGCAACTTATCTTGTCGACTCGCGTTACATTGTCGTAACGCGGTTTGCCGTGCCGAATCAAGCTGAACTTCCGGTCCGCCGGCGCTCGATACCTTCCAGGGGCGGGTAGATCGCCGCTGCACGAGGCGATCGACGAGCCTTCGCCTGGCCGGCCGGCACGCCGCCCGGCAGGCGTTCGCATAAGCCGTCCAGGCCCCGCGCGGGGGCGCGCCTTGTCTTACATGCTATGGCGTCGAGCTGACGACGGATCATCGAGGGAGAGTGCACGCAATGATGCGCAGATGGCGTCCCGGGAAGTTGTTACGGGCTGGCCAGGCGATTGTGACGGCGACGACTCTGGCCGCCGCCGCCCCGGCGGTCGCCATCGACGACGGCTTTGCGCCCCCTTCGACGCTGGCCCCCAACGTGGCGCCCCACAGCGTCGAGCTCGACAAGACCATTGCATCGCTGGTACGCCGCGGTGCGTTTGCCAAGACTCAAGCTGAAGCGCCGCAGCCGCCGGCGCCAGCCGATCCCCTACCGGATGGGCCCGCTCTGGCCGCACGCCCTTCGACGCGCCACACCCAATGGCGCCCCGCTGGCCAAGACGCCCCGGCCGATCCCCGCGACCTGGGCGTGACTCCCGTACCGGCCGGTGCGGCCGACGAACCAACTACCAACACCGACCAGACGACCGACGACGCGGGCGACCAGCCCAGCGGCGCCGAGGCCGAGCCCGCCGACGGTCCGATGCTGCTCATGCGGCCGGCGGCTGAAGAGGAACTGGCGCCGATCGACGAACTGTCCGACACTCCGGCCCCGGAGACCGACGCTCCCGGCGATCCCAGCGAGCCGGAGATGACCGGCGAGGCCATTGAAAGCGCACTCTTGCCGCCGGCCAAGCCCCTCAGTCAGGCCCCCAAGGCGGGCCTAGGCGGCAACGTCCCCCTGGGCGAACCCGATCGCCCCGCCCGATCTTCCAAAGCCGCCAAGCCGCCTGCCGATCCGAAGCAGTACCAGCAGCCCGAGGAGTCGTCCCCCCCGGCCGTGCGCTTGCCGCCGCTCTCCAAGAATCAGCGGATGCTTCGCGACAAGGTCCGCCGCGTGTTGAAAAATTACTACGATCGACCGCTGAGCGCAGCCAACCGCAGCCCGTGGGAGATCATGCACGCGGCGCTCGCCTTTGAAGTTCACAGCCGCGTGCTGCAAGGCGGACCGGGCACTCAGCCGATCACGGCCGTCGGCTGGCTGTGCTTCAATCAGCCGTGCGAAAACCGCGACTTGCTCTATCTGAACGAAGGGGGCGAGTTGCGCGTCAAGGTCGGTCCGGCGCTGCAGGGGCATCATGGCCAACTGCTGGCCATCCTGGCGCAAGCCCGGGTGCGCAGCGATTATCCCATCAAGGTCGAGGGCAAAGATTTCACGGTCGCCGATCTCATCGAGGTCGAAAAGGCGACTTGCTATCCGCGAACTGAGTTGACGTTCAAGCTGATCGGCCTGCAGCGATACCTGGACGTCAACGAACGCTGGGTCAACGACCAGGGCATGACCTGGGACTTTCCGACGCTGATGCGCGAGGAAATGCAGCAGCCGGTTCGCTCGGCCGCATGCGGCGGCACGCATCGCCTCAGCGGCCTGGCCCTGGCAGTGAAAAAGCGGCGGGCGAGCGGGCTGCCGGTCGACGGCGTCTACGCCGAGGCTGAGCGCTTCGTCGCCAACTACGTCAACTACGCCTACCGATTGCAGAACGCCGACGGCAGCTTCAGCACCGCCTGGTTCAACGGCCCCGGGGCCGAGGCCGACGTCGACCGTCGCCTGAAGACGACCGGCCACATTCTCGAGTGGCTGATCTACGCCTCGTCCGACGAGCAGTTGGCCAACTACCGCACGGTTCGCGCGGTGAATTACTTGACGAACATCATGTACGCCAACCGCACTCGCGACTGGGAGGCCGGGCCGTTGGGCCACGCGATCCATGCCCTGGTGCTGTACGACCGCCTGGCGTTCGCCCCGTACGATCAGGCGACTGCGGAGCAAGGACCGCTGGCCTCGCAGCAGCGCCGCGCCAACCGTTAGCGAGGTTATTGATTCCTGCGCCGCTAATGAACCCGTTGTGAATTTGGCTAGCGGCTATCGGCTAGCGGCCAGAATTGGGCCTTGTCCTTCTGGCCGTCGGCCGACAGCCGACAGCCAGGCGCCGTTCATTCGTCGCGCAGTTCTCAATAACAACAACTGTCTGCTGCCGGCCGGCTTTTCTAAAGCAAGGTCTCTCCGGAGCAATTTAGGCGAAGGACTATCCATGGCGCCAACCACGCTTCCGGCCGCGGATCCGTTAGCATTGATCCCCGCATGCGACTCGTTTACGATGCAACGGGTCGAGAGTTTCGCCGCTCTGGCGGTTTGCCTTCCGCAGGGCTTGCTCGCGGAGAATCCCCCGCCGCGGGTCGCCGGAAAATCCGCGCCGCCGAAGCCCTCCGGGTCAAACCAGCACCGCGCATCGGACCGGATGACCGTGACACCGCCGTTCTCCGAGCAGCTCGCGGCCTTCTGCCAGATGGCGCGCCGCATTGCGGAGATCGACGACGCCGATTCGCTGCTGGTGATGCTCGAAGCGCCGTTGGATTGGGAGAAGCTGCGCAAAGCCACCGACGGCATGAAGGTGCTGCTGGCGGCCGATCGCGCGGCCCATCTCGAGGGCGCCGCCCAGGCGGGGTTCGCTACCGTACAGCTTGTCGCCTCGGACGCCCCGGTTTTCGAACGCCTTACCCGCGCCCTGCTGGAAAGCGTTGCCGACGACTTGCTGGATCCGGGCGCCATGGTCGTCGCCCTGTATAGCGGTTTCGAAGGCGGCGTCATCGATTCGCTGAGCGTCATTCAGCTCGATGAGCACCTCGGCCGCCTCACCGCTCACGACTTGCGGCAACTCGAAACCCGCGTCCCGCTCGATACGCTCAAGACGGCCGTCGATCTGGCCGTGGCGATCGGCCGCGAAGGACGCGAAGGCAAGCCCGTCGGGACGCTGTTCGTCGTGGGCGACCATCGCAACGTCCTCAAGCACTGCCATCCGCTGGGGTTCGACCCGGTCAAGGGCTACGGCACGCATGAGCGGCAACTGGGCGACCCCAAGGTCCGCGAAGCCATCAAGGAAATCGCCCAGCTCGACGGGGCGTTCGTCGTCGCCAGCGACGGCACCGTGGTGGCGGCCTGCCAACACATCTCGGCGCCGGCCGCCGATATCACGCTCAGCAAGGGCCTCGGCGCCCGGCACTGGGCCGCCGCCGCCATCAGCCGGGCCACCCAAGCCGTCGCCATCGCCGTGAGCGAATCCAACGGCACGGTGCGGCTGTTTCAGAACGGCGAAGTGATGCTTCGCATCGAGCCCTTCCGCCGCGCGATGAAGTGGCGCGACTTCGAATACGAGTCCGCCGGCGGGCAGGACTAGCCGTTCGGCCGCCCCAGCCCCCTCTCAGGTGTACGGATCGAGCGCGCCGGCCTACCATTATGCGGTGGCCCCATGCTCTTGCGGCGCGCTACCTCCAGCTAAGCTCCTGCGTCGGTAGGGCCAATTGGTATTTCACATCGGCGAACCCGACTAGCGAACGTGTCTGAGCCCGTGCCTTCACAACCTCACTTCATCGATCAACTCGCCAAGCGCGTAGCTGCCCGAGGCAACGCCGTGTGCGTCGGCCTCGATCCCCGTTGGGAGCAGTTGCCGTGGCCCGTCACGATCGGACGCGAGGGCGGGGCGGCGATCGCCTCCGACTCGGCGGCGGTTTCGCTACCAGCCCAGTCGCACCCCGGCGACGACGCGGCCGCTTATCGCCTGCGAGCTGAAGCCTATCTGGACTTCTGCTGTGGCGTGATCGACGTGGTGGCCCCGCTCGTGCCGGTCGTGAAGCCGCAGGCGGCCTTTTTCGAGGAGCTCGGCCCGGCCGGAATGACGGCCCTTGCCGAGGTGATTCGCTATGCCCAGGACCGCGGACTGCTGGTAATCCTCGACGCCAAGCGGAATGATATCGGGTCGACCGCCGAGGCCTACGCCCGCGGCCTGCTGGGCCGCGCCAGCCCCTGGGGCGCCGACGCCCTCACCGTGAGTCCCTATCTCGGAGAGGACAGCCTGACCCCCTTTGTGGAGGTCGCCCGCCAGCGCGGCGCCGGGCTGTTCATCCTGGTGAAGACCTCGAACCCCGGCAGCGGTTTGCTGCAGGACTTGGAGGCGGTCGAGCACGCCGCGCGAGCCGCGGAGCCTCGGCGGATCTACAATCACGTAGCCGATCTCGTCGAGAAGCTCTCCACCGAGACCAGAGGCCAGGGCAACTACGGCCTCGTCGGCGCCGTCGTTGGCGCCACCTATCCGCAGCAGCTCGCCGAGTTGCGAACCGCCATGCCCCACACCTGGTTTCTGGTCCCCGGCTTCGGCGCCCAAGGGGGCGCGGCGGCCGATGTGGCCCCGGCGTTCGACGCCCATGGCACGGGCGCCGTCATCAACAACAGCCGCGGCATCATCTTCGCCCACGCCCGCAAAGAATATGCTGAGCGTTTCGGCGACCAACAGTGGCAGCGCGCCATCGAAGCGGCGACGCTCGATATGATCTCGCAGTTGAACGCGGCGATTTAGGAGAATCACGGGGACGCGAGACACGGAGTTGGCACAGAGAGCAGAAGAATTGAGGAACTGGAATCGCTGATAGACGCTAATAATCGCTGATAAAGTGGATTGATTAGTGGTCATCAGCGGTTATCAGCGGTTCCCCTTACTTCTACGTTGCGTCGTCTTCGTGCCTCCGTCGTTTTCCCTAGGACTTTTTCTTGTCCTCTTCGCCCGTCTCCAGCACTGCCAGGAATGCCTTCTGCGGGATGTCGACCTGGCCGATCGACTTCATCCGCTTCTTGCCTTCCT
>JADLBW010000241.1 GCA_020847515.1 Pirellulales bacterium | reverse complement strand
TTACTTGCCCTTCTTCGGCGCGGGCTGACCCTTGCCGGCGGGTTGCTGCTTGGTGCTCTTTCCAGTGTTCTTCGGCTGAGCCATCGGAGGAATCTCCACTCCAAAAAGTAGTCCCGGCAGCCTGCGCGGCGACCGCCTGCGCAAAACTTAAGTGCTGCACGGTTGGCGGGAGAGTACGGGCAATCGGCAAGGCGCGTCAAGGTCGATTCATTTCGTCCAGATTATCGGCGTGCTCGCGACGGGTGCGGCCTTGCAGCGAGTCCTTGGGAACGGCCAGATTGCGGTGGGAGGCGTCTCGAACCCCCGACCGCGGCCTCCATGGCCGGTCGGGTCGAAAAGTCACGCGCGATCGGCTTCAGCGACGCCGCTTGCGGCGGGCTTCGCCGATCGGCAAACTCGTCGGCAATCGCCTTCTCGGCTCGTCTTGAGCATTATCCCTTGGCGAGGGACAATGACGACCTTGCTTCCCCGCCGCCCGGGCGAAGGCCGAAGAAACAAACTTCCGCCGCCGGCGCTTCACGATGAAGCTTTCAGACCCGCGCCGCGGCGCCACATTCGAGACGACTCTTTAATGAACAAGCCGTCCTTTATCGCCCGTTACGCGACCCATATCCTCATCGCCTCGGCGATCATCACGCCGCTGGCGTGCTTCGGGGCGATCAAGGCGATCAAGGGTAATCGAAACGACGTCTCGGATTGGCTTCCCAAGAGCTATCCCGAGACGATCGAACTGCGATGGTTCCGCAAACATTTCGTCGCCGATCAGTTCGTCATTATCAGTTGGGATGGGTGTACGCTGGGAGACGACCCTGCCGGCGCCGACGACGACCCGCGCATCGCCAGGCTGACCGCCGAGCTTCTGGCCAGCAACCTCCCCCAGGCCTCCGAGCACCCGGGGCAGCCGGTGTTCAAGCAGGTCACCACGGCCCGCGACGTCATGCGGCAGCTCATGGCCCCGCCGACCAGCCTTTCGCAGCGGCAGGCGAAGAAGCGATTGACCGGATCGCTCATTGGGCCTGACGGCCGGCAGACGGCGCTGGTGGCGACGCTCACCGAGGCGGGCGCCGCCAATTTGCGGGAGTCGGTGGGCCGGCCGATCAAGAAGCTGATTCGCACGACTCCCGTCACGCCGCTGTTTAAGGCGATCAACGCCGCTGGGCTAAGCGCCTCGGAGGTGCGGCTGGGCGGCCCGCCCATCGACAACGTGGCGATCGACGAAGAGGGTGAGCGAACGCTGGTGCGACTGGCGGGCTTGTCGGGACTGCTGGGGATCAGCCTGGCGTACCTGTCGCTGCGCAGCGTACGGATGACGGCGATCGTGTTCTACTGCGGCATCTTGAGCGCGGCGGTGTCGCTGGCGACCGTGCCGCTGTTGGGCAGCCGGATGGACGCGATTTTGATGTCGATGCCGGCGCTGATTTACGTGCTGGCCGTCTCGGGCGCCGTCCACTTGATCAACTACTACCGCCAGGCGGCGGCCGACGAGGGAAAGCTCGATCACGCCGTCGAGCATGCGGTGGCGCACGCCTGGCGACCGGCGATCTTGACGTCGGTGACTACGGCCATTGGCCTGGCGTCGCTCTTGACCAGCGACATCATCCCGATCGCCAAGTTCGGCGGGTTTTCGGCCATCGGCACGATGACGATGCTCGCCATCCTGTTCCTGGTGCTGCCGGCCTCCTTGAAGCGCTGGCCGTGGACGCCCCCCGAGCTGCTGGCCAAGGGGGGGCATGGCCAGATGCGCAAAAAAGAAGAGGGGCCGAGCTTCGGCGCGCGCGGATGGAACGCCTTCGGCGGGTTTGTTCGCCGGCACCATGCGGCGGTGCTCGGCGCGTGCATGGCGGTCATCGTGGTCTTATGCTTCGGCCTGCCGAAGACGCGGACGTCGATCGATCTGTTGAAGCTGTTCAGCGAAGATGCACGGCTGCTGAAGGACTACGAATGGTTCGAGGCGCACTTGGGCAAGATCGTGCCCATGGAGCTGGTGGTCCGCTTCGCCCCGGAGGTGCAGCGCGAAGCGGCGCCGCCGGGCGCGTCTCCCGGCGAGCTGGTGACGCGGCATACCTTCTTCGAGCGGCTGAAGCTGGTCGAGCGGATTCAGCAGAATATCGACCGGCAATTGGGCCCCGGCGGGCTCGACTTGGTGGGCGCCACGATGAGCGCGGCCACGTTTGCGCCGAATCTGGGCGGCCAGGAGAGCGGGCTGAACGCCTCTACCTACCGCGAGCGGGCCAACGAGCAGTTGCTCGAAAGCCGCGCCGAGTTCGCCCGGTCGGGTTACTTCCGGGTGGAGGGCCCGGACGCGGGCGACAATGCGGGCGAAGAGCTGTGGCGCATCAGCGTTCGGCTCGCGGCATTTCATGGCATGGATCATGGCGAGCTGGTAGGGCGCATCCGCGACGCCGTCCAACCGGCGCTGGAGGCCCGCGAGATGAGCGTCGATGCGCTGGAGTCGCTGGCCGAACGTCGCCATGGCCGCCCCAACGGCGCGCGGGTCGTGGTGCTGCGTCCGGCGAGCGTCGAACAGAATATCGACGACGTCCTGGCGCTGCTGACCACCAAGAACGTGCGGGCCCAGGCCGGCAAGGCCGAGCTAGGCGCCCTCTCCGACGAGCAATTGCAGGCCAGCCTCAGCGGCTTCGACGGGGTGGTGACGGCCGCTGGCTTCTCGTATGCGGACTACGAGCAGATTCGCCGCGCCGGCGTACCGCTGCTGGCGACGCAGGTCGCCGCCAGGGACGAGGCCCGCGACACGAAGAGCGTTCTCCACGACATCACGGGCGTCGACGTCACCTACACTGGCGTCGTGCCGGTGGTCTACAAGGCGCAGCACGCGCTGCTGGAAAGCCTGGTGCAGAGCACGTGGTGGTCGTTCGCTACGATCCTGCCGCTGATGATGTGGGTGTGTCACGGATTCTGGGCGGGAGTCGTGGTGATGATCCCCAATACGCTGCCGGTGCTGGTCGTCTTCGGCGGCATGGGGTGGCTGGGGATCCCCGTGGACATCGGGTCGATGATGGCGGCCAGCATCGCACTGGGCGTGGCCGTGGACGATACGATCCACTTCCTCGCCTGGTACAAAGACGACTTGAAGGCGCTGGGCGATCGGCATGAAGCGGTGCTGTCGTCGTATCGGCGCAGCGCGTCGGCCACCTTGCAGGCGGGGTTGATAAACGGGCTGGGATTATCCGTCTTCGCGACCAGCTCGTTTACGCCTACGCAGCGGTTCGGGTGGCTGATGTTGACGATTCTGGTGGCGGGCATCACGGCGGAGCTGATCATGCTGCCGGCATTGATGTTCGGGCCCATTGGCCAGGTGTTTTCGCTGAAGCCGCGAAAGGAGCGGCGCGGGCCCCTGCGGGTCCGCACGCGAGACGACTCGCTGCTCTCGCCGCTTGACCGTCGGCGGCTGCTCAGGGAACATGGGGCGAGCGTGGAGGCGTGAGGGGAGGCTTGAGGCTTGAGGAGTGATCGTGCGAGATCATCGCAAGCTGCGAGCCGTTGACGTTGCCGATGAACCTGCACTGGCCGTTTACCGGCTAACCCAAAAATTACCTCGCGAAGAGCAGATCGGCCTTCGAGCCAATTACGACGCGCGGCGGTTTCGGTCGCTTCGAACATCGTCGAAGGTTGCGCCCGCCAGGCAGTAGCCGAATATGTGCGATTCTTGAGGATTGCACACGCCTCAGCACGTGAGCTGGAATATCGATTGTCCCTTGCATGGCGGCTGGGATATGTGACAGAAGCCGATTCGGCGGCTTGTCAATGAGCGGATGAAACATGCAAAGTGCTCGCTGGTTTGCTACGATCGCTCCGTGGCCAAACAAGTGACTGCGGCCCTGCTGGTTCCGCCTTACGCCTCCAGCCTCCAGCCTCACGCCTGACCCCCTCACGCCTCACGCCTGACTCATGTCCGCTCAAGAGCCGCAACCGATGACGTTCACCATGTGGACGGTCTGCGTGATCGCCGCGATCGGCTTCACGTTCGACACCTACGAGCTGTTGATGCTGCCGTTGGTGTTGCGGCCGGCGCTTGTCGAGATGGGCATTCCCCCGGTGCTGGAGGGGGGCGTCGCCAACCCGGCGTTTAAGACCTGGGTGTCGCTGCTGTTCTATCTGCCGGCCGTGCTGGGCGGCGTGTTCGGGCTGCTGGGGGGCTATCTGACCGATCGCGTCGGCCGGCGGCGGATGCTCACCTTCAGCATTCTGTTGTATGCCCTGGCGGCGTTCGCGTCGGGCTATTCGACGACCCCCGGCATGTTGCTGTTCTTCCGTTGTCTGACGTTTATCGGCGTCTGCCTCGAATTCGTGGCGGCCATCGCATGGCTGGCCGAACTGTTTCCCGAACCCCGCCGTCGCGAGCGGGTGCTGGGCTACACGCAGGCGTTCGGCTCGGCGGGCGGCTTTTTGGTCGCCCTGGTCTACGGCTGGATGGTCCACCTGGAGGCGGCCGGCCGACTGCCGCAGATTGTGCTGCCCCAATCGCTCAACTTTTTCGGCGGCCAGGTTACCGATCACGACGCCGCGTGGCGGTACACGCTGATGTCGGGCCTCTTGCCGGCGCTGCCGCTCATCGTGATTCGCCCCTTTCTGCCCGAGTCGCCCGAGTGGAAGCGCAAGAAAGAGGCGGGCACCCTCAAGCGGCCGAGCATTGCGGCCATCTTTTCGCCGGAGCTGCGCCGCACGACGATCGTCACCACGCTGATGTTCGCCTTCAGCTTCGGGGCGGCGTTCGGGGCGATCCAGCAGATGCCGCGAATGATCCCCGGCGTGCCGCAGGTGCGGGCGCAACTCACCAAGGAGACGTCCCCCGCCGAGCGCAAAGCGGTGGAGGAACGAACCGTCTCGTCGGTAACGAAGTGGCAAGAAATCGGCGGCATCGTGGGACGGCTGCTGCTGGCGGCGCTGGCGGTGCGCATCGCTAGTCGGCGGGGGTTGCTGCGGGTGTTTCTGATTCCCGGACTGATCGCCATGCCGGTCACGTTCGCCTATGCGGCGGTGAACGATCTCAATTGGCTTTACATCGGCATGTTTGTGGTCGCGCTGACGACGATCGCGCAGTTCAGCTTTTGGGGAAACTATCTGCCGCGGGTGTATCCCATCCACTTGCGGGGTACGGGCGAGAGCTTTGCCGCGAACATTGGCGGGCGGATGATCGGCACGGGCTTCGCCGCGGTGACCACGATGCTGGCCGGCATGGAGTGGATTCCCGGAAGCTCGCCGACGGAAAAGCTGGCCTACACCGCCGCCGGCGTGGGGACGCTGGTATTCGCGGCGAATTTGCTGTTATCCTGCTGGCTGCCGGAGCCGCGGGCCGAAGCGCTGCCTGATTGACAGTCGTGAGATTCAAGCGTGCGACCGTAAGCCCGCGAAACACGCGAAAGGAGCGCGAACGGAGCAAGTGCAAGCGAGGTCTTCAAGCGTTTCTAGGGCGCCGGCCGAGGTGCTGCCGCCAGTGCCATGGGCCTTACGCCGTCGCGCGGCGCGTACCATGCTGCCTTTGGCTTGCGGGCAACCCTCCATTCAGCTTCCAAAAGAACTCCTAAGATAGCGGTTGAGCGTCTCGCTGGAGTCCAACGGCGGCTCGCCGGCATGCTCGGCCTGGAAACCCTTTCGCGGGGCCCGGTATTGGTGTGTGCGCGTACTAGCCTAGGGGCGCCGTTGACTTCCTCTTTTCTCATCTGTTTCTGAGCAGCTTGCCATGACCGATGAATTGCGCGTCCGATGGTATCGGCAGCTTACGGGGTATCACTGGTTCGTGTTCTTGGTGGCCAGCGCCTGCTGGTGTTTCGATTGCCTGGATCAGCGGCTATTCTCGTTGGCCCGCATTCCGGCCCTGAGATCGCTGACGCCGGCCGACACGCCGATCGGCGCGGTGCAGGCGCTGGGTAAGGACGTGACGGCCATCTTCCTGGTCGGCTGGGGGATTGGCGGGCTGATCTTCGGCGCCCTGGGCGACCGCTGGGGCCGCGCCCGCATGCTCACTATCACGGTGTTGTTGTATTCGGTGTTCACGGGGCTGACGTTTTTCAGCCAGACGTACTGGGACTTCGCCGCCTGCCGGTTCATCACGGGGCTGGGGGTCGGGGGCGTGTTCGGTCTGGCGGTGGCGCTCATCGCCGAGACGGTTCCCGACGGCGCCCGCGCCGGGGCCCTGGGCATGCTGCAGGTCCTTTCGACGATCGGCAACCTCAGCGCCGGCGCCTTCAAGACGCTGTTCGATTATTTCCAGCGGCCCGACGTGGCGCTAATCGCGGAAGGATCGGCGTGGCGGTACATGTTTCTGGTCGGCGCCTTGCCGGCCGCCCTGGTGATCTTCACCGCCAAGTTCCTCCGCGAGCCCGAGCCGTGGCTGCGGGCGAAGGCCGAAGGGCGGTTGCCCGCCGGCAGCATTCTGGCGCCCTACTTCGGCCTGCTGGCCGAGAAGCAGTGGCGGAAGAACCTGCTGGTCGGCGCGGTGCTGGCCTCGACGGGGGTGATCGGGCTGTGGGCGATTGGCGAGTACGCCGTCGACCTGCAGCGCAGCGTGTTCCGTTTACATTATGAGCAGCAAGGGGCGCCGACCGATGAAATTCCGCATCTGATCGACTCCGCCATCACTCGGGCCTATCTGCTGAACATGATCGGCGCGGCCTTCGGCATGTGGGCGTTTACGCGCGTGGCGATGACGCTGGGACGCCGGGCGGCGTTTGCCATGGGCTTCACCGCGGCCCTTGCAGTCACGGCGATGTCGTATTACTGGATGAACTCGCCGGCCGACGCCTACTGGATGATGCCGCTCATGGGCGCGGCGCAACTGGCGCCGTTCGCCGGCTTCGCCATCTATCTGCCGGAGTTGTTTCCCAGCCGGCTGCGGAGCACTGGCACGTCGTTCTGCTACAACCTGGGTCGGTTCGCGGCGGCTGGCGGCAGCCTGTTTTCCGCCAAGCTGGCGACCGGGGCGTACGGCCACTTAGGTTCGCCGCTGATGGAGCGGTACTCGGCGATCACGATGTGCGTCATTTTTCTGGCAGGGCTAGCCATCTTGCCGTTCGCTCCGGAAACCAGGAACCGGCCGTTGCCGCAGTGAGGCGAACCGCCGCGTTCCGCCTCCGCTCTTCAGTACAGAGCACGCAAGCAGGCCGTCCGCTATGGAAACGACGAAGTCGACCTCTGGAAAACCGCGGGTCGTGATCATCGGCGGCGGCTTCGCCGGGCTCAATGCGGCCAAATCGCTGCGCAAAGCGCCCGTCGAGGTGACGCTCATCGACCGGCGAAACTTCCACTTGTTTCAGCCGCTGCTGTATCAGGTGGCCACGGGCGGGTTGTCGCCGGCGAACATCGCCTCCCCGTTGCGCTGGGTTCTTCGCCGCCAGCGGAACTGCGAAGTCGTGCTGGCCGAAGTCGTCGGCTTCGATCTCGAAGGCCGGCGGGTCTTCACCGCCGAAGGGGATATACCGTACGACTACCTGGTCGTTGCGGCCGGCTCGCGGCACAGCTACTTCGGCAAGGACGAGTGGGCCGAGCTCGCGCCGGGGTTGAAGACGATCGAGGACGCCACGGATATTCGCGGCCGCGTCTATTCCGCCTTCGAGCATGCCGAGCATGAGCAGGATCCGCAGTTGAGGCGGGCCCGGCTGAACTTCGTGATCGTCGGCGGCGGGCCGACCGGCGTGGAACTGGCCGGCGCGCTGGCGGAGATCGCCCGCCACAGCCTCCGCAACGATTTCCGCCACATCAACCCGGCCGAGGCCCGGATCATGCTCGTCGAGGCGGGCAGTCGCGTCCTGGGCGGGTTTCCCGACGATCTCTCGGCGAAGGCACACCTGTCGCTGGAGCAGCTTGGCGTGACCGTTCGCACCGCGACCATGGTCACGGCCATCACGCCCGAGGACGTGGAGCTCAAGTCGGCCGTCGGCGTCGAGCGCTGGCCGACCCGCACGGTGCTGTGGGCGGCGGGCGTACTGGCCTCCCCGCTGAGCAAGGCCCTGACGGCCGATTCGCAGGCAGAGGCCGATCGCGCAGGCCGGATTATGGTCCAGGCCGATACGTCGCTCCCCGGGCGGCCCGAGGTGTTCGTCATCGGCGATATGGCGAGCTACAAACAGGCGGACGGCAAGCTGCTGCCCGGCGTCGCGCAGGTCGCCATCCAGCAAGGCCGTTATGTGGCGAGGTTGATCGCCGCGCGTGTCAAGGGCAAGGCCAGCGAGCCGTTTCACTACGTCGACCTGGGGAACCTGGCGACGATCGGCCGCCGCTCAGCGGTCGCGCAGATCCGCAAGCTGCACTTTTCGGGCGTCGTGGCGTGGTGGCTGTGGCTGCTGATCCACTTGATGCATATCGTGACCTTTCGCAACCGGCTGCTGGTGCTCACGCAGTGGGCCTGGAGCTACTTCACCTACGACCGCGCGGCCCGGCTCATCACGGGCGATGTGCCCAGCGACGCCGACCTGGCGGCCCTGCAGCGGCTGGCATCGCCGCCCCAGCAGAGGTGACGCCGCTTTCGGCATAGGGTGGTCGGGTGGCATGGCCACGGTCTTGCGTGGCCATGTTTTTCAGCATGCCCGCCCAGAGCGGTGGGCATGGCGCCAGCGTGCTACTGGACCGGAGCACCTTCAGGTGCATGGTCCTCTACGGCGGTCGGGTGGCATGGCCACGGCCTTGCGTGGCCATGTCTTCCGGGCATGCTCACCAGAGGGGTGGGCATGGCACGCGGCATGCCCACCCAGGGCGGTGCGCATGGCGCCAGCGTGCTAGTGGACCGGAGCACCTTCAGGTGCATGGTCCTCTACGGCAGTCGGGTGGCATGGCCACGGCTCTGCGTGGCCATGTTTCCAGG
>JADLBW010000240.1 GCA_020847515.1 Pirellulales bacterium | reverse complement strand
GGGCGCAACCAATTCATACTGATCTTTGCCGATGAGGCGGTAACTGGTGACCGTTTTGAAATCACTCACGTTGCGGACCGCGCAGATATTGCGCCAGGTCCGCTCGACGCTGAAGAAACCTTCGAGCAGGAACTTGTTGGCGACGTTCGAGAGGATCCCGCCGATGTCGATCGACGAAAAGCCCGCCTCGACGCTGTGGCTGAAGGCGTGCCGCAGCACGGCGCGGCTGTCGCGGAAGTTGCGCCCGGTGTAGCCGTTGGCCCATGCCGCCTCCAGAAGCAGCTCCTGCAGGCCGATGCCGCCGCGGAAGCGGCGCGAAGCGGCCTCAAGGGTGCGGTCGTCGTAGTTCGTCTCGACGTCGGCAAGTCCCGCGGTGAGATGGCAGGCCGCTTCCAGGACGGTTCCGGTGAGCGAGTTGTCGGTCGTATGGATCGCCGGCGCAGCGGGACGCGCTTCGCGGAGGATCTCCAGTTCGGTCCGCTGCAGCGTCCACCCTTCGCGGATCGCGCGAGCTTCGATACCCGGCGATCGGCCGCCGCAGAGACGCTGGACGCCGGCGATTCGTTCGGTTTCGGCCGCGGCCGTGGCGCGAATCTCCTCGGCTACCGAGCGTGCTGCAGCGGACGAATCCACAGTCGCAGCCGCGCCGGCGGACGAGGCGATGGCCTCGTTCGTGAGATCTTCTTTGGGAGCCGTGGCTCCACTAGCCGCCACGCTGGCGCTAGTCGCCCCGTCGGCGCCCAGATCCACGAAGCTGATTTCGCCCAGCGTCGCCTTACGGATGACGTTCACGGGTCCGCTGTGGTGGTTGCCGTTGACCATGACCTGCTGTCCTTCCTTGACGAACTCAAACTCCTCGACGCTGGTTCCCACCGACGCCTGCCACGGAAACCCGTTCTTCGAGCTCGCGACAACTTCCCGGGCCGCGGAGGTGTCGCGCGACACGAGGCCTGTCGCGACAAGCTGGCCGCCCTCGACTCGAATCCCGTCGGTGTGGCCGACGCCCGAGAGTGGATCGTGTCCGAACCGGATGGGTCGGGCCTGCGAGGGAATGGCGAGCCCGGCGAGGTCGAGGATTACCGGGAACCGCCAACCGGCGACGCGCATCGGGCCGCCCGTGTAGGCGACCATGCGGAACCGGGGCAGACTCGCCGCGCCCTCGCCAGCTGCTTGCAGATCGAACTGGGCATTGGCAGTGAGCGTGAGCGATTGGGGCGCTTCATGCGGCGCGGGACGGGACTTCGTCTTCATCCGTAGGCTCCGTATCGGTGGTCGGGGCAGTGGGCAGGCCTTGCGGGAGCGAGAGGCCAAGCTCCGTCATCAGTGAGAGTTCTTTGGACCGCTGGCGCAGTTGCGATTCCCAGTCCTGGCCGCGACGGGCGTACTCGTCGGCAAGCGTGGTCGTGTGGTTGGCTAGTCGCGTCCCTTGTGCGCTGGCTTCCTTAGCTGGATCGACGTGTTCATGCCCGTCCCAAAACCACTGATGTGGCCAGCTTGCGAACGGACCCGATCCGGAAGGCAACAGGCCGGGCACGAGCGCCGCTTCATCGAGCCACGCGGAAAGGATGCGGTCGAGGATGACGCACTCGAGGTGCGTCTGTTCGACACGTACACTCTTGAAGTACGTCTGATGATCGAGGCGACCGGAGGCGTAGTTGTATCCCGAGGAATTACCCGCCGCGACGTTGAACGGCATGTTGAGGCAACGCGCGATCTCGTTGAGGATCTCGTGCTTAAACTCCCCGAATGTCGTGGTCGGCTGCTCCGCCTTCATCTGATCCATGCGCCAGCCGCCCGGCATTGTCACCAGCGCCCGCTTTTCGAGTTCAATCGGCTCGAAGGGTTCCGCGGCGTCTGCTTCCCCATTGGCCGGCGCATCGGTGTAGAGGATGCCGGCAAAGTCGGCCGCCGTTTCGGCGGCTGCGAGCACCGCGAGCGTGAAGCGCCGCAGCTGGGCGAACAGCGGCAGCGCGGGCATAATGTCGGGGATGCCGCGCGCCTGGCCCGGCCGATCGCAGCGATACCAGTGAAGGACGCTCTCGGCGGGCAACCGGTCGTAGTCTCGATCGAATACCGACTCGCCCGGATGTTGGCGGAGAACGTGGTACTCGACGGGGTTGCCGAATCGGTCAAACACGATGCCGTCGATGGCGCCGGAGGCGAGCGGCGTCAGATCGGGCGTTGTCACCTGTTCTGCTTCGATCAATCGCAGATCGAGCTGGACATCGGTCGTCAGGCGGGGATTGCTCGTCAGGACGGCGAATGCTTCGCCGTCGGTGGCACGGGCGATGCGCATTGTGCGAAGCTTCTCGGCCAGTCCAATGGCCTGCGCCCAGGCATCGAAGGCTCGCTCGATCTGCCGATTGGTCTCTGCGTTGTCGGTGAGTAGCTGCAAACGCGCGCCGGTGCCGACGACGTCGTTGGCAAGGGTGAGAACGATGCCGCGGGCGTAGCTGTTGTTGGCCGTCTCGTAGCGGGCGCGATTCCGCAGAAGCCGCCGTACTTCCGCGCTGTTGGCGGCGTTAGCCGACAGGCCGTCGGCGTTGGCCCAATGGCGGCGGTTATCGTCGTTGGTAACCGCCGCGTCGTAGCGACCTCGTACCAGCCGCACGGCCCGGGCTTCCTTGCCCAGGCGTGGCTTGGCGGCGACGAGTTTGGAGAGCCAACGCAGCATGTTAAACGGCGCCTGGGGGAACGAATGTGTTGAACGCGAGGCCGCGCGACTTGGACTTAGTCGCCTCTTTGGAAGCCAGATACTTATCCGCTTCGATTTGATCGGCGAGCTTATGCTGCTCGACGGAGCCGGCGTCGCCGGCCGCTTTGGCAGGGCCGGAAGCGTTACGGCGAATGGCATCATCGAGGTCGTCGGGCATGCCGTTGTTCAATCAGGCGAGGACTACTAAACGGGGCGGTACGAACTGACGCTCCAATGAAGCACGAACAACTCGCGTTTGCTGGCTGCCATGACGCCGATACAGCAACGGTCGTCTATTAGTAGAGCTACTCGTTTTCGCAGCTAATTGGCGGCGCGACCTCGCAAGATCGCATGAAGATTGCTAGATCTAGCAGCGGCGAGTAGAAGCGTCGGAAGTCGGCGCCTCGAAGGTCACGATCTTGCGGCCACAATGCCGACAGACCTTGCGACGCCGAATGCGGCCGTCGCGTAGCGGCTCAGTGTTTGTCGTGTAGAAGTGACGGCATCCGCACTTCGCACAAGTTATCCCGTACTCGGAGCGCGCAGGAGCAGCTCGCTTCATCGCCCGCGCCTCCGCTGCAATTCGGCGAAACTGACTCGTTCGCGCTTCACTGCCGCACTGGCCTGCGTTCCGTCAAGAACGGCTCCTTGGATCGACGCCGCCACCGAAGCGCCCACCAAACAATCAAACCAGTGGTTATCGCTCCGCTCGGGGCGTAGTTTCCATTCATCGACTTGCCGCCCGCGACCTTCCGTCCGCACGCGATACTCGGCGGTAAGGTGCTCGGCGAACAGCCGATGTCGATCCGGCTTGTCGCCGAACAGCGATAGGCACCCGCGATCGCCCATCGGCACGGCTAGCCTGGAGTACACGAACGACTTCCAGTAGTTGGCATCGAACACAACGTGTCGCATAACCCGCTTGCCCTGCACGTTGGGGATGCGCCAGTTGTGACCGACACGGTCGCCGGGACGGCGCTTGTACTCCGAAAACGGCTGGCTTGACGCGCCGACGAATCGCCCGTGACTTGGCATGACGATGCCGGGGTGCGCCGATTGTCGGCAGAATTGGTAGATGACGTCGGTCGAGTTGCCCCAATTGGCGTCGATAAGACACCGCTCAATGCGTAGTTGGGCGCCGTCGTCGCGGCGCCACTCGCGGTTGATGAGCGTCTGCGTCAACTGTTCCAGGCCGGCATAGATCGATCCTTCGAGCCCCGTCGCCTTCGTCGCGTCCGCCAAAGTATGCCGCGCATCTCGAAGCGTAAAGTAAGGTCGCTGCTGGTCGGGAAACACGCCGTAGTCCAGGACATACCCGGTGAAGTCGCGTTCCCAACCGGAGACGACGTAGAACAGCAGCGCCTGCTGGACATCGATGAAGGCCGTTACATGGTCAACGCCCAACGGAACCGCACACCGATCGAGCCGATTGATTTTCCCGGCGATTGCCTCGGCCGACAGATCTTCGTCCTCGCCGGCGTCGGCGGGTAGCGGCTCATTCTGGTACTCGGCGAAGAACGCCGCCTCGTCCTGCAGCTTAAGGTTCATCGCGTGCTGGACCGCCGATAGCTCATCGTGGTTGAACCGCTCGGGCCAGGCGATTGCCGCGCCTTCATCCATCTGCTCGCGGTGATCGCGGTAGAAGTCCGTCGC
>JADLBW010000239.1 GCA_020847515.1 Pirellulales bacterium | reverse complement strand
TCTCACCGTCGTCGAAACCTGCCGCCAACAACAACGGCCCGTGTTCGACTACCTGACTCAAGCAACCCAAGCCCGCTGCGCCGGCCAAGAAGCTCCCTCGCTACTCCCCAGGCCGTGAATGGTTACCCGGCAGACGGAGTAAATAATGCGACCCCGCAACTAAACGCGAATAGCCGTCCTTTAGACTACAATCGCAAAATGATCATCGCCCTATGCGATTGGCTAGAAAAAAACGGGTGCTTCCACTATTTCAATGGTCAAATCGTCTTCATCAAATATGATGCCTACGCCTTATCCATGGGCGACCTTCTCGCGTCAGGCGCTCCGATAAATTCATACAAACGTGAGCGAATCGCGGCTCTGCTCAATGAATTGCTAGAGTGCGTAATCGAATCCAGATGCAAGTACAAGTCGGCAACTAAATGGGCAATCGGGTTGGGCGTTGCGACCGGATTGCTAGCGATGGCACTCCTTGCCGTCGTCCCACGGTAGCGGTATGGCCTGAGCGAGAAGCTGCGGCGACTTACCGCTCTGCTGGAAACGACGCCAGCTGAAAAGATGATGAACGAGATCCGTTATATATAGCCATGGTCTGACCGCTTGCTTAACGCGTCGCCGCGCCCGGCCTTCGCCCCGTCGAGCGCGGACCACCACCGCCGCAAGCTCGTACGCGTTATCCTCAAGGGTCCCCTGCCCGCTTTGAGGCCGCCTATCTTCCAACGTGTGTGGTTCCCAGCGCTGCTCTTCAACATGCAGAGCCATTCCCCAAGCGCGCTTCTTCCACGGCGACCGCGCAGTACTTCAGCTCCGGCTGTTTCGATTGGGGGTCGAGAGCGGCGATCGTCAGGTAGTTGACCGCTTGGTCGTCGCCCCACAGGTCGCCCCAATGAAACGGGGCGAACAGCAGGCCCGGCCGTAGCGAATCGTTGATTCGCACGGGCACTCGCATAACGCCACGGCGGCTTTGGAGCGTTGCCAGCTCGCCAGCCGCCAGTCCCAGCCGTTCGGCGTCGATCGGGTGGATCTCGACGTACGGCGATCCATCGCGCGCCAGCAGCTTGTCGCTTTTACCGGTGCGGGTGAGCGTATGCCAGTGGGCGTAGATGCGTCCGCTCGTCAGCACCAGGGGGAATTCGGCGTCGGCCGGCTCCTTCGGCGGCGTAGGTAAATGGGCGATGAGCCGCGCCCGGCCATTGGGAGTCGGAAAGACGCGATCGAGATACCGGCGCTTCGTGCCGGGATGATCGACCGCGGGGCAGGGCCACTGCAATTGCTTCTCTTGGCGGAGCCGATCTGCCGGCATTCCCGACAGGTCGCACGGCCGGCCGACGGTGAGGCCGATGAACTCGTCCCACACGGCGCCGCGATTGGCGTAGTCGAACCCGGGTAGCCCCATAGCCCGGGCGACGCCGGCGACGATCTCCCAATCGGGGCGCGCCGCGCCGGCCGGACTGAGTAGCCGCTCGCTGTGGCTGACCATCCGCTCGCTGTTGGTCGTGGTCCCCTCTTTTTCGAGCCAGTTGGCCGCGGGTAGCAGCACGTCGGCCAGGCGGGTCGTCTCCGTCGGATGGAACACGTCCTGCACGATGACCAGCTCCGCTCGCTCAAGCGCCCGCCGCACCTGGTGCAGATCCGGGAGGCTGGCGGCGGGATTAGTGGCGGCGATCCAGATCGCTTTCAACCGGCCCGACTCCAGGCCGCGGAACATCTCGACGGCCGTCTGTCCGGGGGCGGCCGAGATCGAGCCGGCCGGCAGCCGCCAGTATTGTTCGATCTCGCGGCGGTGGCTTGCATCGGCAACGAGCCGGTAACCGGGAAGCTGATGGGCCAGCAGGCCGACCTCGCGGCCGCCCATCGCGTTGGGCTGTCCGGTGAGGGAAAACGGCCCCGCCCCCGGCTTACTGATCTGGCCGGTAATCAAGTGGAGATTGATCAGCGAGTTGTGCTTGGCGACTCCCGCGGAGCTCTGCCCCAGCCCCATGCAGTAGAACGAGAGCATCGCCCGCGACGCGGCGATGCGCTCGACCAGCTCGTCGATCGTCGCCGCCGGGGCTCCAACGGCCGCGACGAGGGCCGCCTCGTCCAGCCTGCCGATCGCTTGCCAAAAGGCGTCGACCCCGTCGACGTGATCCCGCAAGAACGCTTCGTCGAGCGCACCCCGCCGCGCCAGTCGCAAGGCCGCCAGGTCGAGCAGCGCTACGTCGCTCCCCGGCGCCAGGGGCACATGCAGGTCGGCCTGGGCGGCGGTCCGCGTCCGACGCGGATCGATGACCGCCAGGTACGGGCGGCCGTTTTCCGCAGCGCGGCGGGCTTTCAGCCGATCGAACGTTACGGGGTGGGCTTCGGCCATATTCGATCCGACGACCAGCACGAGATCGGCCTGATCGACGTCGTCGTAGCAGGTAGGCGGCCCGTCGGCGCCGAGGCTCGAGAGGTAGCCGAGCGCCGACGAGGCCATGCACAGCCGGCTATTCGAGTCGGTGTTGTTCGTGCCGAAGCAGCCTTTGAAGAGTTTGACCGCCAGATAGGCCGCCTCGCTATCGAGCTGACCGCTGCCATAAAAGGCCACCGCCTGGGGGCCGTGCCGTTGGAGGATGTCCGCCAGGCGGTTGGCGACGTGCCGGAGGGCTTGGTCCCATTTCAGCGGGCGAAAGTGGTCGCGTCGGCCGGTACGGACCTGCGGCTGCGAAAGTCGGTCGGGCGGGTTCATCGTCTGGGGCAGCGTGGCGCCTTTGGCGCAGATGCCGCCGCGATTGGCCGGGGCCAGGGGGGCGCCTTTCACTCGCAGCACCGTGCCGTACGCCGCCTCCGCCCACAATCGGCACCCGACGCCGCAGTAGGGACAGATCGCTTCGCCGATCGTCGCCCGGTGATCGATTTCCGAGGGGGCTGACAACAAGTTCAAGGCGCTGAAAGCCGTAGCAAGGTTGGTTGCCCGCCTCAGCGGGAAGGGAGTTGGATAGCCGGTTTGTCGATCGGCGACTTGCGCCGGGCGACCATCAGCGGCGGTAGCCGGACTTCGCCCTCAGGCCAGGCCTTGCGGCGGCCTGATTAGCTCTTAAGCCTGTTCGACGACTTCGCACGGCGTCGTCGGCGCCTGGGTCTGCACCAGCACTTTGCCGCCTTCCACGGACACAGGGTACGACGCGACGCACATCGTCGACGGCGCCAGCGCGGCGCCGTTGGCGGCGTTGAATCGCCAGCCGTGCAGCGGGCAGGTGACGACTCCGCCGTCGATGGTTCCTTCGGCGAGCAAGCCGCCCGCGTGGGGGCACAGTGCGTCGAGCGCACAGACGTCGTCGCCGTCGCGAAACAGGGCCACGTCCCGGCCGTTGACATGGACGGCCAGTCCGGCGCCCTCCGGTATTGCGGAAACGCGAGCGGCTTCTGCGAAGCCGCTTGCGCTAGCCGCCGTCGCGACGGCGTCGTCCGCTAAGGCTGCCGTCGCCGAGGCCGGGGACGCAGCCTCGTCCTCTAATCGGGCGAAGTGCCGCCGCAGGGCCGTGCACTGCGGGCAGAATACAGGCGGATCGACGCCGTTGTGGCGATGGCCGCATGCCTCGCATTCCCACGCCGGCGGATGATATTCCTCTTCGGACGCCGCAGCCGGCTGCCGGCGCCGCAGCTCGCAGCGCCAATAGTCGCTGAACGTCTCGCCCGGCCGTTGCCGCAGGTAATACTCGCGGATCACCTCCTCGATCAGTTGCGGAAGCTGCCCGGCGTCGACGCCGGTTTTGTACGGCGCCCCCAACTGTAGCTGGCCGGCCACGCCGCCGCCGAGAAACACGTCGAACCCTTCCCGCGTTCCCAACAACCGTTTGACGCGCACCCCTTTCAGCCCGATGTCGGCCGTGTGATGGTTGCCGCAGGCCGAAGGGCAGCCGCTGAGATGGATCCGCACGCCGTGCAGTTCGAGCGATCGTTGTCGAAGCCGCTCGATGAGCTGCAGCGCGTGGGTCTTGGTCTCGGTGACGGCGAGGTTGCAGAATTGCTTGCCGGTGCAGGCGACGACGTTGCGAACCCGCGAATCGACGTGGAGGCTGAGATTGAATTGTGTGACGTGTGCGGCAAACGCGCTGCGGGCGTCGCCGCGGACGTCCAGAACGGCAATTCCCTGCTCAGGGGTAGTTCTCAATCGGCCGCTGCCGCATCGCTGAGCGGCGACGGCGATCCCGTCGAGTTGCAGCGCCGACAATCGCCCCACCGCCGGGCACAGTCCCGCCGTCCAGCGACCGGGTTGTCGCTGCGGAATCCAGCCGATGAGATCTTCGTATCCGCCGGCGGGCGCCGGTGCGGCGGCGGAGGGCTCCAGGGTCCGCCCCAGTCGGCGCTCGATTTCCGCGAGGACCCCGTCGACGCCGAGCGTTTCGACTAAGTAACGAAAGCGCGCCGAGTCTCGCTTTTCCCGGGAGCCGAGTTCCCGGAACATTTCGAGCACGACGCGCGCCACGTCGACCGCCTCGGCCGGAAAAACAAACGCAGGCAGCGCCTGTCCCAGGCTGGGGTGTTGCCCCTGCTTGCCGCCGACCAGTACCTGAAAGCCGACCCGGACGTCTTGGCGGGCGGCCAGAAAGGCGAGATCTTGCGTCCAGTAATGGATGCTATGGTCGGCTCGACCGTTGAAGGCAATGTTGAACTTCCGCGGCAAATCCGCGAACTCGCGGCGACCGAGAATCAGCTCTGTTACTTGATGGCAGAGGGGGCGGGTATCGTAGAGCTCCTCCGGATCGACCCCGGCCAGCGGGTGGCCGAACACGTTACGGACGTTGTCGTGCCCTGTTTGGCGGCAGGAAAGGCCAACCGCCTCGAGCCGCTGCAGCGCCCGCGGAATGCTTTCGATCGCCAAGCCCTGAACCTGGATGTTGGCCCGCGTTGTAATGTCGACGATGCCATGGCCGACGTCGTAGGCCACCCGAGCAATCTCTTTGGCCTGGACGGCGGAGAGTTCGTTGGCCGTCAGGCGAATGCGGAGCATGTAAGCGGCTGGCGTATCGCGCTTGCGATAGAAGACCCCGTACCACTTCATCCGCTCCAAGTCGGGCGTGGGAATTGTTTTCACCGACGTGCGAACCCGGGCGTACTCGATCACGTCGGGCCAGACGTCCAGGGGATGCTTCTGTTGTTTCCATATTTCGACCGGATTGGCCACTGCCGTGCTCCTCGCAATAGGCATAGGAACGCCCGCCATGAGACCGCGGCGGCCGCCAATCGCGAAGGTCCCGGACAGAAATGGCGCGTTTATCGATTCGTGTTCAGCTACCGAATCGATTACAGATCCGGCCGGCGGCTAACAGGCGAGAGTGAGCGCAACTCATCAGGCCGTTAACCCGAATAGCCGGCGGGCCGATGGCCCAGCGCGGTTCGTTAGCTGCACAGTCGTCGATAGAGCGTCGCCGTAGGGCAACAGGCGTGCCGATCCGATGGGGCAGCCTGGATGTTGTTGGAACCGGCCAGTTTCAGGCGTTCTGCGAAGTCGCGAGGGCCGTCCACTGCCTCATATCTAGGCGTTGCTCGCGCGGCGCTGCCGGCTTGTCCAGCAACGGACAACCGAACTGCCCAGCGTCGTGGGTAAGCGTGCCGGCAGCGCGCAGTTTCTATTGTCCGTTGCGCCGCTAAAGAGCCTCGGCAGCCCCGGCCTCCGGCCGGGGGTCGCTTTCCATTGTGACAACGTCTATCCCTAGGGCACGGGACCCCTGGCCAAAGTCCGGGCTGCATTCGATGAGTCCATGGCTCATCGACGGCGCAACGCTTAGTAGAGGGCCTGCCAGGTGTGCCGCCAGAGCTGCGCGGGCGCGGGCTCGCGGAATTGATAATTCCACGACTCGTCCCAAAGCAAGCAGCGAAGCATTTGCCAGGTGGCCCGCGGCTGCCGCAGAAACGTCGCCGCGGCGAGGGGCCAGGAGCGGGGATCGAGCGCCAGCGCACGCTTTATCTGTCGGATCCAATGTTCGCTGGTGAGGTGGTAGTCGTGCGTACCGTCCTCGGCGGCGGTCAGTTTGAACCGACCAGCGGCGCACCGCTCAAGTTGTCCGGGTTCGGGGAACCAACCGCCAAAGCTGCGATGGAGGTTGGCCGCGTGGTAGTTGAGGCTCCCCTTGGGCCAACGCTGAGGACCGGCCAGCAAGTCCGCTGGGTTTATCTGGCCCACTTGTCGTGCATGGATGGCGGTTGTCGCCAGTTTGCCGCCGAATCGCAGCAGACGGCGGCAAATCTCGAAGAATTCCGAGTACATCTCGTCGGCCAGGCCGTTGGCGGCATCCTCGCATTGCACGAAATGTTCCAGCGACCCGTTAGCGATGATCGCATCGAAGGCGTGTTCCCAATCGCTGAATCGGCCGCTGGCAAACAGCTCCCGGTAATTAACCAGGTACACGTCGAGGCCCCGCTGGAGGTCGTCGGCGACCTGCGGCGGAGAAATCGTAATTCCCGTCGCAGTGGCGCCCCGCCGGGCGGCCGCCAGCAAAATGCGGCCATACCCGCAGCCGATGTCCAGCAGACGCGCGCCGGCATGACAATCGACCTGGTCGAGTAGATATTCGGCTTGCCGCTGTTGCGCGGCCAAATACCCCTTCCGGTCGTTCCGCTGCTCGAAGAACTTGCCGTCGGTAAAATCCGTGATGCCGCAGCCGCGGCATAAGTCCAAGACCTCGTAGCACCGGGTGACTGTTGTGGTCGAGATCGCGCGGTGCTGGCATTGGCGGCTCACACTTTCCTGGGAAGGAGCGCTAGTTATGGCAATGGTCATGCAGCTTGCTCTCCTTAATCAAAGGTACCGGCAGTGTAATGCCCGGCGGTCGACCGCACCGCCATGGTTCATTTTTGAGGCCGAAAGTCGTTCGTGAACAGCGGCTGGAGAGACGCTTTCGCGCGCGATCGCACGATCGCCTGAGCGAAGTCCGCCAACGTGGACCGAACGGAGTCCTTCGGCATGTGGTATGCAGCCCGCTACTATTTCGGGCTTACAGTTATGAGCGAATTTTGACTGCTAACGTTACCTATCGCCCTTGGAGACTTCCCATGGCCAACACAATGGCGCCGCCGGCAGCTACGGATCTCAGCTCACGAGAGCTTCGCCGGCTGACCGAGCTGCCGGCCGAGCCGAGCCTGTCGCTCTATATGTCGACGTATCGTTCTGGCCCTGAGGTGCGGCAGAATCCCGTGCGACTGAAGAACCTGTTGCGGCAGGCTCACGACCGGCTGCGCCAGGGGGGCTCGGGCGGCGACCGATCGCAAGGGTTGGCCGCCGAAATAACGCGACTGGTCGAGAGCGTGGATGAACTGGTTGCCGAGCCGCTGGACGGCCTGGCGCTCTTTCTGCGCGCGGGGTCGTTGCGGATCTACAAAGTGCCTCTACGTTTTCCGGACCTCGTCGCCGTGTCGTCTTGGTTCCATGTGGCGCCGCTACTGGAGTATTTACAGGGCGACGGTCGATTCTTCGTGCTAGCCGTGAGCCAGAAGGACGTGCGGTTGCTGGAGGGCGACAAGCACTCGCTACGCGAGGTCGAGGTGGACCAACTTCCTAAAAACCTGGTGGACGCCTTGAACGTGGACGAATGGGTGCAGTCGATTCAGTTCCACACCGAGGGGCCGGGCGGCCGAAGCAGTATTCGACACGGCGGGGGCATGTTCTTCGGCCATGGCGGCGGCGCGGATCAGAGCGACCGCAAGTCGGACATTACCGCGTTCTTTCGTACGCTTGATAATGCGCTGACGAACTACTTTCACGATGAATCGGCGCCGCTGGTGTTTGCGGGCGTCGATTACTTGTTCCCCATCTACCAATCCGTCAATAATTATCGCGGACTGGTGGACCGGGCGATTGCCGGCAATCCGGAGGGATGGGGCGCAGACCACATCCATGGTCTGGCTTGGGAGATCGTCAGGCCGCGGTTCGAGGCTGATCGGGCCTCGGCCATCGAACAATACGGCACGCTGGCCGCCCGCCGGCAGGCTTCCGACGTGCTGCTGCAGATATTGGAAGCGACGCGGGTCGGCCGCGTCGGGACGCTTCTGGTTGCTAAAGGCGCTCAAGAGTTTGGCGTCGTCGATGCCGGGACGGAAAGCGTCAGCCTGGCCGACCGTCATGCCGCCCATAGCGAAGACCTTCTCGGATTGGCGGCCGCACAGACGATCGGCTCCAGCGGAACGGTGTATCTGGTTGAACCGTCCCACATGCCGACCGATTCGCCGGTAGCAGCGCTGTACCGGTATTAACGGGGCGGCCGCTAATGAGCCGTGGCTGGCTGGCGGCTGGCGGCTATTGGACAGCGGCGAGGCGGAAGAACGCTCATTCCGGACCGCTGCCTGCGAGCCGCTGGCCGACAGCCAAATTCATGACGGGCTCATCGGCGCCGCACGATCAATGGAAAGCACCCCCACGGGCAACAAAAACGGCGTCCTCCAAGCAATGGCCTGGAGGACGCCTAACGGCACTAACCAGCAGCACCCTTCGTTTCATTCGGCCGGCTCATGCTCGGCTGCCAGATTCAGCTCGCTGGCGAGGGTGGTCAGGTTCTCGTCGGTTTCCTTCTCTTCGCCGAGGGTTTGACCGAGTAGGTCCTTCGCCTCCGCGTAGCCCAACACTTCGGCGTACGTGGCGAGCGTGCCGTAGGAGCAGATCTCGTAATGCTCCACTTTCTGCGCGGCGGCAATGAGGGCCGCGTCGAGCACGGGACCCTTCTCCAATTCTTTGATAATCTCTTGCCCCTCGGAAATGATGCCTTCCATGCCGGGGCAGTGCTTCCCGCGGGCCGCCTTGCCGAGACTTTCGAAGATGGTTTCCAGTCGCTCAACCTGCTGTTCGGTGACGGCGTGGTGTTCTTCAAACGCTGCTCGCAGTTCTTGGCTATCGGCGGCTTTGGCCATCTTCGGCAGGGCCTTGAGGATCTGCTTCTCAGCGTCCAGCGTGTCCTTAAGCTCGTGAAGGAATAGATCTTCCAGGTTTGACATACTCATAACGGACCCCTTTCGTAACTGTGCAGGGATGGAATGGCGGGACTTGTCAGCGGCAAATAGCAATTGTTGTGCCGACCGTTTTAAGGGTATGACCGCCGCCGGGGACGCAACCTGCAAATCGGCGGTACGCGAGTTGCCTGAGCGCTGATCCGAACCGAGTCTCCCGGCAGATTCTCTCAACCCGCAGGTCCCTGTATGTTTCAGCACATTAAAGAACTTCAGTTCGACGCCCGCGTTTCCCAGCCTGATCCCCGAGTCGCGCGGATGCTTCTCGACCAGTTCGGCGGCGGCAATGGCGAGCTGAAGGCCGCCATGCAGTACTTCGTGCAGGCCTTTAGTTGCCGGCGGCCGTACCCCGACAAGTACGACCTGCTGATGGACGTGGCGACAGAAGAATTTAGCCATCTGGAGATCGTGGGGGCGACGATCACGATGCTGCTGGACGGGGTGAACGGTCAACTGAAAGACGCCGCCGAGGGAAACCTCGTGGCACAGATGGGCAATGGATCGGTGAAGAAGGGGGATGTCATCGGACTGGCCATGGACAACCCGCGGTTCTTGACCGAATCGGCCGGCGGTCCCATGCCGACCGACGCCAACGGCGTTCCCTGGAGCGGTTCGTTCGTGAACGCCAACGGCGACCTTACGGTGGATCTCCGCTCGAATATCGCGGCCGAGTCGCGGGCGAAGATCGTCTACGAGCACCTGCTGCAGTTCACCGACGATCCCTATGTGCAGGATACGCTGCGATTTCTGATGACCCGCGAGATCGCGCACTTCCAGCAATTCAGCGCCGCCCTGGCGACGATTGAGCCGAACTTTCCGCCCGGCATTCTGCAAGGCGATCTTCGGTTCACGCACACTTACTACAACTTGTCCAACGGCGACGAGCAGCGGGGGCCCTGGAACAAGGGCAAGGGCCCGTGGGAGAAAGGCGAGCAGTGGGAGTACGTCGAAGATCCGGCTACGTTCATCGAGCAGACTGCCGGGCAAACCGAAAAGCCGATCCAGGGCCATCAGCGCGACGAGAAGACCGTCAAGAAGACAGAACGTGAGCTGGCCGCCGAGCGCAGCGGCGAAGTCATGCAAGGGGCGTCCGACGGCGAGCTCGCCTGGAGCGACTACTCGACTTCGGACGACGCCTGATGAGCCAGTTTGACGCAGCCATTGTGGGCGGCGGTCCGGCGGGGCTCAATGCGGCCATTGTGCTGGGCCGCTGCCGCCGCCGCGTGGCGCTGATGGACGACGGCAAGCCGCGAAACTACGCCGCCCGCGAAATCCACGGATACCTGGGACTCGAGTGCGCGTCGCCGCAGGAATTGCGCGCCGCCGGCCGGCGAGAAGCTGCGCGGTACGGGGTCGAGTTCATCGACGGAGAGGTGACGGCCGTTGGCGTCTGCAGCGACGGGGGCGACGGCCGCCGCAGCTTGTTCGAGCTGCAAGTAGGCGACAGGCCTAGCGTTCGTGCGAGGAAGCTGCTGCTGGCGACGGGGGTCAGGGACCAGCTTCCTGACATCGAGAATCTACGCGACTTCTACGGCACGACGGTTCACCATTGTCCGTATTGCGATGGATGGGAACATCGCGATCGTCGTCTGGCCGCCGTAGGGGACGGCGTTGCCGCGGTGGGACTGGCGCTGCTGTTGCGTAACTGGTCGGCGCACGTCGTCGCCTGCGCTAACGGCAGGCCGCTTTCTGCCGAGGATCGCGCGCGGGCCGAACGCAACGGCGTCCTGATTCGCGAAGAGCGGGCTGTTCGGCTGGAGGGGCAAGGCGGCCAAGTTGAACGGCTTCATTTTGCCGCCGGACCGCCCGAGCCATGCGATGCGTTGTTTTTCTCGGGCGACATGGTGCAGCGCTCGCGACTGCCGCTGATGCTCGGCTGCCAGTGCGACGAACGCGGTCTGATTATGACCCGCGGAAAGCAAGGCACGGGGGTCCGCGGTCTGTTCCTGGCGGGGGATGCCGACGGCGACGTGCAGTTCGCCATCGTCGCTGCGGCGGAAGGGGCTATCGCCGCCACGGCGATCAACCGGGAGTTACAGGACGAGGAGTGCGGCGAAGCCTAAGCGGCGTCGCCCGGAGTCGCCGCCCTGCTGGCGCCGATTCGCCGCGCCCGGCCGATGCGGAGCGGCAACCTCAGCCTATCGCACCAGCGAATTGATTACAGCTACGACAGGTAGCTGAAATTGGCACGTCATGTGAAGGCACGTGCGGTCGCCATGGTAGACCCGAAGCATGTTCCACTGGTTCCGCCGCAGATTCCCGCCTGGGCCGCCGGCGCGGTGTATCAGCTCATTGTACCGTCGTTCATGGACGGCAACGGCGACGGAATGGGGGACCTGCCGGGCCTCATCAGTCGCTTGGATTACCTTCAGTGGCTGGGCGTGCAGGCGATGTGGCTCTCGCCGATCTATCCGTCGCCCATGATCGACATGGGATACGACGTCTCGAATTACTGCGACGTCCACCCGCGATTCGGTACGCTCGCCGACTTCGACCGACTGGTCGCGGAGGCGCATCGCCGCGATCTGCGCGTGCTGCTGGACATGGTTCCCAACCACACGTCCGATCAGCACCCGTGGTTTCAGCAGTCGAAGTCGTCGCGCAACAATCCCAAGCGGGAGTGGTACATTTGGCGCGACGCCGATCCTGTGGGGGGGGGACCCCCGAACAACTGGACGCAGCAGTATGAAATCAGCGACTGGCAATGGGACGATGCGACCCAGCAGTACTACATGCATTCATTCACGCCGGAACAGCCTGACTTGAACTATCAGAATTCGGAGGTGCGACAGGCAATGTGGAGCGTGATGCGGTTTTGGCTCGACCGCGGCGTCGACGGCTTCCGCATCGACGCCATGGTGCATCTCTACAAGGATCCATGGTTTCGCGACAATCCTCCGGCTGAGGATTCCAGCGCCAGTCTGTGGCCCGCGTGGAACATGCTGCCCGCGTTCAGCCAGGATTGCGGCGGCCTGCAAGAGATCATTCGCGAGATGTGCGCGGTCGTCAGCCAGTATCCCGGCCGCATTATGATTGGCGAGAATCACCTGTCGGCGGACCGCTTGCCGCCGTACTACCGTGCGGGGTTGACGCACCCGGCCAATGCTCAATTGCTGCAGCTCGAGTGGGACCCGCTCAAGGTTCGGCGCACCGTTGATCGATATGAGGGCTTGCTCACCGCCGACGATTGGCCCAACTGGTATCTGGGCACCCACGATAATCCGCGCGTGATAAGCCATCTGGGCCCCGAGCGGGCGCGCGTTGCCGCGATGATGCACCTGACTTTGCGTGGGACCGCAATCATCTATTACGGCGAAGAGATCGGCATGCACAATGTCGACGTTCCACCGTCCCAGCAGGCGGACGTGCTGGCCAAGCGCGTGCATTGTCCCGACGTCGGCCGGGACAAGCAGCGGACGCCGATGCAGTGGTCTGACGAACTGCAGGCCGGCTTTTCGGCAGCCAAACCCTGGTTGCCGCTGGCAGACGACTTCGCGGAAACGAACGTCGAGCGTCAACGGGACGATCCGCACAGCATGCTTGCACTCTATCGGCGACTGCTTA
>JADLBW010000238.1 GCA_020847515.1 Pirellulales bacterium | reverse complement strand
GAGTGGAGGATATGCAGCTTTGGCGCCAGCAATTACCTAAACATTGAGAATGCAGGAAGTTGCGACCGGCGCGGCAGCGGCAACGCGGCTTGACCCTGGACTTAGGCGATCCCTATAATCCGCCGCCTTTGCGCGGCGATATGCGCGCAAACCCCCAGCTCGGCACACGCTTGCAGGTTGAGCCTCAGCCGTAGCGGGACGATCGACGGATCGATCGCTGGCGCAAGTTGCTTGTGGACGGATGCTTATCATCTCTGCGTCGCCATGGAGGGCGCTACGCTGAGCTTCGCGCGGTCAGTTAGCCGCTGCCTGAGCTTGCTGCGGGCGAGCTGCGCTGGGGATGCGCACTTGCTGGACGCGATGGTACAAGCGCCTTGCCCGCGGCGGGGCGTGTGGGCGGCGTCGGTTATGATCGTCGCCGTTTACGCCACCTGTGCGCGGGGAGACGACATTCAGGGGGCTAAGCAAAATATCTCCGAGCCGATCACGATCGCGGCCGACGCTGCGACCCGCTGGCGGGAAGGGGTCTACGACGTCTGGCATTTGCGCGGCAACTGCTATCTGAATCAGGGACTTACCTACGCCCGCGGGCCGGAAGCCGTGCTGTGGATCGAGAGCCGACCGCTGGACGGCGGCCCCACGAAGGTGATCGCCTACTTGGAGGGCGTCGACCGGCAAAGCGTCGTCGTCGACTTCCGGCGGCGGACGGCCGATGCCGCGCAGCAGGGCGTTTTGGGCCAGCAGCGGGGATCGACCTGGTTTCAACGGCTGGAGACCTCCGCGCCGCTGCGCTGGCACGTGCCGGAGGCGTCGTCGGCCTCCGAGCGGCCGGCGATCTATCAGCGCGGCCTGGAACAATTCAATCCGCAGCGACGACGGCAATTGCTGCTGGCGCAGTTCACCGATTTCGCGCCTTCGCCGTCGGGCGGGCAGGAACTGCCGCCGGGGATGGTGCGGTTCAACGTGTTTGGCCGCAGCGATTCGGCGCCGAACGTCGAATACCTGCCGGCGGTCAACGGCCAGCGGATAGCGCTGGCGACCGGCGGCGTGCGGCTGATCGTCGAGGGGTTGCAGGCCCCGGATTTGACCGCCCAGCTTGGGCCGATTGGCGTGCTGGACATCTCGACCGATCGGGCCGTGGTGTGGTCTTCGGCCGCCGGCACGACGAACATGCAACCGCAGGATCAGCCGCTGGAAATCTACATGGAGGGGAACATCGAGTTCCGCCAGGGGGACCGCGTGGTGTACGCCGAGAGGATGTTCTACGACGTGCGGCGGCAGATCGGCGTCATTTTGAACGCCGAACTGATCGCCCCCTTGGCGAAGCAGTGGGACTATGCGGGCGTGGTCCGCGTGAAGGCGGCCGCCATCCGGCAACTCGATGCGTCGCATTTCGCCGCGCAAGGCGCGCTGGTGACGACCAGCCGCCTGGAGGAGCCGACGTACGACTTCTCGTCGAATCAGATCCTGTTCAGCGACGTGGAGCAGCCGGTGGTCGACCCGATCTCCGGGGCGCCGCTGCTCAATCCGGACGGCACGCCGGTCGTACAGCGGCAGCAACTCGCCGAGGCGCAGGGGAACGTCGTGCACGTGCAGGGCGTGCCGGTATTTTACTGGCCGACAATCGCCACCGACCTGCAAAAGCCGTCGTTCATAATCGACAGCGTTCGCGTGGGGAGCGACAGCATCTTCGGGCAGCAGGCGATGGTCGACTGGGACGTCTGGCAACTGCTGGGGCGGCAGGGGATCGAGGGAACCGACTGGGGTCTGAGCACCGACTATCTCAGCGAACGGGGCTTCGGCTTGGGCACGGATTTCGAGTACGACCGGCCGGAGGCGTTGGGCGTCGTGGGGCCCGCGCGGGGGATCATCGACTTCTGGGGGATCCACGACAATGGCTTGGACAACCTAGGCCGCGGGCGGCGGACGATCGACCCCGAAGAGGACTTCCGCTTCCGGCTGTTCGGGCAGCACCGGCAGCATCTGGAAAACGGCTGGGAGGTGACGGCCGAGAGCGGCTGGATCAGCGATAGGACTTTTCTGGAGCAGTACTACGAGCAGGAATGGGACGAGCTGAAGGACCCGCGGACCGGCGTGCGCGGGCGGAAGATCGACAATAACCGCGAGTGGATGGTCGAGGCCAACGCCCAGGTAAACGACTTCTTCAGCGAGACGCAGTACCTGCCGCGGCTCGACCACTACTGGCTCGGCGAACCGCTGCTGGGGGACCGGGTCGCCTGGTTCGAGCACTCGTCGGTCTCGTACGCCGATTACGAGGCGGCGACCAGGCCGTTTGAACCGACGCTGGCAAGCCAATTCACGCCGCTGCCGTGGGACGGCGACGTCGACGGCGAGCGGCTGTTTACGACGCACGAATTCGATCTGCCCCTGCAAGTGGGGGCGGCGAAGATCGTGCCCTACGCGCTTGGGCAGTTTTATCATGCCGGCGAGGCGATGGACGGCGACTCGCTCGACCGCGCTTACGTCAACGCCGGCGTGCGAGGAAGCATCCCGTTCTGGGCCGTATACCCCGACGTGCGGGACCCGCTGTTCAACCTTAACGGGCTGGCCCACAAGGTGGTGTTTGAAGTCGATGCGTCCTACGCCGACGCCAGCCAGAACTTCGACGAACTGCCGCTGTACGACCAGCTCGACGACATTTCGATTTTAGAATTCCGTCGGCGGCTGCTCAGCGGCGGGCTGGATCCGACGATCACCGACGCGAAGTTCGACCCGCGGCGGTTCGCCATCCGTCAGGGCATCGGCTCGTGGGTGACCAACCCGACGCCGGAAGTGGTCGAGGACCTGATGGCCGTGCGGATGGGCGTGCGGCAGCGCTGGCAGACGAAGCGCGGCCTGGCCGGCAACCAGCACATCGTCGATTGGCTGACGCTGGACATGAACGCGGCTTACTTCCCCGACGCCCGGCGGGACAATTTCGGGGCCAACGCGGGGCTGCTTGATTATGATCTCAGGTGGCACCTGGGAGACCGGTTCAGCATCGTCTCGGACGGTTTTGCCGACGTGTTCGGCGACGGGCTCAAGACGATCTCCGGCGGCGTGCTGATTAATCGGCCGACGCTCGGCAACGCGTACGTCGGCCTGCGATCGATCAACGGCCCGGTGACCAGCAACGTGCTGTTGGGAAGTTACAGTTACCGGCTCAGCGAGAAGTGGCTGACCACCGCCAGCGCGGCGTACGACTTCGAGCAGACCGGCAACATCGGCCAGACGATGTCGATTACGCGGATCGGGGAGTCGATGCTGATGACGGTCGGCTTCAACGTCGACCGCGCGAAGGATAACGTCGGCGTGAACTTCATGCTCGAGCCGCGGTTCCTGCCGAAGCTAAGGCTGACGCGGACGACGGGCATCGAGATTCCTCCTGCAGGAGCGATGGGACTGGAATGAGCCAGCACAACCTGAAAATCGCCAACGACTACGAGGTGGAAGACATGAGCGAGCAAGTGCGTCAGCGCACCTGGGCGCGAATGTTCGCCGACGCGGGCCGCGGACTGGCGGTCGCGTTCCGCGGCGAGATCAACTTCTTCGTTCACCTGTTCATCGCCATGATCGCCGGAGTGGCCGGGGGGATCATCGGCATGACTGACGAGCGTTGGTGCATCTACATCTTGTGCGTCACGGTGGTGCTGGCGGCGGAGCTGTTCAACACGTCGATCGAGCATATGGCTCGCGCCGTGACCCGCGAAGAGAACCCCGAAGTCCGCAACGCCCTGGATATCGCCAGCGCGGGCGTGCTGCTGGCGGCGATCGGCGCGGCATGCGTGGGGGTGCTGATGATCGCCTGGCCGTTTACGGTATTTCTGCGGAAGTGAGGCGGCCAGCGATTTGCTCCATCCTCGGCGACCTACGATAAACTGATCGAATATGCCCCTGTGCTACAATTGGAGTTGATGTAGCACAGATAGGAGATGCAGCATGTCCGCGTCTATTCACGCCCGGTTGGACCAGGAGACTGCGACGTTGCGCGACGAACTGCGCCGCCTCGGGTTAAGCGACTCGGATATTGTACGCGAAGGCATTCGCGCGCTCGCACCCCGCCTATCCACGAAATCCCCTCGCAAGTTCATCGGCGAAGGAAAGTATAACTCGGGCGCCGGATCTCGCCACAAATAAGAAGCACATGGAAGGGTTCGGTCGCTCGTGATCACGCTGCTCGACACCGGGCCGATCGTGGCGATGTTAGATCGCGACGATCTTCATCGCAGTCGTTGCTGCGAGGCTACGCATGAGGCAGATGGATCGATGCAAACGTGCGAAGCAATTATTGCGGAAGCATGCTACTTGCTTCGCCGCGTTCTCGGCGCCGTACCCGACCTGCTGATGAACGTACACAGGGGGCGTTTTCGCGTTGAGTATCAGATGCAGCGGCGAGTCGAGCCGCTGGCCCGACTGATAAAGAAATATGCTGACGTGCCGATGGACCTGGCCGACGCATGTTTAGTCGATATGGCAACCGTGCTCGGGACAAGTCGCATGCTTACCCTTGACGCTGAATTTGCAATTTATCGATGGGGCAAGAACCGACCGTTCGATTTGCTGATCGATGTATAGGACTGTCGCAACACGCGGCCAGTACGACTTCACATCGAGTCTGAGGCCGACTTCTTTACGAGCCGTTGAGGCGGACAGGCCGATAGATCTCCATCGCTGCCTATGCCATGCAATCTATAGCGGAGGATTATTGATATCCGGCGCCATCGACGTCTCCGACAAAGCGCACGAAAGGCAGACGGAGTCAGGCGACAAGCGGCCACTTGAAGGTAGACGCCAACTCGACGCGCCGCCCGGTCGCTTGCGACTCGCGCGCCGCCGTGATAATCTCCACGACGTGCAGCGCGTGCTCGGGGGTGACGAGCAGTTCCTTCCCGGTGACGAGCGACTCGGCCGCGAGCGATGCGCCTTGCTGCCAGACGTAGCCCTCGGCGTCGGGGGCGTGGCGCCGGAACTGCGGGTGTTCTTCCGTGGCCAGGTCGACGCCGCGGGGCTCCCAGTCGTAGCCTGCCAGACCCATCAGGCCGCGGTTGCCCACGATGGCGATGGTGTGCCGCTCTTCGTGGGCGCCGCTATGGCCGTGGGGATTGAAGTAATTGAAGCCCGATTGCGTGTGCGAAATGACTCCGTTGCCGTGATCGAGCAGGACCATGGCGTTGTCTTCTTCGGCGACGGCAATCTCGCCTTTCTCGTCGATCGAGCGCTGCGGCGTGACGATGCTGACCATGGCCGCGACCGCCCGGGCCGGACCCAACAGGCCGGTGAGCGTCGTGAGGTTGTAGACCGCCAGGTCCGGCATGCTGCCCCCGCCTTTTTCGTAGAAAAAGCTCGACCAGGTCGGGCCGGTGTGGCCGTAGTCGGCGTGCGCGGCGGCCAGCCTCCCCAGGGCGCCGCTGGCGATCGTCTTGGCCATGAAGGCGAACTGCGGGCTGGTGACCACGACCGGGGCGCCCCACAACCGGACATTCTTCTGCTTCGCCAGGGCGAGCAGTTCCTCGCCGGCGGCCAGCGAATTGGCGATCGGCTTCTCGCTCCAGACATGCTTGCCGCTGGCCAAGGCCTCGCGGTTAAGATGCTCGTGCTCCTGCATGTCGGTGAGATTCACCAACAGGTCGAACGGCTCGCCGGCGAGCATCTGGTCGATGTGCGGATAATGGCGCCCAATCTTGAACTCCGCGGCCCGCCGGGCGGCCCGCTCGGGGCGAATGTCGCACAGGCTGACGACCTCGGCGTAGGGACATTTGGCCAGATGGGGCAAATAAGAGCCCGAAACGCTGCCGCAGCCGATGACGCCGACGCGGATGCGCTTCGATGCGTCCTGCGAGGTTGACAATTGAGGCTGTCCGCCTACAGCCAGAGCTGTGGCGCCCAGTGAAAGGCCCGCCGCCACAAAATGACGGCGATCGAGTTCCATGGCATCCATGGATCACCTTAATTACGAGAAGTTGTCATAGATGTTCAGAAAAGGCACTCGCCGCGTTGCACTAGGTGCGAGCTGCGGCAAAGACGGCATCGACCTCTACTGCGAAGCCTTTTAGCAAACGCGATTCGGCCTTGCCCCCCTGGGCGTAGACGCCGTGTTCAACGTACCGAGCGCCTTCCAGGGCAAGCACTGTTATACAGCGCTCTTGGGGGTCGGCGATCCAATACTCGGGAATGCCGGCCTCGGCGTAGTCCCGGCGCTTGGTTTCGTAGTCCCGCTCGCGGCTGGTTTCATCGTCGCTGACGACTTCCATCACCAGATCAGCGCCTTCATAATACTTCTTCGCGCGACGAACGTGGTTCTTGGTAAAGTTGAAGATGAGATAGGTTCCCGATACTTAGTTGGCACGGTCGACAACGGCAACGGGGCAAAGAGGACTACGCCTAGGCCAGGCTCTACGAATGACCGCAGCGCGTCGAGCAAGAATCGCACAATCAGCTGATGCGCACTCATCGGCATCGGAAGCACCTCGATGCAGCCGTTGGTGAACTCGATAAGCCGATTTTCCGCGAAGGCCAGCGCGAGATAGTCCTCCGGCTACCAGGCTCCCTGTAGGGGATACAGCAGCGCTACGTCCCAGGCCGGTTGCCCGACGGCAGGCGGCGAAGGCGGCGTTGAAAAGGGCAGCATCGACACGGCAGCCGTCCAGGCAGGAGATTAAGCCGCTGAATTATAGTCGAATCGGCCAACGGCTCAATCAAGCAAGTCCTGCTCCTTCAGCCGCGCCGGCACGTATTCATCCGTGACATAGCTGATGTCTTTGGAGATGAGCGACTCGACTTCTAGCTTGAAGTCGTTCTTGAGCATCTTCTGGATTTCCCGCTGCCACTCTTTCTTCTTATCGAACCACGGATAACTGGCGATTTGCTTGGCGCGCTTCCGATCGGTGTCGTTCATCGTGAGGATGACGTCCTCCGAGAGTTTGCAGCGTTCAAAGTCGATGCTCCGCAGGCCGAGAAACTTGGCGTCGGGGACGGCCATCCGCTGGCTCTCGAAGGCCAAGTTAATCGAGCCCTGCTTGATGACGCTGTAGATGTAGTATCCCCAGGGGTCGTTATCCAGCACGCAATAGACCGGCAGCTTCAGCTCGTTATTGAGCCGATAGAGCAGTCGCCGTACGCCGCGGGTCGGCTGGCCGCCGCCGTGGGTGAGGATGCAGTTGTGCTTTTCCCAGAAGCGATCTTCGTTGAAACGCTGCCAGACGGTGTCCTTTTCGACGTGGAGGACGAACTGGGCCTTGCACTTCTTGGGGTCGAGCTTGATGACCTCCGGCTCGACGATCGAGGGGATGCCGTAGCCGCCCGAGCCCATGCGCGAGCAGTCGATGTCGAAGCCGCTGTCGTTGACGACGATGTTGCCGACCATGTCCCCTTTCTTCTGCGCGTAGAGGTGAAGCTCCTCGCGCAGCGAGCCGAGCAGCACTTCGACGTCTTCAATGATGGCGTCGCTTTCGCCCTGATCGTCGAAGGTGTTCTCCTTGGAGCCGGCGATGGTGTGCTTGAGCATGTAGTACATGCCCCGCAGGCTCGTCGACTTGCCGCGATCCACCAATCGCTTGCAGCCGCTGGCGACCAGCATGGTGCGCATGTAGGCCTTGGCCTGCGACAGGTCGAAGAGCTGCCGCCGGTTGGTGGCGCAGCCCATCTCGATGATCCGCTTGCGGGGCGAGTACTTCACGTTCGCCAGCGTGCGCGAGGGGATCTCGACGTACGGATCGCGGCGGTTATTGGCGGCGTTGACGACGCGGTCCGCCAGGCCGGTGATTCGCTCGGCGGTCTTTTCATCCCGCGGCGAAAGCTTTATCTGAGGGGCCTTGGCGGCGGTTGTCAGTTTCTTTTTGGCCATGGCAATAAGTAAGTAATGGATACCCAGGTTGCTGACTGGGGATGACGTGGTCTTGTAACTATTTGCAGGCGCATGCCGAGCCGACGAAGGGTGTTTCTGCGAATTGGAGACAAACTAATCCTGGGTAACCGTTCACGCCCTGGGATAAGAAACTGCTCTTCGCGCATTGGGCGAAATCGGTCACACCAGGGGCATGTCGTTGCCGCCGCCGATTTCGCCGGAGCAGTTTGCGGCGTTGCCGCCTGAATTT
>JADLBW010000237.1 GCA_020847515.1 Pirellulales bacterium | reverse complement strand
GGATCTACAAGCGGCATGTCATTGCTGAGAAAGTCGACCCGGTGATGTCGTGGGAAGGGGTGCTGGCCGGCTCCGCATCGGCGGCGGCGCTAGGATGGATGCTCAGTTGGGCGGCCCCGTTCCCCTATTGGTGGCAGACGGCGGCGATGTCGCTGCTGATCGCCGTCATGGCCGCCTGCGGATCGATGACGATGTCGGCCATTAAACGCGACCGCGGCGAACTGACCAGCGGCAACTTCGTCGAAGGGCACGGCGGCGTCCTCAGCCGCATTGACTCGATCTGCTTCGCCGCGCCGGTCTTCTACCACGTGACGCGCTATTTCTTCGGCGCGTAGAGGGCCCCTCTCGGTACGAGCAGCCGGCATGCTCGCCTATGTCTCGCCCGCATGGCGGCGCTCTCGCGCCGTCGATCCCTGCGGCGCGGCTTAGCAGAACCCTCGTGACCGTGAACTGCCGCGAAACTAGCGCCTAATCGCGGCCGGCGTGCGGGCGGCGTCGTAAGCGGCAAGGTCGTCCACCGTCGAATCGCTAGCGCCTCCGACCGGCGCCATAGCGGCCGGCTTCGCCGGTTGCCAGGTCGTCTTTTCGCCGTATACGCTACGTCCGGGAGCGGCCGGATGGGCGGAGCCTGGGGCCTTCGCCGACGCGCTAGCCTGGCGATCGCCCGTCGCGGAGGCGGCGGTCGCTTCGCGCTGCGGCTGTTGACCGGCCATGCCCCCCATGGCCGCGGTGGCTACGCCGCTGGCCTCCGTAGCGGCCGGCGGGGTGGAAACTTGGGCCGAAGCGAGCAACGTGCCGCCGGTCAGCTCCAACGGCGGGCGGCCTGCGCGGATCCAAGCCAGCCACGAATCCTGCAGGCGGCGGAGGTCTTCATACTGGTAGTGCTCGCGCACGGCGCGGGGCCAGTTTTCATCCCGCATGCCGTCGGCCAGGAAATTGAGGAACGCCCGCTTGCCGCGCTGGTCGATCAGATACCGTGCCAGCGAGTGTCCCTGGGCGTACAGCGGCAAGACCTCTTGAGGATAATCCTTCATGTACAGCATATCGCTGAACGCGATTCCCTTGCGGGTCTTCAGGAAGTCGATCAGCATCCGCTCCTGCTTGGCGATTTCGCTGCGGTGCTCGACCGTGGTGCAGGCGCCCTCGTCGGCCCACCGGGGGAGCGGTTGGCGGAAGTGCGAGGCGAAGATCGTGTGCATGATCTCATGCGGCAGCACGGAGTCGAGAATCCGCTGGCGCGATCCCTGAATGTCCATCTGCCAGCCAAACACCTCGCCCCGATCGAAAATGAAGCTGGTAGCGCCGCCGGCGCCGAGTTGCGGCGACACAACCGCCTTGACCGGGCACGGCTTGTACCAGGCGGGCAATTCGCGCCCCAGCCACTCTATCGCCAGGGTCTGGCGGTAGTGCTCGGCGGCTACGCCGATTTCCTGGGCCAACTCTGCGCTGGGCGCATCGATGACAAAGTTCGTGGTGCGGTATCCGGCGGCCGAAGACGTCGCGGCGCCAAGGCCGACGAACGCCAGTGCAGCCAGCAGGCCCGTCAGCGGGCGGGCAGAGGCGCGTTGAGCTTCCATGCTCTTCCTTTGCAGTGAGAGGACCAATCCTTGTCCTGCGCCCCGCCGGCGAATCAACTGCCGGCGGCGGCCGTCCCATGCATGGTGCACGGGTTGAGCAAACGGCGAGCCGAGTCCCTTCGGCGGCGTGCTCCCACGGGTTGTATGGTCCAAGTTCTGGGCGGCATTGACGGGCGCCGCGGCTCTAAAGTCCACGATAGCGAGGGATACATGGCCGTCAAGATTTGCAGAATTTACCAGCCTCTCCAGGAACCGGCAAAGACCGATCGCGGCAAATCGCGACTACGCATTTGCTAGCGGGGGGTGGTTTGCCGCAGCCGGCCCCCCGGTCGGGGGCGCGCCTTCGCCGGATGGGAAACGCGAGGCTATCAACCCCCGCGGGCGCTCCAGCGGTGAGGAAGATATGCCTTTAGATTTACACTCCCAGGAGGCCCTTGAACCGGTCGAGCATTCGTCCCGGCGAGCCCATGGCGTTGTATCCCGCATCGACGTGCAGTATCTCGCCTGTAACGCCGGAGGACATCTCGCTTAGCAAGAAAGCGCCGCACTTGCCCGCTTCCTCGTGAGTGATGTTGCGGCCCAGCGGGGCCATCGCCTCATAAAGGTGGAGCATTGCGTCGACGCCGGCCCCCCGGCCCGAGATCGTCTGCAGCGGGCCGGCGCTAAGGGCGTTTACTCGAATGCCGCGCGGGCCCAGATCGAAGGCCAGGTACTTGACCACCGAGTCGAGCGCCGCCTTGCAGACGCCCATGATGTTGTAGCCGGGCACGCATTTCTCGCCGCCGAAATAGGTCAGCGTCAGGACGCTGGCGCCGTCGGCCAGTACGTCTTGGGCGGCTTTGGCCAGCGCCAGCAGGCTGTAGGCGCTGATTTCCATCGCTAGCTTGAAGCCGTCGCGGCTGGTGGCGATCGTGTCGCCCTTGAGATCCTCGGGAGGGGCAAACGCGATCGAGTGGAGGAGAAAATCGAGGCGCCCGAACTCCTGCCGGCAGCGAGCCATCACGTCCGCGATCTGCTGATCGCTGGTCACGTCCATGGGGACCAGGAACTTCGCATTGGCCATTCCCTCGGTAAGCTTCTGCAGCCGCCCGAAGTTCTTTTGACGCGGGTCGTCGGCCTTGTCGGGCATAAAGGAAAAGCCGCAAGCCCCGCCGCCTGCCATGATTTGCTCGGCAATGGCCCAGGCGATCGACTTCTCGTTGAAAACCCCGGTGATGAGGCCCTTCTTGCCGTCGAACAAGCTCATAACTACTCCACTTGATGGCTGTATGGCCCCCCGCCTGGCACGTTCACGCGGTGAGGTCGCAGAGGCGAGCAGGATAGCATTTTCGCTCTAAGGAGCGTAAGTGCCGGAGGTTACGCTCGCTGGCAAAGGCGGCTTAGTTGTCGCATTTTAGATAGCGCAAGTCACTTGTTTATTGATATCATTTGGCGTACACTTGAACGGCGTGTGGTTGTCTTTTTGATTCGACCCCCTCGATTCGACATTGGGGTCAATGGCCCATGACTACGACGGTAAGCTCCGAGCGGTTGGCGATTGCACAGGAACTCCTGCGTGCCGCGGCGAAGCACGATCAGCTCAAACCGTTCCTCGACGAGCTGCTACCGCTGTACCGCTCGTATCTACAGGCCAGCGCCGTGGCTGTCGTACGCGCCAATCCGCCTCGATGGGGCCTGGAGGCGTCCAGCGGGGCGACTGAGCGCGAGATCCCCATGGAAATCGCCGCGGAGGCCATCGATCGCGAGGGCCTTGTCGCCGCGTCTGGGTGGACCGCTGCGCCGCTGGGCGACAGCTACGCCTGGCTGGCGCGCCGCGTCAACGATACAGCCGCCTTCGACCAGTTGAGCGAGTCGCTCTCGTCGGCGTTGCGATCGGTACTAGGGCGCCAGCAGCGGCAGCGGCGCATCGAACGACTGCAAACGATACTGCAGATTACCAGCGTGTGGCGGCAGTCCGATTCGATGGAATCGCTGCTGACGGCGATGGCCGAGGCCGCCACGCAGCTCTTTCAGGCGGACCGTGCCAGCATCTTCTTGTGGGACCGGGCCCAGAAGCAGCTCGTCGCACGGCCTGCTCTGGGGATCAAAGGCGATGAGCTGCGGATCCCCGACGATACGGGAATTGTGGGGCTGGTGGTGCATTCCCGGCAGCCGCGACGCGCCGGCGGCGGCGTAGGCGAGGAAGAGATTGACCGCGTCGTGGATCGCGCTACCGGCTACACGACCCGCAATCTGCTGTGCGTGCCGCTGCTGGGCCCGCAGGGCCGTTGCCTGGGCGCGTTTGAAGTGCTTAACAAACGGGGCGGCCAGTTTTCCGAAGAAGACGAGCAGGGATTAACGGAGCTTGCCGCCCACGCGGCGATTGCACTGCAGAATACGCAGGCCTTTGAGGAACTGTTGACCAAGCATCAGCAACTGGTGGAAGAGGCCGCGCAAGGGCTGCAGTTGATAGGCGAAAGCCCTGCCATCGAGGCGGTGCGATCCACCATCCGGCGGATTGCCAACACCGACCTGGCGATCCTCATCCAGGGCGAGAACGGTACGGGCAAGGAAGTGGTCGCGCGGTCGATCCATTATCTGAGCCGCCGGCGCGATCAGCCGTTTATTGCCGTCAACTGCGCCGCCCTGGCGGAGTCGCTGTTGGAAAGCGAGCTTTTCGGACACGAGCGCGGGGCGTTTACCGACGCCCGCGAATCGCGGGCCGGCAAATTCGAACTTGCGTCCGGCGGCACGCTGTTTCTCGACGAGATCGGCGATATGAGCCTCGGCGGGCAGGCGAAGCT
>JADLBW010000236.1 GCA_020847515.1 Pirellulales bacterium | reverse complement strand
GCCAGGCGCAAACGCCTCCCGACCCCGCACGAGGGAAAGGGAACCCGACGAGGCCGAGAGACCCCGGCCGAGCAGCTCTGCGGAGGCCGCGGCTTCGCGCTGCGCGAGGCGGGCGATCTGGTCGTCGGTGAGCGGGAGGCGTTTCGCGCTGGCGGCGAGCCGGATAATGGCCTCGCGAGCGGCCCGACCGGGGCGCTGCAGTCGCACGGCGTATCCAGCAGCGAGGCGGTCGCAGAGGCCGGCGTCGAATTGAGCTAGTGCACATGGCTGGCGTTTCGAGGTGACGACAACGAGGCCGCCGGCTTCGATAACCGCGTCGATCGCGTAACGGAGGTCTTGTTGAATGGCCGAATGCAGCCGCGGCCGATCGATGTCTTCGATTACCAGCACCCGCAGGCCTCGCACCATGGTCCGCCAGGCGGCGAGGCGCCCCTCGGCGACGGCGGCGTGCAACTCGCGGCCGAAATCAACGGCCGTAAAGTACCCGACCTGTGCGGGGTCGAGCTGCGTGCTCCAGTGGCGGACGATACCCTGGGCAAGCTGCGATTTGCCGCTGCCGGCTGCTCCGATCAGCACCAGGGGGTTAAAGCGTTGGGCGGCGGCGGCAAGGTCATGACCGTGGAGGAGGCGCTCCAGGGGCGGAGCGACCAGCAGGTTCTCCGGGCCGATGACGAACGAGGGCAGCACGCTGCGAGGCGGCGCTGCCGCGTCGCTCGGCGGGAGGTCGAATTGCACAACGCCTTCGATCACGTAGGTTCCGTCCGCGGGAAGCTGGCAACCGGCAGAGGTTGCAGCCTTCAGCCCTTGCAGTTCCGGGCTGGCTCAACGAGCGGCTTCTAAGCCCGTAATTTACCCGATTTGCGGTGCAAAACGAAGCGGCAAAGGCCGCGAAAAGGGGCTTATTTCTCGCCGCGTAAACGATTGGCCACGTTCAAGATACGGCTCGTCGCTTGCTCCATGTCGGCGGCCGTCGTCGGAGCCCCCAGGCTGAACCGCAGCGCGGAGGAAACCACCGCTTCGGGAAGGCCCATCGCCAGAAGCGTTGGCGAGGGTTCGCTGGAGCCGCTGGCGCAGGCCGACCCGGTCGAGCAGGCGATGCCTTCGAGATCCAACGCCATCACTAGGGCCTGCCGGTCGAGGCCGATGAAGGCGATGTTGGAGGTGTGCGGGAGGCGGAGGGCGCCACTGCCGACGACGATGGCGGCGGGATATCCGGCGAGGATCTCGCGTTCGAACTGTTCGCGGAACTTCGTCATCCGCTGGGCGCGGTCGTCGGCCTGGCGTAGCCACAGTTCCAGGGCGGTTTGCATGCCGATGGCCAGGGCGACGGATTCCGTGCCGGGGCGGAGGCCGGCTTGTTGGAAGCCGCCGAAGAGGGTCGGCTCGAGCCGCACGCCGTGGCGGACAACCAGGGCGCCAATACCCAGGGGGCCATGAAATTTGTGGGCGGAGACAGTCAGGGCGTCGACGCCGAGTTGCTGGAAGCTGACGGGAATCTTGGCGACGGCCTGCGAGGCGTCGGTGTGGATGAGTGCGCCATGCCGGCGGCACAGGGCGGCGATTTCTGCGACGGGCTGGACGACGCCGGTTTCGTTGCTGGCGAGGATGACGCTGACAAGCTTGGGCGGCGCGCGATCAGCCGCTTTGTCTGGATTTCCTCCGGTCCCCTCGCCTTGATGGAGAGAGTTAGGGAGAGGTGAGGAGCCCGTGTACCGGCTTCTACCCCCCTCCCCAACCCTCCCCTCCAGGGGGAGGGAGCCGGAAGGATTGTTTGCCAGGAGTTGTTCCAAATGATCGCGTCGTACTACGCCGTGTGGTTCCAGTGCGACTTGTGCGACTTCGCATCCATTGGCAGCAAGCTGATCGGCCGTGCGCGCAATGCTCGCGTGCTCCATTGCAGAGAGGATCAGCAGTGCCCGGGGGATGAACCCCCCGGATCGCTGTAGAGTCTCTCCGCCGCTAGACCCGACCAAGCCTGGTTGGGCGAGAAGCGGGGTCGACGCCCCCAGTAGTCCGACCAGCGCCAGGTTGTTCGCCTCGGTCCCGCCGCTGGTGAAGATCACCTGATCGGCGTCCATGCCGGCGACGCTGGCGCCGAGGATCTCGCCGATGCGTCGGCGGGCGGCTTCGAGGGCGCGGCGCGACCTGCGGCCGGCGTCGTGCTGGCTCGCCGGATTTCCGACGTAGCGGAGGGAGGCGTCGCGCACGGCGTCGGCGACCTCCGGCAGGATCGGCGCGGTGGCGTTGTGGTCGAGATAGATCTGCGGCGGCATAGCCGCATTATAGCGCAGCCAGGTATGGAGCGCGACTTGCCGAAGCGGCGCTCGCCGTAGCGGGATTTGGGATAAGTCGCAGCAGGAGGCTCGACAGAAGGCGATGGCTACTGGTCGACTTCCCCGGCGGCCTCGTCGTGTTGCTCGTCGGCGGCTGCGCCGGCATGCTCGGCCGCCTGGCGTTGTTCGCGGGCTGCTTCCGCCTGCTTTCGTAGGGCGTCGATCTGGACTTTCATTTCAGCCTTGAAGGCGTCTAATTGCTGTTGCAGGGCCGACTTTTCGGCCTGCAGCCGGGCCAGCTCATGGGCTAGTTCTTGCTTTGCGGCAGCAATGTCGTGGGATTCCTTGGCGGCGTTTGCCATTTGCCGCGGTTGGCTCGGAGGGGGCATAGCCGGCGCCGCGGACGGCGCTGCGGGAGCTGCCGGGGCCGGCGGTGCGCTCGGAACCCAATACGCGGTGGGCGGTACGGCCGGCGGATTCCAAGGAACCGCTGCGGCGGTGGGTCGCTCCGATGCCTGGCGTGGAACGCGAATGTTCATACTACCATAGGGGGGCTGTGCTAGCGGTTGCCAGGCGGGATAAACGGCCGACAGCAGCGACTTGAGCGTGCGGGGGTCGGCGACGCCGGTCGATTTGAGGCCTCGGAACCGTTGGAATTTCTTGACCGCCTCTTCGGTGAGCGGGCCGAACTCGCCGTCGACGTCGAGCGGCCGTTCGAGACCGATCTCTTCCTTCAGCTCGTTGAGGACCGTTTGCAGGCGGCTAACCTCCGGGCCCACCGCGCCCGATTGCAGGGCACCCACCTGGGAGGCTTCGCGGGCTTCTATGACGCGCTGGGCGTTCAGTTCGCAGAACTTCACTTCGGCGTTGGTAAGGATGGCGTCGGACCGGATTTCCAAGAGTTTAGAATCGTCTTTGGATAGCATCCCCTGCTTCTGCAACGTTTCGACTTCCTTGGCCTTTTGAGCCAACGCCTCGGCCTTCAATCGCAGGCCCTCGGCCTTGAGACTCCAGTATTCCGCTTCGAGCTTGAGCGATTCGGGGCTGGCCTCGCTATTGGCATGCGGCATGTCGGAGTCGGCTAAGTCCATCGACACCGCGAGCGGCGAGCGTACGGGTTGGATCGTGGCCGCGGCAGGGAAGAGGACGCCGGCGCCGCCCGAACCGGCGGACGCGATCACGGGTGCGTCGATTGGTTGTGGCGCCGGCGTGTAAACTGCGTTGTATGCCGGCTCGGCTTGGGCTGCCGCTGGTATCGATGCGGCGCCGTCCGATTCCTGCTCGGCGCGGCCGGCAAGGGCTAGCTCTGCGTCGGATGAATCGGCTTGGGGGGCTTCAGCGGCGTCGGCGTCGAGAGCGGCCAGCAGCACGCCGCCATGGCCCGCCGAGGCGATCGGGGCGTCGGCGGTCGCCACAGTGAGCGATCCGGCGGCAATGCAGACGGCCAGTAGTCCAACGGCCGGCTTGGCGGCGGCGGCAAGCGTCATGGCAAGAAGTCCTTTTTCAGCGAGGGCATGGGCGGCGGTGGTATGGGCGGCGGCTGCTCGGGCGGCCGCCGTGAGCTTGAAGGCGAAGCCGGCGGCCAGCGCCGCGGTGGCGGCGGGCAGCGCCGGGGCGGCGGCGCTGGCCGCAGCCGCCGAGGACGAGACGGCGGCCATCGCGGCCGAGAGGGCGACGCCGCGGCGGACCAGCCGGGTGCGGAGCATCCGCGTGCCGCGCGCCAGGCGTCCTTTGACGGTTTGCGAGGTGACGCCGAGGTCTTCGGCGGCCTGGCTGCGGCTGCGGCCTTCCAGGTAGCACAGCACCAGCGGCTCGCGATATTGTCGCGGCAGGGCGTGGAGCTCTTCCAGCAGCGTAAAGCATTCTTCGCTCTGCTGGACGGCGGCGAGTTGATCGGCGATCGACGGCGGTTCGTCGACCAGGGGCGTTTCCATCCGCCGGTCGCGGCGAGGGCGGGCCAAGAGGGCCGTGCGGAAGGCGACGCGGTAGAGCCAGCCGGCGGCGCTATCGGCGGCGCGGATCGCGCTGGCCTTGCGGGCGAGGATCAGAAACGTGGCCTGGAAGGCGTCTTCGACATCCTGGTGGTGGCGGAGGATTTGCGAACAAACGCCCCACACCATAGGAGCGTGGGCCTCGACGACTTCGGCAAACGCGGCCTGATCGCGGGTGCGCGAGAAGCGCATCAGCCGTTCGCCGTCGGTGGCGGGGATGGCCAGGATGGCGGGACGCGCGTCCTGGATCCCGTCGTGCGGGTTGTGCGCTAAGCCGCAAGCGGCGGATGGAAGGTCGTCGTACATGGCGTTCTCTCAAGGGTACAGAGTACGCCAGGGCGGGGGGCGGACTGAAGATTTTTTGCGGGGGGGGAAAACTGGCGGTCGGGGATCTGTTGCGACGGGGGAAGTCGCCAATTTATTGAGTCCTGCGCCGCCCGTGGCTGTCGGCTATCGGCTTTCGGCTAACGGCCAGAATAAGGCCTTTTCCCTCTGGCCGCCGGCCGCTAGCCGATAGCCGACAGCCAGGCAGGGTGGAAGCGGGAGGAGGGCCGATCCGCGGCGCAGCAGAGGTGGGCGTAGCGGCGTGGGAAGGGGTCGGGACGGTTTTGCGACTGGTGCGCGGGTGCGGATGGCGGTGTCGACAGTCGCAAAACACTCCCGACCCCCGGGCAGCTACTTCTGTCGACTGCACCAGGCGTGGATGGCGCGGCCGGCGGCGTCCT
>JADLBW010000235.1 GCA_020847515.1 Pirellulales bacterium | reverse complement strand
AGCCAGGATCTCGCGGGCGACGGCTTCTTTGGTTCCCGCGGCCTGGCGGAGGACGGTTCCGGCCGGGTCGAGGATCTCGACGCGGTTTTCCGGGGAATTCATGGCCTCGACGCCGTTGGACACCATCAGGTCGCACCGTTTGCGCTCTAATTTGGCCAGGGCGCGAAGGCGGTGGTCGTCGGTTTCGAGCGCGAATCCGACCACCCAGCGCTCTCGTTTCTCAGCGGCCAGCGTGGCGACCACGTCGTCAGTCTCCAGCAGCCGCAGCAGCAGCGGCTCGCCCGTTTTGGCGATCTTGTGCTGCTGGATGTGTTCGGGTCGATAATCGCACGGGGCGGCGGCGCCAATCAGGCCGTGGGACGTCACAAAGGCCTCGCGAGCGGCGGCCAGCATTTCTTCGGTGGAAATGACCGAAACGACCCGCGCTGAGGCCGGGTAGGCGACCTCGACGGGACCGGAGATGATCGTCACCTCATGACCCAATTCGAGCGCAGCGGCCGCAAGGGCCGATCCCATACGACCGCTGGAGGCGTTCGTAAGATAGCGGACCGGATCGATGTACTGCCGCGTCGGCCCGGAGGTGATCAGGATGCTGGCCATGGAGCGGCATGCGCACTTGGTCTCGGTCGAGCCCAGTAACGAGGGCTTATGCGGACGACTTATCCAACAATCCCCGGATCGCTGCGGCGATTTCCGCCGGCTCACTCATGCGGCCGGCGCCTCGCTCGCGGCAGCTTTGCCAGCCATCGGCCGGGCCTACCAGGTGAAAGCCGTCCTCGCGGAGTTGGCTTACGTTGCGCTGGACAGCGGCCTTCGTCCACATTTCGCGGTTCATCGCCGGCGCCAGGATGATCGGTCCCGTAAAGGACAGGAGCATCGTGCTCAACAAGTCGTCGGCGATGCCATGGGCCGCCTTGGCGAGGAAGTTAGCCGTCGCCGGGGCGACGCAGAGCACTTCGGCCTGGCGGGCAAGTTCAATATGAGGGCCCAGCGGATGAGCGTCGCGTTCGAACGCCCGCGTCGCCACCGGTCGGCCCGTCAATGCGCGAAAGGTGGCCGGACCGACGAACTTCCGTGCGCAGGGGGTCATGACCACCGTTACGCCCAGGCCGGACTGGACGAGCTCGCTGACTAGCGCCGCGGTCTTGAAGGCTGCGATCCCGCCGGTCACGCCGATAAGGATTTCGCGAGGCATGGGGGCAGTGACGGAGCGCGATTGGCGATTAGCGACCGGCAGCAAAGGCGAAGGGCTTCAGGCCAGGCGCCCATCAGGAGGCGCCGACCGCACTTCCTTAGAGCGACGACAGGTCGAATTCCGGCGGGCCGCCCACCGGACGGCCTTCGGCGACGATCCGCACTTCGTTGGACGTATCGAGATAGATCTTGTCCTGAAGGATTTCTTGGACGACGACCTCCATTTTGTCGTCGCTCTTGAGGTCGACCAGCGGGCGGGCGCCGGCGTTAATGGCCGCCAGCCGCTTTTGGATCAACGTCGACAGCTTGAACCGGCCGCCGACCTTGTTCACGATCTCTTCTTCCTTCAGAGCGTCAATCATATTCTTTGAATGTGGGTTGTGGCGTATGCCGGGGGACATGGCCGAGGAAGGGCAGACGGGCATGGCTCGCGGCTGCCGCGGCGAATTCAGTCGTGACAGGGCGTTGCTGGCGCTTGCGCGGGGTCTTCAGAGGCGTAGCCATGGCTGCGCAAGACTTCGCATATGTCGTCTACCGCGCGGCTGACGGTGACATTTACGATTTGATGCTCGTACTGGCTCGTCCGCTGTAATTCGTGGCGAGCTACGGCCAGGCGTCGCTGGACGGCGTCTTCGCTCTCGGTGCCGCGGTTGCGGAGTCGCCGCTCCAACTCCTCGACGGACTCGGGGCGGATGAAGATCGTCACCGCCTCGGGGAACTGCCGCAGCACTTCGCCGGCGCCATCGACGTCAATCTCTAAGATTACCCACTTGCCCTGCGACAGACTAGACCTGACTTCGCTCCATAGCGTGCCGTACCAGTGTCCGCGGCCGAAAACCTCGATGCATTCGAGGAACTCGCCGGCCTCGCGGCGGCGGGCGAATTCCCCGTCGGTCAGGAAGTAGTAATCGACGCCCTCCCGCTCGCCGGGGCGCGGCGGCCGCGTCGTCGCCGAAATGCTCAGCCGGATCGCCGGACCGAGCCGCTCCAAAACCTGCCGCACGACGGTGCTCTTCCCGACGCCGGAGGGGCCGGAGATCACGACGAGCTTTCCCGGCTTGGCGGCGATCATGGGGGAGGCGTAAGGGGTGAGTCGGGGGCCCGGAGGGTCTTCCTCGCCGGTCGGCGCGAAGGCGTGCTCCTCGGGTGCATCGAGCACGGCGGCGGTGTGAGCTCGATCTTCCTCCTTCAAGCTTCGTCCCTCAAGCCTGGCGCGTGGGCGATCACTCCACGTTTTGGATTTGCTCGCGGATTCGCTCCAAGGCGGTCTTGATTTCAACGACTTCATGCGAGATCTCCGCGTCGTTGGCTTTGGAGCCGATCGTATTGGTTTCGCGGCCCATCTCCTGGCAAATGAACTCTAGCTTACGACCGGCGCTCTCGGCGGCCTGCAAGGCCTGGACGAATTGCGCCAGGTGGCTTCGCAGGCGGACGATCTCCTCGGAAATGTCGCTGCGGTCGGCGAACACGCAAATCTCGCGGACCAGGTCGAGCGGCTCGACGGTCACGGCGAACTTGGCCAGCGCCTCGCCGACGCGATCCTGCAAGCGCTGACGGTAACCTTCAATCACCAGCGGCGAGCGGGCCGCGATTCTTTGAAGGCTGGCGTCGACCGCTCCGCACTGAGCGCGCAGATCGTCGGCCAGGGCGCCGCCTTCGGCCAGGCGCATCTGGGTCATCGCGTGCAGGGCGGCCCGCAGCGACGGTTCCAACAGCGGCCAGACGTCGTCGGCCGCGTGAGCTTCGGAGGAAAGTTCTTCGATGACGCCGGGCAGTTGAGCCAGTTGTTCCAGGCGAAGCTCTTCGGCCATGAGGCGTTTGGCGGCGACCTTCTGCAATTGGTCGGCGTAACCTTCCAGCACGGCGGCGTTAACGCGGTAATCCTCCGCGGCGCTCAGGTGTCGAATGCGAACATTGACGTTGACGGTGCCGCGGCGAATATACTCCCGCACCACCGACTCGATCCTGGAATCGAGGGCGCCGTAGCCTTCGGTGGTCCGCAGATTGAGCTTGAAGTGTCGGTTGTTTATGGCGCGGACTTCGACGGACAAGGCGTGATCGGCCCGCTCGTCGCGCGCGTCGCCGAAACCGGTCATGCTCAGGAGCGGCACAGGCGTGTCTCAGACAAGGAAGGGAGCGGAAAACGGTTGCGGAGGCGCCGCGCGACTGGACCGGTCGATTCGCAGAGCCCAGGCGGACGTACTACTGCTGGGCGGGGGGCCCAGGATTGGCAGGGGGCGTTGCAGGGCCGCTCGCCGGCGGCGCCGGCCCTGAGGCGGACGCGGGCGCCGGTTCGGCGCCATTGGTCGCGGGGGCGGTGGCCGCGTCGCCGCCCGGCTCCTTTTCGGCGGTCACGGCGGCGTTATCCGTCGGCGCGTTGGCACGGTTCGGCACGTCCAGACGGCTCGAACTGGCGGCGCCTCCCCATTTGGCCATCACAATGCACAACAGGATCCAGACAAAGGCCGAAACGCCCGTGATGCGGGTGAAGACGTCGCCAGCCTTGGCGCCGAAGGCGCTCGACCCCCCCATGCCGCCCAGGGCGCCCGCCAATCCGCCGCCGCGGCCCCGCTGCACCAAGATCAGCAGGATCATGAAGATGGCGATCAACGACAGCAGCAGGCCAAGGAGCGTTTGCGTAAGAGAGGCAAGCATGGGCGGAGGCTTGGAGGGTGAGGGTTGAGGCTTGAGGCCAGTGGATTGATGCGAGAAGCGTGGGGGGATGTCGGTTGGTATTGCTTTCGGTTGCGACGTCGCAGCTTGGTACGCGGCGCGGTCAAAGAATTCGACCTATGGGACCGGATTGCCGATGACGGATTACGGCCTGCCGATCGCCGTCTCCTGCCGTTCAGCGGGTCTGCGGGCGGTCGACGTCGTCGCCCGCCAGCAGCGTGCCAGCGGCGGCGATCGCCAAAAAGTCATCCGCCTTCAGGCTGGCGCCGCCAACCAGCGCCCCGTCTATATTGGGTTGGGCGAGCAACTCGGCCGCGTTGTCGGGCTTGACGCTGCCGCCGTAGAGGATTCGCACCTGGTCGGCGGCGCCGGCATTGTAACGTTCGGAAATCAACCTGCGAAGGTCGGCATGGACCTCCTCGGCCTGCTGGGGGGCGGCCACCTTGCCGGTGCCGATCGCCCAGACGGGCTCATAGGCAATGACGGTGGCCGCCATCAGCTCGGCGGACAGCCCCGCCAACGATCGGTCGAACTGGCGGCGGATCACCGCGCCGGTCTGGCCGGCCTCCCGTTCGCTGAGCAGCTCGCCCACGCAGACGATGGGGATTAGACCGGCCTGGTGGGCGGCGAGCGTCTTCTTATTGATCGCCTCGTCGGTTTCCCCTAGGACGTGGCGCCGCTCGCTGTGGCCGAGAATGACATGCGTGGCGCCGCAGTCCTTCAGCATGGCAGCCGAAATCTCGCCCGTGAACGCGCCGCCCGGTTCGTGATACATGTTCTGCGCGCCCCACAGAACGGTACCCCCCTCAAGCACGGCGGCGACTGCCTGCAAATAACAGAACGGCGGGCAGACGAGCAAATCGACGGCCCCGTAAGCCGGGGACTGATCAGAGATCGAGCGTGCCAGCGCCGCGGCCGTCTCGCCGGTGGCGTTCATCTTCCAGTTGCCGGCGATCAATGGTTTACGCATGGTGCGGGATCCGTTTTCAATTGGGTGAGGGGCGGCTGGCGGCTAATGCTATGGGGCGACGGCAGGTAGACCGCTGAGGCTCGTGTCTTCCCGCCGCCGCGCACCAGTCACTTCCGAAATTAACTCATCTGCTTGCCGACCGCGGCGGCGACTTTGCGTAGTTGATCCATGAGGTCGCCGTACTGAGCCGGGAGCAGCGCCTGGGGGCCGTCGGACATGGCTTCTTCGGGCTTGTCGTGGACCTCGATATGCACGCCGTCGGCGCCGGCCGCCACGCCGGCCAGCGCGCAGGCGGGGATCAGTTCCGGCCGGCCGGTCGCATGGCTGGGATCCACGATCACCGGCAGATGCGAAAGTTTGTGGACTTGCGGAATAGCCGCTACGTCGAAGCAGTTTCGCGTGGCCGGATCGAAGCCCTTAATGCCGCGCTCGCAGAGGACGACATTGGAGTTGCCTTGGGAGAGGACGTACTCGACGCTCATCAGCCAGTCTTGGATCGTGGCGCTCATGCCGCGTTTCAGCAGGACCGGCTTGTTGGTGCGGCCGACTTCGGTGAGCAAGGCGAAGTTCTGCATGTTGCGGGCGCCGAGCTGCAGCATGTCGGCGTACTGGCACACCAGATCGACTTGCCGGGGATCGACGACTTCCGTGACGACGGGCATGCCGAACTTCTGGCCGACGTCGCGCAGGATTTTGAGCCCTTCCTCGCCGAGTCCTTGAAAGGAATACGGACTGGTCCGCGGCTTGAACGCCCCGCCGCGGAAGATGTTGGCGCCGGACTTCCGGACGGCCGCCGCGATGGCTTCCATGCGTTGAAGATTTTCGACGGCGCACGGCCCGGCGATCATGCCCAAATGGCCGCCGCCGATCTTTACCCGTCCGACTTCGACGACCGTGGGCTTGGGGTGCGCGGTGCGGCTGGCCAGCTTGTAGGGGGCCATCACGGGGACGACCTCCGCCACTCCGGGGATGGCCGCCAAGGGGGCCGACTGAAGCTGGGTTTCGTCGCCGATGACGCCGATCACGGTTCGATAGGTGCCGCGGCTAATCGAAGGCTGGAGGCCAAGCTGCTCGACCTTGGCGGCGACGTGGCGGATCTGCTCTTCAGTGACGGATTCGTTGAGAATGATGATCATGGGTGAAATTCACCGCGTCGCCAAGGGGTATCGCGACTTGCCCGCCGCTTGCACGCGTCCGACAGGATGTGGAAAGCCCTTTAGCGTACCGCGGCCGGGGCGGAAGCTCCAGGCGGTCGGCTAAAAAACCGCCCGGCGGCGGCCGGTTTCCAAACGGAGGGTTTCTGCGGGCGAACGCCGCGCCGCTGGCGTGAGTTCGGCCGGTGTTTGCCGGCTCGCGGCTACCCGCCAGCGCGGCGGTCAGGGCTGCGGGCGCGTAGTTCCCGGCGGAGTGCGGCGATTTCCGCATGCAAGCGATCCATGGACTCGGAACGAGCTGTCCCCGGGCCGCTGGCGCGATCTTCCTTCAGCAGCAAGCTGGCCAGGGCCGCGGTGACATACCCGAAGACCGTGAAGGCGTAGACCGCCAGCAAGAAACAGAGGATCCGCCCTTCGGCGGTGCGAGGCCAGTAATCCGAACCGGACGTCGTCATGAGCATTCCGGTAAACCACAGGGCGTCGCCAAACGTGTCCAAGCCGCGGACATCGCTCGCGCTGCGTTCAAAGTAAAACATTCCCGCCGCGCCCAGCAGCGTTACCAGGATCGTTAGCATGGCGACGTAGATGAAGCCAAACCTGCCCATCGTCCTCTGCAGCGACCGCAAACCCCGATTGAATGCGGTGACGACGCGGGCCAACGTAAGGCCGCGGACGGCCCGCCCGGCGCGCAATATTCGGGCCACCCGCGCGATGCGAAACACCCGCAAGGCGGGCAAGACCAGCGAAAACAGCGTCAGCCAGTTAGCCCGTAGGAAGGCGAGCTTTCCGGGGGCGATTACGAACCGTAACGCGAACTCGACGACGAAGGCGATCCAGATCGCGGTGGCGGCGCGATTAATCGCCACTCCGGCGCCCCAGCCAAGTTCGACAATCAGCAGCGCCGCCCAGACGAGGCTGAGCACGAACAGGGGCATTTCGAGCCCGTCCTCGATTTCACGCAGCACGCGGTATTGCTCTCGTGCCTGAGGCGCCGACGATGCCCGTTCCATTTGCCTTTCCGCGCTTAATGGACGCCATGGGTGATGCGTTCGACCGGCCAACAGCAAGTTGCATGCCCCGCGAGCGGTTATTCAAGGTGATAGAGGGCGTACATCCCCCCTAATGCCGTGCGCAGTAGATGGGATTTCAGTAAACGGCATATGATTTGTTAGGCTTAAGAGGTGGCGGGGAAGCTGAACCGAGTTTTTGGTCCTTTAGGCCAAAGCGTCAACGGAAACAGTAACATGAGACGGCGACTTCTCTTTGCGGTGGCGGCTCTGGCGGCATGCGGCCTGTATGACCAGACCTGGGGTCAGACGGCGCCCTCAGCGGCGGGGAACCAGAGGCGGGGCGCCGCAGAGAGGCCGGCCGCCACCGCGGCCGCTGTACCCTACGCGGCCGGCGATTCCAACGCCGCGACGGGCGGCGATGAGGCGGCCCAGCGCCTGGAAATCTGGAACAGTCGCGAGATGAAGGACGCGCGCGACTTTATCGTGCAGTACAGTCGCCGGTCGGTGCAGTTCACGCCGAGCGAAGCGCAGCAGTACCTTGCCCGGCTGGAACAGATGTCGGCGCCCGAGTTGAAGTCCTGGCTCCAGCGATACCAGGCCCGGCGGGCGCAGATTGCCCGCTCGACAGAACTCGCCCGCCGGGCCCGGCAGCAGAGCGTAGCGCAGGCCCTGCAGCGGATTGAAGGGGCCCGGCAATCGGCGGCCAAGTTCAATCAGAACCAGACTCAGGCAGCCGAGGACGCACGCCAGCGCTTGCAGCAACAGGCGCTGCTGGCCGGCCAGGCAGTCGGTAACAAGGCGGCCGCGCGCGGCGATACGCTGGACATGATCCTGGCGCAAAACTTCAACCCGTTCGCCCCCACGCTCGATCCGGCCAGTCCTAACGCCTACACCCGCTGGGCGGCGGCCGCCAGCTTGCCGGGCGATCTCATTGACGCCAACGGCAATAACATCCGCGGCACCGACGTGGACGTCGCCAATCTGAATCCCACGGGCGCGGCGGCCTATCTGGGCGGCGTCGTTCCGGGCTCAGGGAGCCTCGGAGGAGCGCCCGCGGGAGCCGGCGCCGAGGGGACCGCGGCAGGCGGGGCTGCCGGCGCAGGCGCGAGCGGCGGCGGGACAGGATCGCCTTGAGCGGCGTACGCGCAGGCGCAAACGCAAATGCGTTTGTCAGACGCCGATCGCTAGCCAGTGCGCCTGCCGGCGTCTTCGGTTCGGTAGTGTCTGCGGGACCGCTGGGTTAGAATCGCAGGGCCGTGCATGCGATGGCGTGCATTACATCCGGCCTTCTGAGGCTGTCGCTATGCGATGTCGCACTTCGCTGCCGCCGACCGATCATCAGCCCGCGCCGTATGACGGTCCCGCGAAACAGGAGGTGCTGGCGCTGCGGCAACAGTACCTGACGCCAGGGCTGCTGACCTACTACCGCGATCCGCTGATGATCGTCGAGGGCCAGATGCAGTACGTGTGGGACGAGCAGGGCAAGCGCTACCTGGACGGGTTCGCGGGGATCGTCACGATATCGGTCGGCCATTGCCATCCCGAGGTGGTGAAAAGGGTTCAAGAACAGGCCGGCAAGCTGCAGCATGCGACGACCATTTACCTGCACCCGGCGGCGGCCCAGTTCGCCAAGAAGCTGGCCGAGCATTTCCCCGGCGATAGCGGGCTGACGGTCAGCTACTTTACGAACTCCGGCAGTGAAGCCAACGAGCTTGCCGTGCTAAGCGCCCGCGAGTTCACGGGCAACCAGGAGGTCGTCAGCCTGCGAAACTGTTATCACGGCGGCACGCAAGGCACGATGGCCTTGACGGCCCATAGTACGTGGAAGTTCAAAAGCAACCCGAGCGTAGGGGTCAACAACGCCCTGGCGCCGTACTGCTACCGCTGCCCATACGGGCTGCAATACCCAGGCTGCGGGCTGAAGTGCGCCCACGACGTAGAGAACGTCATCAAATATGAGACGTGCGGGGAGGCGGCCTGCTTCATTGCCGAACCGATCCAGGGCGTCGGCGGCGCGGTGACGCCGCCGCCGGGGTATTTTGAGATCGTCTACGAGATCGTCCGGAGGGCGGGCGGGCTCTGCGTCGCCGACGAAGTGCAGACCGGCTTTGGGCGTACGGGCGAACACTTTTGGGGCTTCCAGAATTGGGGCGTCACGCCGGACGTCGTGACGATGGCTAAGGGCATCGGCAACGGCGCGCCGCTGGGCGCCTGCACGACGCGACCGGAAATTGCCGCCGTGATGCGCAAGCGGGTGCACTTCAACACGTTCGGCGGCAACCCGATCTCCATGACGCAGGGCCTGGCCACCCTGGAAGTCATCGATCGGGAGAACATCCAGCAAAACGCCCAGGCGGTGGGGGGCCGACTCAAGCAGCGTCTGCAAGAGCTGCAGGAGCGGCGCCGGTTGATCGGCGAAGTCCGCGGCCTGGGGCTGATGCTGGGGATTGAACTAGTGCGCGATCGCAAGACTAAGGAGCCTGCGAGTACCGAGACGGCCGAGGTATTGGAAAAGGCCAAGCTGCGGGGCCTGCTGCTCGGCAAGGGAGGCCTCTTCGGCAACGTCATTCGCCTGAAGCCTCCGCTGTGCGTGACGCAGGATGACGCGGATTTTATCGTCGATTGCCTCGATGAAGCGCTTAGCGAATTGCCGGCAGGCGACTGAGGGCGGGCGCCGCTGATGCTTCGGACCCCGCGGCGCCATACCATGGAATAGTCAGTCGCAGCCGCTACGGCGGCGATTCAGGATCGAAGTTCGGCGCATCATGCCCACTCTGGAAACCACCGTCGACGGGTTGAAGCTGCCCAATCCGTTCATCATTGCTTCAGGACCCCCGGGTACCAACGGCAATGTGATGGCCAAGGCCTACGACGAGGGCTGGGGCGCCGTCATCTGCAAGACGATCAGCCTCGACGCCGGAAAGATCCACAACGTCCAGCCGCGGTATGCGCGTCTGCGGGCGCGGCGCTCGGACGAGATCATCGGTTGGGAAAACATCGAGCTGATCAGCGACCGCCCGTTCAACGTCTGGATAGACGAGCTGAAGGCGACCAAGGACCGATACGCGGATCGCGCGCTCATCGCGTCGATCATGGAGGAGTACCGCAAGGACGCCTGGGTCGAGATCGTCGAGCGGTGCGAGGCCGCGGGCGTCGACGGGTTCGAGCTGAACTTCTCCTGCCCGCACGGGTTGCCGGAACGGAAGATGGGTTCGGCCATGGGCGAGAATCCGGAGATCCTGCAAGAGGTCGCCGGCTGGGTGAAGGCGGTCGCCTCCCGGCCGGTGTGGGCGAAGCTGACGCCGAACGTGACATACATCGAAGAGCCGGCGCGGGGGGCGTTCCGCGCTGGTTGCGAGGGCGTCAGCGCGATTAATACCATCCGCAGCGTGCTGGGCGTGAATCTCGAGACGCTGCGGCCGGAGCCTGCCGTCGAGGGCTACACCACGGCGGGGGGATATTCGTCGCGAGCGGTGTTGCCGATCGCGCTGCGCATGGTGATGGAAATCGCCACGGTGATTCGCGATGAATTTCCCGGGCGCACCTTAAGCGGCGTCGGGGGGATCGAGACCGGCGAAGACGCCGCCCAGTTTTTGCTGCTGGGGGCCGATACCGTCCAGGTCTGCACCGGCGTGATGAAGTACGGCTACGGGCTGATCCACCCCCTCTGCGACGCCTTGCTGAAGTTCATGGATCGGCACGGATTCGAGCGGCTCGAGGACTTTCGCGGGCACAGCCTGCAATACTTCACTACTCATTCCGATCTGGTGCGCCGCCAGCGCGAGGCCCGGGCGGCCGCCCGGGCAGGCGCCCAGCGGATGATTCAGCGGGACGAACAATGGTCCGGGGACGACTTCGTCGAGCAGAGCGATGCGCTGGCTCGGGGGTGACCGCTCGGCTCCGCTGAGCGACCGAGCGCGGCGATCAACTGGTCGTGATGAGGGCGATGACCACCCCGACGACCACGAAAACTCCCAGACCGATGGCCACGTAGACCCAGGTCGGCGGCCCATAGCTGGGTCCGCTGTAGCCGGGCGGCTTGAGGGGATCGAATTCGCCGTCGCGGCGCATGGCGGCGGCGGTGGGCATGGGGCCGGCGGCTTTGCGGGCGGCTTCCAACTCCTCTTCAATTAACGATCGCGCGGGCTTCGGTTTGGCGAGGACCGCAGGCTGGGCGGCGGCGGCTGGGGCGGCGCCGGGATTTTTGCCTGCCGGCCCGGCGGCGAGCTTCGACGGCCCTTCTTCATCGAGCGGCGCCAGCTTCATTTCCTCGTCGTCGAGAGGGCGGACGACCGTAGGCTTGGGGGTCGGAGGCTTGCGGACGCCGGTAAGCTTGGTGGTCTTGGCCTCGGGGTCGCTGCCCGATTTGCTCATCGATGCGAAGCGCCGGAAGACGTCGCTGCCTAAGCCGCCGGAGCCGCCAGACTCTTTGCGTTTGGCGTTTTCGCCGACCGTAATGCCGCGATCGGCGAGCCACTCGCCCAGCCGCTGCTCGACCTCGGCCGCCGATTGATAGCGGTCTTCGGGCTTCTTAGCCATCATGCGGTTGCAGATGGTGATCAGCGTCGACGGGGCGTCGGGACGGTCCTTGAAAATGCTGGGGGCCTGTTCGACCTGATGCTTGAGCAGCCGCTCGGAGATGGTGCCGTCGGGAAACGGCGGATGACCGGTGAGCAGAAAATAGAGGGTGCAACCCAGGCTGTAGATGTCGGCCCGGGCGTCGGCCTTATGGCTGTTAAGGGCCTGTTCCGGCGCCAGGTAGTCGGCCGTTCCCAGGACGTTTTCGTTGTTTTCGAGCGTGAGGGACGCTTCGTCGTCGATCAGCCGGGCCAAGCCCATATCGAGCAACTTCACCAGTTCGCTTCTGGTGACCATGCAGTTGGCGGGCTTGATATCGCGATGGACCAGCCCCATCTCGTGGGCGTGGGCCAGGCCGCGGGCCACCTGCGCGATGTAGTCGGCGGCCTTTTCAAACGGGAGCGGTCCGTCGTCCTTGACGCGAACATGGAGGTCGACGCCGTCGACGAATTCCATGACGATGTAGTGGGTCTTGCCGTCGTTGTCGATGTCGTAGACGCGAACGATATTCGGATCGTCGAGCTTGGCGGCGGCGCGGGCCTCGGTGCGGAACCGCTCCAGGTAGGTCGAATCCTCGACGCGATTGGCGGGCAGCACCTTGATGGCCACCTTGCGTTTCATGAGCATATGCTCGGCCAGGTAGACCTGGCTCATGCCGCCTTTGCCGAGGTGTCGCAGGAGCTTGTACTTGCCGAGGATGAAGCCCTTGTGCTTGCCGGCGAGCAGCTTTTCGGATTGCCATTCGGTGAGCAGCCCCGCGTCGACGGCCGCCGCGGCGATTTTTTCCGGATCTTCGGGAAGGCGATGACCGTTAGCGGCGGCCAGCATGCCGAGAAACTTCGACAACTGGTCCTCTTCTACCAGTTGGCTTCGCCGTAGCAGGTCTAGGAGCTCGTTGGCGGTCATGCATCCAAAGGCGAAGAAGGTACGCGATCTCGACAGCCCGGGCGGGGTCTGTGGGCTCAAACAGCCCCAGTCAGGCTGGGAACGGGTCTACCGACGTGCAGGACAAGGGACTCTCTGTTCGGGGGCGAAGTCGCGCCAAGGCCGATCGAACCGTTGCCGCCTCACTTGCAACGCCAGAAGGCGCCAGCTCCGCGTTGCGCGGTCGCCTCAACTCTCAGCATAGCATGGTCTTAGGCCGACGGCCAGCTTTGCTGGCGGTCGCCGGAGGGCGGGACCGACGGTCGTTGGAGGTCGCCATCGACGTCGGCGTGCGATCTCTCAGCCAGGATTCCGCCGTCGAAGGGGTGGGCCGCCTCGCGGCGGTGCGGGCGGCATGGGGACGCAGGCGGGTCTGAGAACGAATTACATTTTTGGCGACAGAATTCCAAGTCCTTGCTTCTAAAGATTTTGTGTAATGCCGTTACGAGGTGCAGGGCGGTGAATTTGGCCCTTGTGCGGTGTTGTGATCTCATCGGCCGGTTGCCTGCCGGATCGAACCAGGGGGGTAATCCGGTGAGCGTTGTGTCCACCTGCCAAGCAAGGAGGGCCTCTTGCGCGACAGTCCGTGCCACACGTGAGGGGAGCGTGCAGTGCTTCTTAAGAGTCGAACTTAGCTCAGCTCCAGGGATCAATCCACGACTATTTTTGGCCACCGAGCGCCGGCGAACTGCGCTGTGACGCCGCGGCGTGGCGGAGCGAGTGCTCGGCGTGCGGGCGACGCGGTGGACGGCGGGGCTTAGGGGCCCCCAGGGCGAACCAGGCTGGCGGAATGCTTGCTGCCCTTTTTTAGAGACTGGCGATTTTTGGGAGTTGGCGTGGGCTGCGGGAACAGATCTCGCCGGCGGCGCACAAGTTTGACTCCGGGCCTGGAAACTAAGTATACTGCACTGGTTTCCATGGTTTCCTGGGGGCGCCAAACATGGGGTCGCTGAAGCCGACTGTCGCAATGGAGTCCGCCGGCGCTGCAGCGGAGCGAATCGTCGCCGCGGCCCGCCGGGAGTTTTTCCTGCACGGCTTCCGCCAAGTCACCATGGATGAGATTGCCCGCCAGTTAGGCATCAGCAAGAAGACCCTCTACGGCTCGTTCGCCAGTAAGACGGCGCTGATCGAGGCGGTCATTGTCGATAAGTTCGCGGAGCTCGAAAGCGATCTGGATCAGGTGGCAGCTCAGTCGGTCGACGTGGCTGCGGGACTGGGGGAAACGCTGGCCTGCCTGCAGCGGCATGCCGGCGAGATCCAGCCCGCGTTTTTGAGGGACGTCGGCCGAGCCCCATCTGGCCTGTTCGAGTTGGCCCAGGCGAGGCGCAATGCGGTCATCACGCAGCATTTTGCCAAGATGCTGCGACAGGGCCGCCGCAGCGGCGTCGTCCGAAGCGACGTGCCGCTCGAACTGGTCATTCAAGTGCTGCAGGTGGCGGTCCAGAACATCCTGACGCCGGCGAACCTGGCCACGCTGGGGCTGTCGCCGCGGGACGGAGTGGCAGCGGTCGTCTCGGTCTTTCTGGAGGGGGTCCTGACGGCGAAAGGAAGGTCGCCATCGTGAGCGCGCACCTGGCGAAACGGGGGGTAGTGCGGCGGCTGGCCGTCGGTGCGCTGGCGGCGACCTGCTTGCTTGCCGGCTGCCAACCGCAGCGGGAAACTGGTCGCTGGCAAGGCTATGTCGAGGGGGAGTTCGTCTACATCGCCTCGCCGCGGGCCGGCGAATTGACGTCGCTGGAAGTCGCGCGGGGGACGGCGGTCTCCCAGGGCGATTTGCTGTTCGCGCTGGAGGACACGGCCGAGCAGGCGGCGGTGCGAGAGGCCGACCAGCGGCTGGCCGAGGCGCAAGCGCGCTTAGCGGACGCGCGCAAAGGCCTGCGGCCTACGGAAGTCGAGTCGCTGGCGGCGCAGCTCAAGCAAGCTCAGTCGGCGCTGGAGTTCTCGGAGCGCGAGGCGGCGCGGGTCGGGCGACTGGTGCGAAGCGGCTCGGTCACCGAGGAGGAGTTCGATCGAGTCAATGCGACGCGTGATCAGAATCGACAGCGTGTGGTCCAACTGGAGGCTGAACTGGCGACGGGCAAACTGGGATCGCGGACGGACCAGATAGCGGCGGCGGAAGCCAATGTCGAGGCCATGGCGGCGGCGCGGGTGAGAGCGCAGTGGAACCTCGACGAGACCCGGCAAACGGCCCCGAGCAGCGGCCTGACGTTCGACACGCTCTATCAGCGGGGGGAATGGGTGCCGGCCGGCAGCCCAGTGGTGGCCTTGCTGCCGCCAGAAGAGGTAAAGGTCCGGTTTTTCATCCCGCAGGCCCTGCTGGGGACAATCGAACTGGGGGCGAACGTCAGGGTCCGAGTCGACGGAGCGGCGGAGTCGCTGCCGGGACGGGTGAGTTTTATTTCGCCGCGGGCGGAATATACGCCGCCGGTGATCTACAGCCGCGAGAGTCGGCAAAAACTGGTGTTCATGGTCGAAGCGGCGTTCGATCGCGAGACGGCGGCGAAATTGCATCCGGGGCAGCCCGTTGACGTAGAGCTCGTGGACAAGTAGCGACGGGGGGCCGACGGCCGCCAGGGCCAGGCAAAAGGGAAACCGACAGGATGCCAGAGGAATTTGCGATCGACGTCGCCGGAATGACGAAGCGGTTCGGCGACCTGGTGGCCGTCGACCATGTGGGCCTGCAAGTTCGCGCCGGAGAGATCTGCGGCTTTCTCGGGCCCAACGGCAGCGGCAAGACGACGTTCATTCGGATGCTCTGCGGCCTGCTGGTGCCGGACGCAGGTTCCGGCGTGGTGCTGGGTTACGACGTGCTCTCCGAGAGCGAACCGATCAAGCGGCAGGTCGGCTATATGACGCAGCGGTTCAGCTACTGGGAAGACCTGACGATCGAGGAGAATATCGACTTCGTCGCGCGGATGTATGGCGTGAAGAACCGGCGGGAAGCGGTGCGGCGGAGCCTGGAGCAGCTTGGCCTCGTGCGAAGGCGCCGGCAATTGGCCGGGCAGCTTTCCGGGGGGTGGAAGCAGCGGCTGGCGCTAGCGGCCTGCCTCATTCACGAGCCGAAGCTGCTGCTGCTCGACGAGCCGACGGCGGGAGTCGATCCGAAAGCGCGGCGGGAGTTTTGGGCGGAGATCCACGAGCTGGCCGCCAGCGGCCTGACCTTCCTGATTACGACGCATTACATGGATGAGGCGGAGCGATGCCATCGGCTGGCGTACTTGCTGAACGGGCATTTGCTGACCACCGGAACGGTCGAGGAGGTGATTCGCCAAGCGGGACTGACGACCTGGTCGGTAAGCGGGCCTAATCTGGCGTGGCTCGACGAGCAGCTCCGCGGGCGGCCCGGGGTGGATCAGTCGGCGCCGTTCGGGAATCTGCTGCACGTGAGCGGCGACGACCCGCAAGCGCTGGCCGAGGCGATTCGGCCGTTTCAAGCGCCGCCGTATGAGTGGCGGGAGATTGAGTCAGGGCTGGAGGACGTGTTCATACACTTGATGGAGCGCTCGCAACAGGCGGCTTAAGAGTTGCCCGCGAAAGGACGCGAGAGATCGCGAAAGGGGATGAACAGAAGAGGCCGATGCAAGCCGACGTGGTGGGGGACGACTTCAATTAATGGCTGCAACTGAGCTTCTCATAAAGAAGCACTTCATGCCCTTAGGTTATAGATGCCTTAGATACTCTAATTGTTTCGCGTCTTCTCGCGTGTTTCGCGGGAGTTTCTTGGTTGCGGGAGAGGCGGCCCGCGAATTGCGCGAATCGGCGCGAATAGCCAGACTTTGAAATAGGAGCCCTGGGCGTGCATTCGCGTGATTCGCGGGCAACTCCGGGATAACGCGTTTGGTATGGCGGCCTGTGACGGCTTGGACGGCTTTCGGGTCGGTCAATCCCTTCCCTGGCCCCTCCCTTCGAGGGAGGGGGATTGGTTATGGGCGAGCGACGGCAGTTTTCGCCGAGGCGGTTTTGGGCCATCGTGGTGAAGGAATTCATCCAGATGCGCCGCGATCGCGTGACGTTCGGGATGATGGTCGGCATACCGCTGTTGCAATTGGTGCTGTTCGGGTACGCGATCAACTCGGACCCCAAGCAGTTGCCGACCGGCGTACTGCTGGCCGACTATGGCCCGCAGGGGCGAACGGTGCTTAAGGCGATTCAGAACAGCGGTTACTTCAGCTTCGTGGAGCAGTATGCCGACGAACGGGCTGCGAACGAGGCGATCGTTCGCGGCGAGGTGCTGTTCGTCGTCAGCGTGCCGCCGAACTTCAGCCGCGATCTGATCCGCGGCCAGCGGCCGGCGATTCTGATGGAAGCGGACGCCACCGATCCGGCGGCGACGAGCAACGCCGTGGCGGCGCTGCGGTCGCTGATTGAGACGTCGCTGTCGAACGACCTGAAGGGGCCGCTGGCGGAGCTTCGCGGGCGGCCGGGGCCGGTGGAGTTGCGGATTCACGCCCGGTACAACCCCGAGGCGATTACGCAGTACAACATCGTGCCCGGGCTGATGGGAGTGGTGCTGACGATGACGATGGTAATCATCACCGGCCTGGCCATTACGCGGGAGCGCGAGCGGGGCACGATGGAAAACCTGCTGTCGATGCCGACGCGGCCGCTGGAGGCGCTGGTGGGCAAGATCGTGCCGTACATCGTCGTAGGATATATCCAGTTGGGTTTGATTCTGCTGGCGGCGCGGGGGCTGTTTCAGGTGCCCATGGAGGGGAGTCTGGCGCTGCTTTTGACCGTGGCCCTGGCGTTCATCATCGCCAACCTGGCGATGGGGATCACGTTTTCGACGGTCGCCACGAACCAGTTGCAGGCAGTGCAGATGGCGTTTTTTTTCTTCCTGCCGTCGCTATTGTTGTCGGGGTTCATGTTTCCGTTCCGCGGGATGCCGATTTGGGCCCAGTGGATCGGCGAAGCCTTGCCGCTGACCCACTTCCTGCGGATCGTGCGCGGGATACTCATCAAGGGGAACGGTTTTGCGGAGATCGCGCCGCAGTTGTGGCCGATCGGGGCGTTTGCGCTAGTGGCGCTTACGGTGGCGGTGAAGCGATATCGGCAGACGCTGGATTGAGCTGGTCTATTGTGGATTGGATCGAAGAGAATGCCCGCGAAACACGCGAAAGGCCGCGAAAGGAAGAGGTTTACAAATCTGCCGTACGGCGCCAAAGGGAAGCAGTGTGCGCCGTGAAGGTCGGGGGACTTGTGGTGCTTGCGTTTCCGTTCTTTCGTTCCTCGCAAATGCCTCGCGGCGAGTTCCTGTTCTTGTTCCTTTTTCGCGCCCGTTCGCGCCCGTTCGCGGGCGAGACCATTTGCCGACCAATTGACCCAGGGCAAGTAGTTTTTTGTTAGCGCTCCGGCGGCTCGTTGAGCCGCGGCTGCCGCATGAGTTGCGGCTACTTGGAGAGCGCATCGACGGCGGGCTTTACCAGGCGGGGGTCGAAGTAGTTGGTTTCCATGCCGGCGTCGATGACCAGGCGCTGGGCGTTGACGCCGCTGGAGCGGGGGCTGAGGAGGAACGCTACGGCGTTGGCTACTTCTTCGGTTTGAACCGCGCGGCCGCGGAGGGTGGCGCGCTGGGCGAAGAGGTATGAATCGACGTAGCCGGGGATGCCGGCCGAGGCGCTGGTCTTCAGCAGACCGGGGGCGACGGCGTTGAAGCGGACCTCCGAGAACTGGCTGAACGACTTGGCGAGGAAGGCGAGGCTGGAATCGAGCGCCGCCTTTACGGGGGCCATGAAGCCGTAGTTTTCGCTGGCCATGCGGGTGGTGGAAATGGAGATCGTCACTACCGAGGCGTCGCGGGCGAACTGGTCTTTCAGGGCGCTGGACAGGGCGATGAGCGAGAAGCAGGAGACGTCGAAGGTGCGCAGCAGTTGCTCGCGGCTGGTTTCGTGGAAGGGGCGCATGCCGCGTTGGTCGTAGGCGGCGAACGCGATCGAGTGGACCAGGCCGTGGAACTTGCCGAAGTCAGCGGCGAGCCGCTCGGCGAGGCGGTCGATCTGGTCCTGGCGTTCGACGTCGCAGACGTAGAGCGGAGCGTCGCCGATGAGCCTGGCGACGGAGGCCTGGCGCTGGGGCGAGCGGACGACGTAGACGACCTCGGCGCCGGCCTCACGGAGGACCTGGGCCGCATGCCAGGCGACGCTCTTGCGATTGGCGACGCCGAAGACGGCGATGCGCCGGCCGGCGAGTTGAAGGAAGTCGGGCATGGCGTGAATGGTAAATTGCCAATGACCAAGCACCAATGACCAACAGGGCTGGCCACGCGACCTTGGTCATTGGTGCTTGGTCATTGGTGCTTTCGTGGGCGCCAGGGTGCAGGCGAAGTCGAAGCGACAGGCGACTTTGCCCTTTACTGTGACTTTGGCCTTCATGAAGAAGGCCGTCGAGAGGCGTTCGGTCAGCTCGACTTCCAGGTCGATCGTATCGCCGGGGAGCACCATCTGCTTGAACTGGACGTTGTTGGCCCGCGTGGCGACAGGGACGGAATCTGTCTGCTCGGCGACGAGCTTCGAGAGCAGCGCGGCGCCGGCCTGCATGGCCGCTTCGCAGAGGATTACGCCCGGTGTGATCGGGTAATCGGGGTAATGGCCGCGATACCAGAACTCGTCGCCGGTGAAGGTCTTCCGGCAGAGGATGCGAGAATCGCTCTGCTCAACAATCTCGTCGATGAGCAAGAACGGCTCGCGATGAGGGATGGCGGCTTTAATTCTTTCTAACGACATGTTCAATGATCTCTCGCAGAGGCGCGGAGACGCAGAGTAAGGATAGAACGAGCGCGTTACAACGTTCCGTTGTTCTTCAAATTTCTGCGTCTCTGCGTCTCTGCGAGAGGTTTCTTTAAGATTGAGAAACTGACGACGCGGCGTGTTTGGCCATCAAGCCGTTGTCGACTTCGTTGGCGACGATGACGCCGTAGTTCATCGCCCCCAGCCAGCCGCTCATGATGATGCCGACGCTGCCGGCGTGGTAGAGGCCGTGGATCTGCTGCGGGATCGCCCGGCTGACGGCGAGGCCTTCGAACTTGGTGCCGAAGCTGGCGCCGGCCAGGTGCCGCGTGTAGTGATGGAACGTGCGGGGGGTCGAGGCCTCGACGTGGTCGACCCGCGCGCGGATGTTGGGGACGTACTTGTCGAGGGCGTCGAGCGTTGTTTCGCACAAGTCGCGCTTGCTGGCCTGGTACTCTTCCTTCGGCAGATGGGCCCAGTCCTCGTAGCGGGCGTTGGTGCTGGAGACGATCAGACAGCGCGGCCGGCCTTGGGGGCGGGTGCGGGGGTAGTAGAACGAATAGGTGCGGCTGGTGACGTCGCGACTCAAGAGCAGCTCGGTGCGGAACACCGGCGCCGTGCTGCTGAAGAGCAGGTCGCCGGTCGATTCGTCAATCTGCTCGTCCGGCTTGAGGGCCATGTAGACCTGCGTGCTGGAGTTGTTGAGGCGCACGGCGCGGGCGTCGTCGACGAACGTGCGGTCGAAGTACTCCTCGCCGACAAGGTTGAAGACGGTGTGCTTGAGGTTCGCATTGGAGAGGACGGCGCCGGCTCTGATCGTGCGGCCATTGACCGTAACCGCGTGGACGCGGCCGCCGGTGCAATCGATCCGCTCAACATTGGCGTTGATGCGGATGTCGACGTTATTGCGGCGCAGCTCGGCCTCCATGAGCTGGATCAGCCGGTCGGTGCCGCCTTGGAAGGTGAAGACGCCCTTGGACATGAAGTTCGAGAAGACGATGCCGTAGCTGATCGCCGGGTCTTCGAGCGTGCTGCCGTTGGCGTAGGTGATCGGCTCCATCAGCAGGCGGATGACGTCTTCGCGGCCGGGAAAGAAGCGGTCGAACAACTCGCGGGTGGTGGTTTGCTGGTCGTCGTAGAAGTTCATGGCGCGAGCGGCGTCGAAGAAGCCATGTACCGCGTGCGGCTCCAGGCGGAATTCGTCGATGAGCAGCTTAGTAAAATCCTCGCGGTTGAAGGTGGTGGTGAGCGAGAACATCGGGTTGTCGAACCGAATGCCCTTGAGCTGCACAATCGAGTCGGCGATTTCGCGGGTCCAGTAGCGGCGGCAGCTCTTCACCATGCCATAGGGGAAGCCGTGGAGCGAGATATCGAAGATGTGGCCGCCGGGGCGTTTGAACCAGGTGGCCATGCCGCCAAGCTTGTAGTGCTGCTCCAGCAGCAGGACCGAGCGGCCGGCGCGGCCGAGGATGTTCGCGGCGGTGAGGCCGGCGAGGCCCGAGCCGACGACGATGACGTCGTAGTAGTCGCGGGCGTCTTTGAGGAAATCGCGGGGCATGCTACTAACGTATCGCTTGTCGATTCGATTTAGTAGCCGCAACCTGGCCGGAATCCTGCGCTGCGCAGTAGAGACTTTCGTAATCCTGGCTGCCGTCGAAGACTCGCAGGATCTTGATGCCGTTATGGGTCGGTCGGAAGAGCACTACCCAACGCTTGTGTGCGAAGATGCGAATGTCTTCGCCGAATTCCGGCCGTGCGGTTGCCGTTAGCGGGAAGCGGGCCTAATGGTCGCACTTGTCGCGGATTTCGCGGGTGATCTGGCGAGCCGTTCGCCGTCGACCATCGCGATGTACGATAAATTCTGCGAGGGTCTCTAAATCGCGACGAGCCTCGGCGGTCCACATCGCCCGGGACATTATTCTGGAATCCCTTCGGCGTCGAATTGGAGATCGAGTTCTGCCCACATCGCATCGAGGTCCAGCGGTTGTGAGCCAAACCGCGCAAAAGATTCCTCGGCCTCGCGGACCAATTCGCGTATTCTTTTCAACTGCCGGCGGTACTCGGCGAAGCCGGCCATCACGTCGTCAAGCGTGCCGCCGCGTTGGCCCTTCTCGAAGCGACGCTCCAGGTAGAGGTGCAGCAGTTCGGCTTCGCTCAGTTCAGCTCTGAAATCGGTGGCCATGGCGGACTTCCTCCGATGCAACTATAGCAGGCGCGCTGGTTAGGGTCCAAAGGGAGGGTTGGCATTGAAGGCGGCGCCGGCGGCTCGTTGAGCCGCGGCTATCCTGCGGCTATTTGAGGCAGTGCATGTTGGCCATGCTGATGCCGCTGGTGATGGCGCCGATGATGCCGACGAAGCCCTGGTCGGTCCCGCAGATAAAGAGGTTGTCGAGGTGGGTTCGGCCGTCGAGCTGCTTGTCGGGGGCGCCGTAAATGGCGCCGTTTTCATGGCCGGTGAAGCGGACGATCGTCTTGGGGGTGAACATGTCGGCGTCGACGACGCGGCCGCGGTAGTCGGGGATGAATCGCACGGCCGAAGTAGCGATCCGATCGTACCAGCGGAGCTTTTCGAGGCGGTACGCATCGTCGTCGAGGGAGCGCCAGTAGTCGTGGTTGGCCAGGGCCGTAATCCGAACGACGCCGGCGCCGTCTTTGTCGAGGGGCGAGTCGTAGTCGAAGTTATTCGGGCTGCAGACGACGCCGCTGCGGGCGTCGCAGGGGGCCTGGGACTCCCGCCAATCAAACCGCTCCCAATCGTTGAAGAAGGTGATCGTGCGGTCGTAGCCGAGGCGCTTGGGCTCCACGTCGAGCGTGGCGATCGTCTCGCAAAAGCTGAGGCGTCCCGGCGGGCGCTGCGCCGGCACGGCTTGGCCGTCGTCGCAAAGGCGCATCGTCTCCAGCCAGCCGGCTGACGAGAGAACCCGCCTGGCCTCGAGAGTCTCGCCGCTTTCCAGCGTAACGCCGACAACGCGGCCCTGGTCGACATGAAGCCGCTCGACTCCCGAGCGGAGCCGCAGCTCTCCGCCCAGGGAGCGGAACTTGCGCACAAGTTGCTTGAGGATGAGCCGCACGCCGGCGTGCGGGCGGCCGAGGCCTTCCATGAAGATGCTGCGGAACATGATCGAGACCTGGCCCCAGTCCATGTCCTGCTCGCGGGCTGAGCCGTAGAACATCAGCGGGCAGAGGAGCATTTCAACAAGCAGCGGTTCAGTGATCAGCTCGCTTAGCCGCAAGCGGGCGGACTGGGCGGCGTGGGTTTCATCGAGGTCGTCGTACTGGATGACGGCTTCGACGAGGCGTTCAAAGTTGTCGCGCTGGTCGGGGAAGGCGCGGTGGATCTCGGAGCGGAGCAGATCAAGCTCATTGCTGAACCTGAGCCGCACGCCGGGAAAGGCGATCTCCGAGCCGATCTGCGGCGAGATGGCCAGCTCGTCCCAGGTAAGGCGAAGTTGGCGGAGGAGGCGGGCGAGCGGCCCGCGCTTAGCGCCTTTGGGCGTGATATTGGTGATGGCGTGCAGCCCGACGTCGTAATCGCGGCCGCGGAGACGGTAGAAGGAGTTGAGCCCGCCAATGGTCCAGTGGCGTTCGAGGATGCAGACCCGCTGATCGTAATAGGCCAGGCGGATGCCGGCGGCCAAGCCGCTCATGCCGGCGCCGATGATGAGGACGTCGTAGGAACCTGACGCTGGATGCTGGTCGCTGGATGGTAAATTTTCCATAGTGCCATCACGCATCAAGCGACCGGCATTCAGCATCCAGCTCTAGACCTTCTGAATGTCCTTCATCAGGGGCTCGAGGTAGCTGACGGTCGAGTCCATGCTGCGGAGGTTCATGTAGTCGTCCTCCGGAATCTGAATGCGGTGGCGCTTGCGGAGCTCCATGACGATGTCGAGGAAGTCCATGCTGTCGAGTTCGAGCTGCTCGCGGAAGCTCTGATCATCCTTGAGACTCGACAGGTCTTCGTCAGGAGCGATGTCGCTGAGGATGTCGAGGACTTCTTCGCGAATTTGATCTCTGGTCATGTCTGTCCCTATGCGGATTCGTGACGAACGACGAATAGAACTACGAGGAACCGCTGATGAACGCTGATTTGCGCGGATCAGCGATTGTTTAGGAAACATCGCCTGCAGCGTCAACGCACCTATGTGCGCGGGGGATATCAGCGCCTGTTAGCGTTTATCAGCGGTTGCTTCTCTTCGTCTTCCGCCGCATCCGTCGTGTGGTTGTCGATCTGAGTTACACTCGCTTGATGATTACGGCCGAGTTGATGCCGAGCATGCCGAAAGAGTTGTTGAGGATATAGTTCACTCCCGCGGTCTCTTGGGGTTCATTCAATACTAAGCCCGGCAATGCGCATTCGGGGTCGAGGTCGTCGACGTTGATCGTGGCGTGGCAGACGCCGTCGTCGAACGCCGGCAGGTTGCCGGCGAGCTCCAGCGATCCGGCGGCGCCCATGGCGTGGCCGATGAAGCTCTTGGTGTTGTTGATTCGGGTGCGGTTCGAGCCGCCGAAGACGCGGCGGATCGCCTGGCACTCCTGCACGTCGCCGCTGGGGGTGGCGGTGGCGTGGGTGCTGAGGACGTCGACGTCCTCGGCGTTGAGGCCGGCGCGGCGCAGGGCCTGCTCCATGCAGCGGGATTGCTGCACAGGGTTCGGCAAGACGAAGTCGGTGGCGTCGCTGGTCATCGAGTAGCCGACCAGCTCGCCGTAAATCTTCGCTCCGCGTCGGGCGGCGTCGCTGTAGCGCTCGAGGGCGTACAGACAACCGCCCTCGGAGACGACGATGCCGTTGCGGCCGCGGTCGAAGGGGCGAGAGGCCTTGGCGGGGTCGGCGTGGGCGGCCAGGGCGCCCTGGCTGGCAAAGCCGGCGAAGATGCCGAAGGTGCGGATGCTCTCCGAGACGCCGCCGGCGATGGCGAAATCGCACTCGTGCAGCAGGAGCATTTGCGCGCCTTGGATCAGCCCGGCGTTACCGGCGGCGCAGGCCGCGCCGATCGTATAATGGGGACCGGTGATCCCCATGTTGAGCGTGATCTCGCCGGCGGGATTGTTGGCCACCGTGCGGGGGTTGTGGTGGTGGGACCAGACCTTGGTGTCGTAATTGAACTGGGTGATCTCGTAGATCTCGTTTTCGGTCTCGACGTTGCCGTGCTCGGTGACGCCGACGTAGACGCCGACCGTTTCAGGGTTGATCCGATCCCAGTCGACGCCCGAATCGGCGACCGCCTCGCGGGCGCAGTAGATGCCGATGCTGCCGGCGCGGGTGCCGCGGCGGACGTCGCGGCGGTTCTGGTATTTCAGTTCGTCGTAATGGCAGACCCCGGCAAGGGTGTCGCCGACATACCGGATCGTGTAGGGCTCGACGCCGCTGCGCCCGGCGAGCAGTGCGGCGCGGTAATCGGCCAGGGTATCGCCGTTGGGCGCGGTCAGCCCGATGCCGGTGATGACAATCCGCTGGTCGTCTTCGGCGCTTCGAATCATGGAAAAATAATCAGCCGCTGGTGGTCTAAGTAGAACCCATCAAACTACTGGTTTGCGGTAAGTCGCACAAGCGGCGCGTCGGCGTGCGGCGGGGCGGCGGGCGGCGCGGTGAGAGCTGGGCGAGCGGCGGGGCGGTTTGTCGCGGCAGGCGTACGCGGCTCGCTTTAGCGAGCGGGGATGCATCTCGCGGTGCAGGATGGCATCTTTGGATATTTGCGGAATGCCGGCTTCGCTTTTACCTGCTTGAGCAGTCTCCACGGGGTGAGGGGGACAGGGAGGTTTCCAAGCGGGCGCTCGACGCGGCCGGTTGGTGATCAGTCGGGGCCGCCCTCATCGATGTTCAGATGACGGTGGTAGGCGCGAAGCTGCTTATCGCGGCCGAGGCGGTCAGTAATCGATTCCCAGGCGGCGGAGGCGGCTTCCAGCGCGGTGCGGGCCGACGCCTCGCCCGGCTCGGCGGAGCGCACCGCCTGGGCGAGCGCGTTCAAGTACTCGTCGATGCTGGGTAAACGCGGAATCAACACAGGACTATCGGTGGCGAGCGCTTGGTCGACGGCGGCGATTGTGGCTGCCTGGTCCGCCGGCGCAGCGGGGCCTGGGGGGCCGAGCCACTTGCCGGCCAAGGGAACTTGCGACGCGCGAAACCACAGCGTGCCTCCGCTGCGTGAGCTGAGCTGCACGGCAGGATCGCCCGCGGTCAACCATTGAGCCAGCTCGAACGCAGCGACGGCGTTGCGGGTGGCGGTGGTCACTCCGACTAGTCGACCTTCCGCGCCCAAAAGGGTTACGCGGGCGGGCGTCGATTGGTTCTCCCACGTCGCCTGCAGTTGTTGATAGATCTGGCGGCCGACTGGCAGCGGAGCCCAGTGGAGGGGACGGGTCGCGGCGGCAATAGCGGCGCTCGTTTTTACGATGGTTGGCCAACCGAGCGCGGCGGCCGATTGGCCGGTGTGCACCCGTCCAAGGGCGGCGGCGAAATCTAAGGGGATTTCCGGCGGGGGCTCCGTCGCGGCAACCATTTCCGTCAGCGCGCGGACGAACGGGGGCTGGGTGATGCCTGGCGCCATGCTGGCGGGATCGAACAGCGCCTCGCTGCGCCGATGGGGCTCGATATAGCCTAGTGCGCGACCCAGCAAGCTGATCGCCGCCGCTCGGTCGGCAAGCGGCAGGGCAGCCGGCCGCGGCGCTTCGGCGCCAGTTTTTATCGAGTCAAATTCGTCCCAGGTCCGCGCGGCCGGCTGCGGCGGCTCGTTGCCAGGCGATTGTTCGGCCGCGCCGTCGTAACAGGCCATCAGCGGCGGCGAGCCCAGCGACAGCGCGTAGATCTGCCCGGCGTATCGCAACTCGCCGCTGCGAAGGGCGGGGAAGAGGTCGTTGAATCCCAGCTCAGCGCTATCGAGCACCGATCGCCGCATGGGGCGCAAGTCGCCGCGCTCGACAAGGTGCCCTAGCCAGCGCGAGGGGAAGATCACCAGATCGGCGCCGGCGAGGCCGGCGGCGAGGTCGTCGAGCGAACCGGCGCGGACGTCCAGCTCTCCGCCGCTGCGGGCCTTCCATTCGCCGCGCAGCAGCCGCAGCCCGGCGGCCAGCTCGTCGTCGCCGGCGACTTGCACCACCAGTTTAATAGCTGGCGGCGGGGCCTTGGGGGCCGCAGAATCAGCCGGATCATGGGTCGGCGCTCGACGGCTACACCCTGGGCAGGCGACGGACAGTGCCGTCAGCAGCAGCAAGCTCAACCGTGCTGGGCACCACGGCGCCGGCGCTCGTCGACGACTGGGCGTGTGGCGGCTGCGCATGTCGAAGGGGGCAATGGATCGAGTACGTTAAATGGGGCCGATTGAAAATCGGCAGTCAGGTTGACTCAGCGATCATGCCGGGGCCGATAAGTTTCTTCAAATCAAGTCGGTCGCGACGGGCACGGATATCCACCGAGGTGGCCGTTGGCTGATGGGACATCAGCATGTCCACGCGGACGTGGACACGCACGCGAATGGAAATTCAGCATGTCCACGCGGACGTGGACATGGCACGCAGGTCTGCAGTTTGAAGAACTGATCGGCCCTGGTCATCTTGCCGGTCGCCTTGGCTGCGGACATGTGCCGCAACTGACGGCGCCGGCGGCGATTCTGGCGTTCGCTCGCGCCGCGATTATACTTTGACGCCATACCTGGCGGCGACCCATGCAACTGGCGGAGCTCAACTATGGCGGCTTTGATTGGCATCGACGTGGGCACCTCGGGGACCAAGGCGCTGGCGATCGCACCGGACGGGCGGATCTTGGCCTCGGCCAGCGCGGGCTATCCTTGTGCCCATCCGCGGCCGTTGTGGAGCGAACAGGACCCGGAGGACTGGTGGCGGGCGACCGTCAAGACCGTCCGCCAGGTGGTCAAGCAGGCAAAGCTGAAGGCCGCCGACGTCGCGGCCATCGGCCTCTCGGGACAGATGCACGGCTCGGTGTTTCTCGACAAGTCGGGCCGGGTGATTCGGCCGGCGATCCTATGGAACGACCAGCGCACGGCGGCCGAGTGCGACGAGATCGAGTCGCGGGCCGGGGGGCGGGCAGCGCTCATCCAGTTGGTCGCCAACCCGGCGCTGACGGGATTCACGGCGCCGAAAATCTTGTGGCTGCGAAACCACGAGCCGCGGAACTTCGCACGGACGGCGAAGGTGCTATTGCCGAAGGATGAAATCCGCCGGCGGCTCCCTGGCGAGCTCGCCAGCGAAGTGAGCGATGCCAGCGGCACGCTGCTGTTGGACGTGGTGAACCGCCGCTGGTCGACGAAGCTGCTGGAGAAATTGGAGCTTGACGGCGAGCTGTTGCCCCGCTGTTACGAATCAGAGGAGGCGACCGGCACGCTGACCCCCGAGGCGGCCAAGCTGCTGGGGCTGACAACCGCGTGCCAAGTGGTAGGCGGCGCCGGCGATTGTGCCGCCGGGGCCGTGGGCAACGGCATCGTGAAGCCGGGTCTGCTGGCCACGTCGATCGGCACCTCCGGCGTGGTGTTCGTGCATAGCGATCAGCCGCAGTTCGATCCGCAGGGGCGACTGCACACGTTCTGCCATGCGGTGCGGGGAAAATGGCACATGATGGGCGTAGTGCTGTCGGCCGGGGGCTCGCTGCAATGGTTCCAAGATGCGATGTGCAGCTCAGTCGGAAAGAACGGGAAGAAGTCGTCGATCAGCTTCGAGCAGTTGTGCAGCGAAGCCGCCGCCACGCCGACGGGGGCCGAGGGGCTGCAGTTCTTGCCCTATTTGGCGGGCGAACGGACGCCGCATCTGGATCCGCGGGCCCGCGGGGCCCTGGTGGGCATCACGCTGGCCCACACCCGCGGCCACGTCGTGCGGGCGATCATGGAAGGGGTGACGTTCGCGCTGCGGGACAGCCTGGCGATCATCGAAGGGCTTGGCGTGCCGGTAAAGCAGGTGCGGGCCGGGGGGGGCGGGTCGAAGAACCGGTTCTGGCGGCAGATGCAGGCCGACGTATTCGGCAAGGCCGTGCATGGCATGGCGGCCGACGAGGGGCCAGCCTACGGCGTGGCGCTGCTGGCGGCGGTGGGCGCCGGACACTACAAGAACATCTCGGAGGCGTGCGCCGCCACGGTGCAAGTCGCCGACGGCAGCAAGCCCCAGGCCCAGGCCCGCAAGGCGTACGACCGGTTGTTTCCGATATTTCAAGGCTTGTATGGTGCGTTGCGGGAGGAGTTTCGGCGGTTGGGAGAGGCGTAAGTGGGCGCCGGCTATTTGACGCGGGCCATGCGGCGATAGAATTCGCTTTCCAATTCATCCAGCTCGCCGAACTGATCGCGGAACTGTTGGACGCGCTTCGCCGGCGAATCTTCAAGGAGCAGCGGCTTGGCGGCGAGCGCCTTCAGGTAGGCGGCATACTGCTTGGGCCTCCAGCGGATGAGGAAGTAGTTCCAGGCCCAGGCCTGGGCGTAGGCGTCGACCGCCGTCGCTGGGGATTGAAACAGCTTGTCGTCGGCCACGAGGCGCTTCAGCGGCACGGTCTTGCCGGCGTGGTAGTTCTCGCGGAAAAGATCCCAGCGGCTGTAGTTCACGTTGCCGATGCCGCTCCAACTGCGCGAGCTGGACAGATCGGGGGTCTCAAAATAGGTCGCCAGCCCCTCGCTGAGCCAATAGGGGTTGTCGACAAGCCGCTTCTGCAGGCCGCAGTTGAAGGCGATCTGGTGCGTGGCCTCGTGGACGATGGTCGCCACGAGCGGCTCGGCGGCGGGCTTGGAAAGCAGCGCGGTGATGTCGTGCAGCGACCCGCGGCTGCCGCCGAAGGCCTGCATGCCGGTGAGGTCGTACATCATGATGCGGTTGGTTTCGAGATTGTAGTAGCCGATGACGTTGCCGACGGCGCTGCCAAGGTCCTTTTTCGCGTAGGAGGCGTAAGACGCCTGGTCGGCGAACACCAGCACCATCAGGGGCTGAGCGGGCGCGGCGACGGGGCATCCCTCCCGCTTCCAGTAGGCGATGAAGGCCCGCTGCAGTCGCTCCAGCAGCGAACTGGTCCACTCGGCGTAGGTGCGGCTGGTGTTGTACGCGACGATGTAGTTCTTGGACTGATGAATGCGGAAATCGGGCGGCAACTCGGCGAGCAGCTTCTCGGCAAGCTGCTCGTCGTTAAGCGGGACGAGCGGCTTGTCGTCGGAGCTTCGGCTGCGAATCGTAGCGGCGGGCAGCCGCCGCAGGGCGCCGTCGGGGGTCTTCAGCAGCAGCCCGCCGTCCTGGGCCTCGACGAGGGCCTCGCCGGAAATCTGCTCGTCGTCGCCGCGGGGCGAATCGATCGTCAAGTGCTCCAGCGCCGCGGCCGAGGCGGCGGGCCACGCTAGAGCGGCCAGGAGCATCGTCCGGCGGAGATAGCTGCGGTGAAGTTGCATGTAGTGGTCGTCCCTGGGCTCTAGACGAACGCCGACTCATGTTGCGAGCTGGCCGCGATAGCGCGGGGCGCGGCTGTTCTATAGTCTACACCAGAGTTAGGCGAGCCGACGACCTTAGCGACCGGGGCTCAGCGCCGATCGCATCTTCAAGCTCGGTCGGGCGCGATGGAGGCGGAGGTTTGCCATCGCGGCACTGATTTGCAGGAAAGCAAGCATGTCGGCGCGGACGTGATTTGCCGGAGAGTAAGCATGTCCACGCGGACGTGGACATGGCACGCACTCTCCCAATTGAAGGCGTTGATCGGGCCCTGGCCATGGGGGACGATCTCGAAGCGCTGCAGCGGGGAGGCTAGAATGCTGCTATGGCCGAAACGATCCTCGATAGAATCGTCGCGACGAAGCGGCGTGAAGTTGCCGAACGCCAGCAGCGCGTGCCGGAGCGCGAGCTGCTGCGGCGGCTCGCCGACGCGCCGCCGGTGCGAGACTTTTTTGCGGCGCTGGCCGAACCGGGCCCGGTGCGCCTGATCGCCGAAGTGAAGAAGGCCAGCCCGTCGGCCGGCGTGATCTGTGCAGATTTCGACCCGGTGCGGATCGCTCGCATTTACGCTGACCACGGCGCCAGTTGCATCAGCGTGCTTACGGACGAACCGTATTTTCAAGGTCGGCTGGAGTACTTGACGGCCGTCCGCGAGGCTGTGGCGGCGCCAGTGCTGCGCAAGGATTTTATTCTGGAGGGCTATCAGCTTTTAGAAGCTCGAGCCGCGGGGGCCGACGCGGTGCTGCTGATCGCCGAATGACTGGACGACTGCCGTATTCGCGGTCTCCATAATCAGGCGCTCGAACTGGGCATGACGCCGCTGGTGGAGCTCTACGATCCGGAGAACCTGGACCGGGTGCTGGCGGCGGGGGCGGCGCTGGTGGGCGTCAATAACCGCGATCTGCGATCGTTTACGGTCGATCTGGAGCACTCGTTGCGGCTGCGCGCGCGGATGCCGGCGGAGTGCGTGATGGTGAGCGAGAGCGGCATCAAGAGCCGCGCCGACGTAGAGCGGCTGGCGGCGGCCGGCGTGCAGGCGATGCTCGTGGGCGAGTCGCTAATGCGCGAGCCGAATATTGGCGTCGCGGTAGACCGGCTGCTGGGGCGCTAGCGGGAGGGCCGCCGGCGGCTCGAGGGGCGCGGCGAACGATCCAGGGCGGCTGGCGGCTGGCGGCTGGCGGCCAGAAACGTACTGAAGCTGCGCCAGGATCAGCCGTTTGGCATAGCGCAATAACTAGCGGCGAGGCAACTTCTTCGTCGCCTCGCCGCCGTTTTCCGCTCGGACTATCAACCAACCGGCGAGCGGTCTCGCAGTCGCTCGCCGGGATTAGCAAGCTGCACTACATACGACGGCCGGACGGCGGGGGTTACTTCCGTCGCCGGACGACCGCACCCAGGGCCAGGGCGGATACGCCGAACATGGTCGCCGTGGCCGGCTCGGGTATCTGCGTCTGGGAGAAGGACTGATCGATGACGGTCGCACGCGCCGGCAGGAAGCCGCCATTGGCAGCGCGGGCGAAGATGTCCTTGGTTACGACAAGCTGGTTGGACATGGGGTCGAATTGCACCTGGTCATGCAATTGGGCCTGCTGCGCGCTGCCCGCCTTGGCGATGAAGGTGTGCAGCGTCTCGTTGCGGCCGAGGAACGACTCGTCGACGAGCAATACCGAGTCGTCTCCAACGCCGGCGCCGCTGAGGAACAGGTGGGCGTCGGAAATCCGCCAGCCAGCCGATTGCGAAGCCTGATCGACGGCTACCATGAAGCGGATAAAGGCGTCGGAATTGTCGCCGCCGGGCAGATCGATGAAGGAGCCGTGGAAGGTGACGCCCCAGTTGCCGTCGGGATCGCGGAAGCCCAGCACGTTGACGGACGAGGCCTGCGGCATGTCGCCGGTGCGGGAGTAGGAGAACCCGGTGAAGATCTTGTCGCCCACGACGATGCCGTCGGACGTGCCGACCAGCGACGAGAGGGTGACGGAATTGACGGAATTGGAGGAGCCGGGCGTCGGCGTGAGGTTGATCAGCGCCGCCGACGTCTCGGCGACAGCCAGGCATCCGATCGCCAACAGCGCGATCAGCGCCGCGGCGGACTTAATTGCAGGTCGAAGCATAGTGGGTCATCCTTTGCGAGTGGCGTCGCTCGGCCGGCGGCACGGACTGCGTGGTGCAGCGCGCGAAGCTAGCGGCGCGTGAGCGACAGAGCGGAAAACTACGGGTCGTTACCAAGGTGGACAAAAAACTACGCAAACTCGAAATTCACTCTGGCCGCCGGCCCGTCCGGGCGGGCGGCGCGTTTACCAATTCATTCGCTTGTTAGCGCGGAGGTGCATTCCGCCGCCGACGCCTGGCTTGCGCCGAATTCGGCGAGCAGCGACAGACGGCTTCTTCTTGGCGTTCTGCCGCGAGGGCGACGTCCGCGCCGCGGCAGCGTCAGGCGCTTCCTCGCTTTCGTTTTCGAGCGACCTGCTGGCCATGTGACTTGTGTATTTCCATGCGGTGCATCGCTGGCGAGGCATTGACGCCAACAGCGGGTTACCAGTCGCCCTCGCTGCCGTCGGCGGCGGGGAATTCGTATGCGTCCGGGAATGCCGGCGTCAGCGAACAATCGCGGGAAACGACGTGGCGAGCTTCACTCAACACCAATTCGAACCCTCGTTGCCCGCACAGATCGTTGACGTACGCCCAGACGCCCATGCCGCGGGCCCAAATCTCCTCCGCCGGATCGGCTGAAGTTCCTGTTACAAAAAACAACGACCGACAGGCCTGGCTGGCACTCCGCGTCGCCTGCCGCAGCTCCCAATACTCCGCCGAGCACTCCGCCGGCAAATCGACGACGACCAGGGGCACCGTCCGCTTGAAGGCGACTCGCAAAAACTCGCCGGCGTCCCGGCAAATGATGGCGTCCCAGGCCTGCGCTTCGGCCGCGGCCCGGATCAAACGACGCCGCTGCGCCGACATGCAGACGACCAAGCAGCGCAGCAACTGCGGCGGCGCGGTTCGCGCTGCTATCGTTGCAGCCTCGCCGTGCGGCGCGACTACGGCGCTCGATGTCCGGTTGACGATGGCCATGCTGCGGCGTTACTCCGGGGCATGCCCGTGACGAGCCTCGCGGCCCGCCCGCATGCGGTTGCATCTCATGTGTTGCACGCTCTTGCCCAACCACCCGCGACGCTCCTGCAGGGCAGGCCCGCCGGCTATGAAAAGTTCATCACATCGAGCGCCCGGAGCCGTGGGCTGACTGCCTTGGGCCCGCTTGGACGCGACTCAACTCCTGCCGATGTCGCCGCCGCCAGACCCCAAGCTTGCAGGCCTGGACTAAAGCGTCGGTTGGTAAATTGCCCGGCGCCGCGGCTCGCAGTTGCAGGGCGAGCCGAGACTCTAAGCGCCAGCTATGCGCCGGTGGCGCACGCAAGCACGCGCCCGTCGACAACCGTCCGGCGCACGCAGAGGGCGCGCGCGGCGAATCGTCGCGAGACGCGGAGGGCGAATTACCAACTCATTTTGCGATTGCGACGGCGATGTATGCCGTTGACCGATTGCGGCGACTTGCCACGGCGACGAGCATGCGACGGACGGTTGCGTTTGGCGAGTTTCGCGTCTTCCTTGCGACGAAACGAATCCGCGCCATAGCCCATGTCTTCCTGCTCGTAGAGTTGGATGTGACTCATGTGCTTTTCCTTTCAAGTGACGTCCCCGCGGCCGGGCTCGACGCCCCGACGCCGGCAGACAAAAACTCGCTAGCTGCTGACCGGCCTAGCCAACTGCGACTACGCACTATCAGCCGGCGGTTCCCTTAAGCGAGCGGCGTGCCATGACGCGCCGGCCCGTCGCCCGAGGTCGTCTAACCGCTTGGCGTGCTTGCGGTTATCCGCCTATTGAGGCAGCGGCGGACGCATCGCGACAATTCACCAAGATGGTGAGGAGATGTTGCCGCGCCGTGTGAGATGCACGGTGAAAACAGGGCCCGCCGCTCTCTTTCACTAGAATGATGAGGACTCACCAAAATGGTGTGGTGCGTGCTAGCAGATATAGCGGACAAAACGATCCTTATTATGGCGCCGGCGAGCGGAGTTAGCGCGAGGTCGTCGTCACGATCTAGGGCGAGCCAGGGAGCGGACCTGCAGGGGTAGCGGCACGGGCGGCGCGGCGCCTGAGCGAAGGCGGGCTGACGGCAGCGGCGGCGACGGAGGCCAAGGGGCCTTTGGAAGGGAGCGTCAACTCGCAGAAGAACCGCGAGCTAGTCCTACCGAGCGAGCGGGCTAGCGTCGCCACGCCTGGCGCTTACGTCCCTCGAGGGATGAACTGCCAAGGGGAAGCCGGCGGGCCGGCGGCCGACTGGCTTGTTGCGGCATGCGACGCGGCGATAGCCTATAACCATGCCTGCTGCGAGCGGGAGGGACAGGGTTTGGTCGCTCGCCGGGAGTGCACGGAGGGCCCGCGGGCAGGGGCGAGCGAGGGTGATGTTACAGCAGCTCGGTAGGAGGCGGAGCGTCGCGAAGCTGCCCTAGCAGGCGGGTCATCGTATTGGGGTGGACGCCAAGCAACTTGGCGGCCCGCCCCTTATGGCCGCCGGCGCTGCGCAGCGCTTGCTCGACGGCGGCGCGTCGCAGCCGACTGAGATCGGTGAAGGGGAGCGACCGATCGCCGGCGTCGACGCTAGTCTTACCAGGCAGCGAGGGCTCGCATTGCAGGACGTAGCTCTGTTCCAAGACGTAACTAAGCTGCCGGACGTTGCCCGGCCAGGGGTACTCGCAGAAGGCCTGCAGGGCCGTTTCGCTGGGCTGCCACACGGGCTGGTTGTAGCGCTCGGCGAATTTGCGCGAGAAGTAGTCGATGAACAACGGGATATCGGCCACCCGTTGGCGGAGGGGGGGCATCCGCAGCTCGACGAGATTGAGGCGATAGTACAAATCCTCGCGAAAGCGTCCGGCGGCCACCTCTTCATCGAGCCGGCGGTTGGT
>JADLBW010000234.1 GCA_020847515.1 Pirellulales bacterium | reverse complement strand
GGCAAACGTCCCGACCGCTTCGAACCGCGGCGCATCAAACGACGACCGAAATCACACGACTTACTTCAGATGCCACGTCGTGAATACAAACGACTCGCAGCGTAAGAGTTACGAAAGTTCAAGTGCCCGTCGTTTCAGAGGCCTATACGCGCGGCTGGATCGATAAGATCGCCGACATGCCGCTGGTCAAATTTCGCATTTACCTTGGGGGGGGCGGCATCGACACTGACGTGCTCCTTGCCGAGGACAAGTTTCAACGGGAGCTGCTTCGTCGCAGCAAACTGCAATAGACTGATATTGGTCCTGTCTCCCTCGTAACGCCGGAAGACCTCATACTGCTGAAGCTCGTTGCGGCTCGAGATCGCGACCTTATAGACGCAGCCGATGTTCTATTCGTGCAAGAAGCGCTCGACGCGGCCTATATGCGTCGGTGGGCGGACGAGCTTGGCATCCGGGAATCGTTGGAAGAGAAACTCGCCACTCCGCCAACCGACCGCCCCTGAATCCACGACCCAACTGCCGCGAGTTGAAACATGGCCGCCGCTGGCAAACATTCAAACCTGGTAATGTTAGCAGTGTGCATCGCCTTTCTTCCGCCCATGGGCGCATACGCCGAAATTAGGACGCACCCAGGCGATTCGCACAGTGCAAGCGACGGCGCCGCTGCACATAAGGACAAAACCGAGTTCGTTCCGAACAAATCGATCGACGTTCGCGTCGCGGTCAATACGGCCGATTTGCAGGCCCCGAAAACCACCCAAGCAGCCCGTCTGCTCCTCTACGCCCTGCCCAACGGCAACACGATCGAGCAAACCCTCGGCTGCCGCATGACCCCGGGACTCGACTGGCATTACGACATCCAACATGTCGCCGCGCAGACGCGGCTCCTGCGCCAGCTCAACCCCGACGAGCCGCTGGTGCTTCTCTGCGCCGAGGCCGGCGGGCTGAGCTGGCCCAATTGGCGCGCCAGCCATGGCGACGCCAACGCGCGGATCGGCCAGCTTCTACAAGACTGGCGAACTCGCTACGCCGGCGACGGCGCCCGCGTCACGCTCGCCGCCCACAGCGGCGGCGGCAGCTTTCTGTTCGGCGTGATCGAAGCGTTCGACGACATCCCGGCGTATGTCGATCGCATCGCGTTTCTCGACGCCAACTACTCCTTCGACGCCCAACAGCATGCCGCCAAGCTCGCCCGCTGGCTCCAAGCCGACGGCGCCCGCCGCCTGGTCGTCCTCGCCTACGACGACCGCCAGATCGAGCTCGACGGCAAACGAGTCGTCGGCCCTCAGGGCGGCACGTTCCGCGCCACCGGCCGGATGGTAGACGCCTTCAAGGCGGACTTTCAATTTGCCCAGTCGCAAAATGGACCGTTCACGCAATACGTCGCGCTCGACGGTCGCGTCCACTTCTGCGTGCATACGAATCCCGATAACAAGATCCTCCACACGGCGCTAGTGGGAGAGATGAACGGGCTGGTGCACGCCCAAACCCTGGGCACGCCGGCCGAGGGGAAATGGGGAAGGTTCGGCGGCCCGCCCGCCTATGAGAAGTGGATTCAAGCAAAGCCGATGGCGACGTCAAAGTCAGAACCTAGCGCCGGATCCCCTCACGCCAGCTCCGGTCCCCTCCCCGTGGCGCGGAGGGATAGGGAGGGGGGCGGCCCATCAAACGACTCGCAATCAGCAGTTACGTCCACACACGCTGCCAATCCCTCACCTAGCCCCTCCCTTCGAGGGAGCGGGATTCCGGCGCGTCCCGCGGTCGCTTCCGGCGGCCGCGCGTTCATGCAGCGCCTCGCACAACTCCCTCGCGAAGATCGCGAAGCTGCCATCCTCAAAGAAATCTCCCGCGGCAACATCCCAAGCTTCCTCCGCCAGTTCAAACCCGTGCCCATCGCCAGCGGCCGACTTGCGGGCCAGATCGAAGTAATGCCCGACTACCTCGCCGTCGGCGGCGACGACGACTTCGTCCGCATCCCCATGACGCCGCAAACCGCGCAAGAAATCGCCGCCCGCTTCGGCTGCACGCTGCCCACGCGAAAGATGGTCGACGCCGTCGACGCCGCCGCCGAGGTGAAGCTCGCCCCGCAGCCCCTCGCCGAAGACCGCGAATCAATCGCCGCGTTTCTCCTGTCGAACGAGAAGATCGAGCAGCAGCGCGCCGGCCGGCCCCTGGGGGCCCTCACCATCGGCGCCAAGAAAGACATCGTCCTCTCGCCTCGAATCTTCGAACGCCCCAACCGGGTCTGCATCTACGGCTGGCGGCAACTCGACGGCCGTCCGATCCAGCCCCTCAGCAATGTTCACGTCAACTCGTACGTCGATTACAGTCACGGCGTGCGGCTCGTTTGCGACGAGATGACCGTCGGCGGCGAGCCAAGGAAAATATCCGAAATGCTCAAGGACGACCAGCGCTGCTCGCTCGTCAGCGACGAGGGACCTGTCATCCCGCCGCGATATCCGACGGCCGATTAGCCGGTCGGCCGCAAAGCGCCATTTTGAGCGCTGCGAAGAAGCCGTCACACGCCAGTTCCCTCGCTCCGCCCGCGATGACGCCTCGTCGCGGCAGCGGCAGCGCGGCCGCCCTCCCGCAACGCGCATGTTCTTCTGCGCAGAAGCGCGACCCGCGATCGCGCCCTCTGCGTCTCCCTCCAGCTACAATCAAGCGCAGTCCCCTCTCGCTACGGAACATCAGAAGATGCTACGTCTGACCTCGCCCTCGCGCGTTGGCGCACTAGCGATCGCCGTCTACGGGCTTATTGTCGCGACCCCGACGGTCGCTCATGCCGCCGTCGCCCTCGACGCCAACTTCGACTCCGGGTCGCTCCAGAGCTATTCGGTCGTCCGCGACACGATCAACCTCGTCGGGCGCGACTCCTACGCCGGCAGCGGCTACAACCTGGGCGACGACCACTGGCGCTGGCTCTACTTCAAGGCCAGCGGCGTCCAGGGCCGTAACCTTACCTTCTCGATCCGCGGCGAATTCGCCGGCGACGGCTCCTGCTGCGACGATCCGAGCATCGAGACCGATCACGAGCTCTACGACCACGAAATGGTCTACTCCTACGACGGCGTCAACTGGAACTTCTTCCCCAACGCCAATAACACGCTCAGCACCGCGGACCCCAATCCGGCCAACGACCTGTTCACCTTCACGCTCAACGCCCCCTTCGCCGCGGACGAGGTGTACGTCGCCTACGCGATTCCCTATCCCTACAGCCGCAGCGTCGACCATTCGCAGGCCGTGCTCGCCACCCCCTGGGCGGCGCCGACCGCCTCGGGCAACGCCGCCGGCGTCATCGGCCAGGCCCCCGCGGGCGTCGACGAGCTCGGCCGCAATCACCCGGCCCGCGATCTGTTCGCCTATCGCATCACCAATCCTGCCACCGATTCCGCCGCGCCGAAGCGCAAGGCCATGGTCGTCACCGGGCAGCACGCCGCCGAGACCCTCGGCGTCTACACGTTTGAAGGCCTCGTGAACTGGCTCGTCTCCGACGACCCGCGGGCCGCCGCCCTTCGCGACAAGGCCGAGATCTTCTGCTATCCCACGCTGAACGCCTCGGGCCGCGCCGCCGGCCTGACCCGCGCCATGCTCCAGTGGCCCAACTCCGACTCCAACGGCTATTGGGACGAGGGGCCCGCGGGCAACGACTGGAACAGCCCCGAGCGGACCGAGCAGAAGCTCAATGGCGAGGCGATGCTCGCCGACCAGGCGGCCACGCCGGGCGACGGGCTCGACCTGTTTGTCGACTTCCACTCCTCGGTTCCCGATTATGGCATCACCGGCCCCAACGGCCTGGGGCCTGATAGCGAATATCCCGGCGAGTTCAACATCGACGACTGGGGCTATGTCCGCACCAGCGCCAACCACCACCTCAATCCCTGGTGGGTCGCCTATCGCCAACTGCAGCCCAACCTGCTGCAGGAATCCGGCAGCTCGACCAGCGCCCGCACGACGACGGCCTTCGCTCAGAACGAAATGAGCGCCGACATCGCCGTGACGCTGGAAACGCAATTCGCCATCAGCCGTCCGATTTCCTATTACCACGACCTGGGCATGAACGCCGGCCTGGCGATGTACGAGGCATGGGTCCGCATCGACAATCCACTGGAGGGCGACTTCGACGAAGACGGCGACGTCGACGCCGGCGACCTGACCGCCTGGCAGCAGGGTTTTGGCCTTGCCAGCGGGGCTCTCCACTTCCAGGGCGATGCCAACGGCGACGGCGCCGTCGACGCCGCCGACTACCTGGTTTGGCAGCAGCAGTTCGCCCCAGCCCTTGCGCAGGTCGCCAACGCAGCCGGGCCAGAACCACACGCCGCCCTGCTGGCCGTAGTTGCCATGGCACTGCTAGCACCCCGCCTCAGGGCCGCCGGCTCGACCTATATATATTAAAACCCTCCGGCCCCTTCCCCCTGGGGGCGCGTGGAGGGTATCAGAAGCGGCCCCCGCCGCGTCGGCCTATCGAGCGCTGCGCCGTCAATGTGCCATGGACCCATCAAATGCAGCCCCGGCCTTTTTCCGAGGGGGTCGCTTTCCATCGGGACAACGGCTATCTCAAGGGCACGCGACCCCCGGCCTGAGGCCGGGGCTGCAGAGGCTCGTTAGCGGCGCTACGGTCAATAAGGCCTCTTCCACTCGCCCCGTTATTGGCAACCGCGCGGCTCATGACCCATGCCCGGCCGCAGTTGCCACCCGACCGCAAGACCAAAAATGCTCACTCTCCCCTCCAGCTCAAAGCCCATAGCCCACAGCCCACAGCTCATGGCCCACAGCTCATAGCCCCCAACCCCATCTGCACCATACCGACCGCGCGAACTTCGCGCAGCTTGCCCCGGCCGGCGATTCAAACATGCGCGCAGCGCCGCAGTTCCGCTCTTGCCCCGGGGAAACCCGCGGCGATATCATCCGCCCGCCCAGGCAGGACTCGTCACTAGCGTCGACCGATCGGCTACGTCCCAAAATCGAACATGACCACTCTTTTCCGCGCCCTGGTAATGTTGTCGGTCCTGGTGGGCTTGCCCGCGGCCTGGGTCTACTACGGCCCGCTGCCGCCGACCGCGCAGCACGTGGTGAATCGCTTTATCGAGGTCGCAAAAGACTCACTCGGCTGGAACCAGCCCGCCGCGCCATCCGCAGTCGAACGGCCGGAAATCGAATACCTCGCCTCGGCGCCCCATGCTCTCGGCCCGCCGTCGACGGCGCCGGCTGACGCCTTACCGACGCCGGCGATTGCTGCCCCGCTCGTCTCCAGCCCGCCGCCCGCCGCCGCTCAGGCTGCCCCCCTTGCGCAACAGGTCGAGCCCCTTCTGGAGAAGCTCCGCCGGCTTGGCGTAGTGGAGTACGTGTTGGAGCGCTGGGGGAACGGCGGCCAGTACCGCTTTCACTGCGAGATGCCGCTGGGGTCGAGCTCTGACGTCACTCAGCAGTTCGAGGCGGTGACCGACGACCCCCAGCAGAGCATCGCTCAGGTCGTTGCGGAGGTCGGCTCCTGGCAGCTAGCCCGCCAGAACGAGCTGCTGACTCGATAGGCGCTGCCATGCGAACGCACTTGGGCCCGCCCCATTCGCCACTCGCCGGTCCGGCCGCGGCCGCCAGCGCCCCCTGGCGCGCTTCCCGCCGCGGAGGCCCCGCAGTATTGCGACAGCCGGGCTCAGTGCGACGTCTGCCCGGGGCGCCGCTCGTTCATAACGATGCCACGGCCGCCAAGCTGGCCCGCCTGGAAGCGATCCTGTTTTTGGCCCGAGAACCGCTTTCGTCGCGAAAACTGGCCGCCCTGGCCGATCTGGCGGACGGTACCGAAGCGCGGGCCTTGGTACGCGAGTTGGCCCGGCGATTGCGGAATCGCGCAAGAGCAATTCAGCCGGTGGAAATCGCCCAGGGCACGCAGCTCATGACTCGGCCGCAACTGGCCGATTGGATCGGTAAGGTTCACCCGCCCGACGCCGACTTGCGGCTCTCGCCCCCGGCGCTGGAAACTCTCGCCGTGGCCGCCTATCGGCAGCCGGCGACCCGGGCGGAAATCGAGGCGGTGCGGGGCGTACAGTGCGGCGAAATCCTGCGCGTGTTGATGGAACGGGATTTTTTGCGTATCGTCGGTCGAAGCGACGAATTGGGACGCCCGTTCCTCTACGGGACGACGCGAAAGTTTTTGCAAGTTTTTGGCCTCCGCCGCTTGGAAGAATTGCCGCCGGTGGATCAAATTCGTAACTCGACGACGCGCGAGGCCGCTGCGGCGGCCTAATGGGCGTTTGGCAAGTCCCGCGCGTGCCTCTGGATCGTTTAGGAGTATTTATCGTGCGCTCTCAATTGACGACTTTCGAACCCCTCGGCGCTACCCTGGCCCTGCAGGACGAACTCTTGGCGTCGCTCTCCCGCCGATCGACGCTGGTCGACGATCGCGAAGACGAGGACGAAGACTTCGAGTACGAAGACGAGGATGAAGACGGCGACGAGGACGACGACGAATACGAATATGAATACGAGGACGAAGACGACGACGATCAGGAAGAGGAAGGCGTCGACGACGAAGATGAAGACGAAGACGACCAGTGGGAGGAAGTCGAGGACGATGAAGATCTTGAAGATGACGACGAGTACGAGTACGAAGACGATGAAGATGAAGAAGGCGAAGAAGAAAGCGACGAGCTAGCCTACGACGCCGACGAGGAAGAATGGGATTGAAGCTGGACGCCTTTTAATCCCGCAATTCGATGAATTTGTGTCCGCAGTCCGCGGACGACCAGGCTCCGTCAAGCCCTCTGCCGGCCCTGCCGGCGATCGAATGATAAGAGAGAGGCGATGGAACCGCCTGCGAGCGCTCCGCCCTCCTGCAGGCTTCGAGCGCCTTCAGTCCTCCAGCCGAAATAGCCGCCGCAGCGCTTCCAAGAGCCCGTGCGGCGGCCCTTCCTGCGAGGCGTCGCGCAGCGATTCCATCGGCGGGTGAAGCAGTTTATTGACCAGCCGGTCCGCAAACTGCTCGATCTCCGACCGGGCGTGCTCATCAAGTTGCGGCAGCTTGTTGAACAGCCGCTCGAGCTCCGCCTGCTTGGGTTGTTCCAGGTTTCGCCGCAGCCCGGTAATGACAGGTCCCGCAAGCCGCCGATGCGCCGCCGCCATAAAGGCGTCGGCTTCTATCTGGATGATGCGCTCCGCCGCCGGCAGCTCTGCCGCTCGAGCCGCCCGATTCCGCTCGCAAGCTTCAGCCAGATCGTCCAGCGAGTACAGGTAAACGCCGAGCTGCTCGCCCACGTCCGGCTCGAAATTCCGCGGCACGGCGAGATCCAGCATGAACAGCGGCCGCTGCTGACGCCGGCGGGCGACCCGCCGATCGAATTCGGCGGCCGTTACGATCGCGCCCTTGGCGCCGGCGGCCCCGATCACCACGTCGGCCGCGGCCAATTCGTCCCACAGGTGCTCCCACGGCGTCGCCACGCCCTCCCACTGCCGGGCGATCGTCGCGGCGCGCTCCCAGCTCCGGTTCGCGACCCGAATCTTCGCTGCGCCTGCATCCTTCAGGTAGCGAAGCGTTTCGTCGGCCATCTCGCCGGCGCCCAGCACCAGCACCCGTTTATCGTCGAACCGCTCGAAGACCCGGCTCGCAAAGTCGGCGATCGCGACGCTCGGCACGCTCACCCGGTGCTTGTGCAGTTCGGTCTCGTTGTGGACCCGCCGCGCCGCCCGGAGGGCCGATTGAAACAGATCGTGCAACGCCGGCCCCGCCGCCGCGCATTCCACGGCCCGCTGATACGCCTGTTTTACCTGGGCCAGAATCTGCGGCTCGCCGACCACCATGCTGTCGAGGCTGGCGGCCACGCGGAATAAGTGGGCCACCGCTTCCCGCTGCGCCAGCGACGTCAATTGCCCTTCCACGCCCTTGGCCGGCAGCCCATGGTACGAGGTCAACGCGTCGATCAACTCCTCGGCCGGCGGGGCTGTTTCCGGCGCGCTGCCCACGGCGTAGAGCTCGACGCGGTTGCACGTCGAGAGCAGCGCCAGTTCGGCCTCGGGAAATCTCTCCCGCCAGCGAACCAGCGCATCGCTGGTCTGCTCCTTGCCGAAGGACAGCCGCTCTCGTACGTCCACGCCCGAGGCGCGATGATGGCAGCCGATCATCTGGAGGATCATGGCGCCTCGCTCCCCGCCTGCGGCGAGGCGTTCTTGCCCGCCTCCTCCGGTTGCGGAGGGCTAAGGCGAGTGGGCGCTGTTTCCAGGGGCGCGTCGCCGTTGTCCGGGGTCGTTCCGTGCATCGCCCCGCCCCGCATGAACGCGCTCAGCGTAATCACCAAAAACACAAAACCCGCCAGCGTCAGGTAAGCCACTTTCCGGCCGCGCCGCGCCGCCGGATACGCGAAGCGGAAACATTCCGCCGCAATCAGCCACGACAGCATGCCGCTGAGGCTCGCCACCACCGGGTCGCTCCACGTCAGCCCGCCGGCGTCTCGCTGCGCCAGGCGCGTCAAGACGCCGGTCACAAAGCCGATCGCCGTCAATACGGTGGCGGCTGCCAGCGAGCGGCCGTTGACGCGTTCCAGCCACTCCAGACTGGGCAGGCGGAATCGTTCGCCGCTGGGCCGCTTGTGCTTCAGCCACGAGCTTTGAATGAGATACATCAGCCCCGCCACAAAGCCTACCAGCACCGCCACCGCGCCCAGCATCAGGAATATGCCGTGCAACTGGCCCCACACCCGCGGCGCCTGAAAGCTCGCAATCGGCTCGGTGCTCGACCAACGCGCCGCGGCGATCAACCCCAACGTCACCGGCAACAGAAACAGCCCGCTCAATGCCCGCGGCGAGTGAAGCACAAACCCCAGATACGCCAGCGCCAGCGTCCATGCCGCCGCCAGATACCAATCATGCACGCTCGATAACGGGGCCCACGGCGACTGCCCGGCGCGAGCCGCCAGATACCACGTGTGGGCGACCATGCCCGTCAGCGTAGCGACCACCGCCACTAACCGCCGCCCCGGCGCTCGCACCCAGAGGCCCAATGCCTCCAGCGTCAGCGCGATCGCATAGCACGCGGTAAAGCAGAGCATGTTGATGCCGGAGGTCATAACGGCCTACTCATACGCCTTGCGACGATTGGCGTACCGAAGGACGTCGACCACATTGTTCGCATCATCGATGGAATAGATCACGCGATAGTCGCCGACTCGCATTCGATAGAGGTTGTCGCTGCCGACAAGTCTGGCGGCTCCATCCGGGCGCGGATCGGAGCGGAGCGAATCCATGCGTGCAACAACTCGCTCCACCTGGTCGCGCGAGGGTCTGTCGAGTTCTCGAGCGGCAGACCTCGCTATGGTAATTCCGTAGACCACGGTTCTTCGCCCAGCAGCCGACGCTTCACGTTCTCAAACGTCTCGCACGGCTCGTCGGCGCGCCAATTCACAATCGTCGCGTCATCAGAACCTTCCCACAGCCGGCCATGCTGTCGAACGTCGATCAGCGCCGCCTGCTTGTTCCCTCGTCGTCGACTACGAATTGTACGCCCTTCATTCCTCGTTCCCTCCGTCCAGTCCATATTCCTTCAGCTTCTTATGCAGCGTGTTGCGGTTAATCCCCAGCCGCGCTGCCGCCTTGATCTGCACGCTGCCGCACTGCGACATCACTTGCGAGATGACCTCCCGTTCGACGCTGTTGACGATTCGTCCGTGCAGATCGTCGGCCTCCTCCCCCGCGGCGCTGAGCCCCTGCACCACCAGTTCCTCGGTCAATTCCTCGAACGTCATCGTACGCCGCCCCAGCGACTTCGGCTGCCGGCCCGTGCGGACAACCTCCGGCAGCAAGTCCGCCGTCAGTTCGTCTCCCGGCGCCATGACCACCGCCCGCTCGACGTAGTTCTGCAGCTCGCGGACGTTGCCCGGCCAGGCGTAGCGCTGCATCGCCTCCAGGGCTCGCGGATCGATATGCGCTACGTAGCGGTCGTTCTTCTCATTGTAGTAGTTGAGAAAATGGGTCACGAGCGCCGGCACGTCCTCGGCCCGCTCCCGTAGCGGCGGCAGGTAGATCGGCACCACGTTCAGCCGGTAATACAGGTCCTCGCGGAACGCCCCGGCCAGCGCCAGATCCAACAAGTCGCGATTGCTCGCCGCAATTACCCGCGTGTCGACCCGAATTGTTCGCGTATCGCCCACCCGCTCGAATTCCCGCTCCTGCAGCACCCGCAGCAACTTCACCTGCAGGTGGAGCGTCGTGGAATTGATCTCGTCGAGGAAGATCGTTCCCTGGTGGGCCGCCTCGAACCGCCCCGTGCGGTTGTCGATGGCGCCGGTGAACGCCCCCCGCACATGGCCGAACAGCTCGCTCTCGAGCAGGCTCTCGCTGAGGGCCCCGCAGTTGACGCGGACGAACGGCCGGTCCCGTCGGTCGCTCAAGTTGTGAATCGCGTGGGCGATCAGCTCTTTGCCGGCGCCGGTCTCCCCCAGCAGCAGCACCGAGGCGCTCGACCGCGCTACCTGCCGCGTCGTCCGATACACCTCCGCCATGGCCGCGCTGGCGCCAATGATGCCCGGCAGCGGCGCCGTCGGCAGCTCTTCAGGTTGCGGCAGTCGGATCGCAGGCATCGGGTGTTTGGAAACGCTACGCAGGCGCACGCGGGGTCGAGGCCCTCTCAGGGCGCCGGCGGCTTGCGCTCAATGATGTCCAGAATCTCTCCCAGCACCTGCTGCGTATCTGCGTCGGCCGTAGCGCTGGCGTTGTAGCGATCGTATTGGCGAAGGATCTCGTCGCGGCTGAGTTGCAGGCCGAATTTCGCCACGCTCTGCGCCAGCGCCTTGGCCGCCCCGCGACGCGCTTCTACCGGCCGTGCCGACCCGCTGGCCGCGTCAGCCAGCGCCCGCTGACTCTCGCTGGTTCCGACGACGGCCAACACGTCGATCGTCGCCGCCGTTAACGGCGGCGCCAGCAGTGTGCGATCGAGCGCCTTCGCGCCCCGCTGCAACTCATCATACGGGCTGCCGTTGGCCAGCAACTGGGCGATCCACCGCAGGGCCTGCTCGGCCTGGGCGGTCCGCACGTCGTCCGGCGGAATCGGCCGCCCCGACAGTGCCCGAGTCTGGTCGACCAGCGCGGCCAGTTCGCCTTCGCGCTGCGGCTGGGCCGTGGCGAGCACCAGCGGATCGACCTGGGCGATCCGCTGCGCCGTCGCCAGCCGCTCGCCGCTACAGGCAATGAGCACCGGCACGCCCGCGGTCTGGTCGCTGGCGTGAAGTTGATACGCCACTTCGCCCACCAGCGGCTGGCCCACATCGCTGTCGACCACCACGATCGCTAGCCGCGAACAAATCTCCGGATCAACTGCCGCAAGCATCGCCTCGCGCCCGGTGCGGACCGCCGTGGCATCGTAACCCGCCGCCCGTAGCTGCCCCGCCCAGTCGCTCGCGACGACGATATCCGACGCAGCCGCCACGGCGGCCGGCTGCCCCGCGCCGGAGGCGAAATACCACAGCGATTGGGCCACCTGGCTGGAACCGGCAAACGACATCGGCGGCGCCAGCTTCATGATGGCCGCTACGGCCGCGAAGCGAACGTCCCGCGCGGCGTTGGTCAGCGCCGCGGCCAGCGGCGTCGGTCGACCGTTGGAACTGGCCAGCACCGAGGCGTCGCCGCGGGCCGCGATTTCGCCGGCCAGGGCGATCGCCGCCGGCCGGTAATCGCCGGCCAGCGCCTCGCCGAGGGCCTCGCTGAGCGCCGCCGGCGTCATCCCGGCAATAAGCTGCCGCAGCGCCGCCGATATCGGCCGGCCCCATAGGGCCGCCTCTTCCAATTCATACGCCACGACCCGGCGACCGTCGGCCGAATCGGCAAGTCCGCTGACGCCCGCCAGCGCCCTCCCCAATCGCGCCGCCCCGAGCGTACGAAGCTGCGCGGGAGCGAACTCCTTGGCGACAAGCTGCTTGGCGGCCGGGTCCCACGACCACCATACGCCGACGGTTCCTTCATCAATCGTACTAACCGGCTCCGACCTGGCGTCGCGCAGCTTTCGCCGCAGTAGTTCTTCCGCCTCGGCGACCGACGGCGCCGGCAGTCCCAAGGCCGCCAAGGCCTCGACCGCCGCCGACGCGGCCGCCGGATTATCCGGCGAGACGGCAATCGCCGACAGCCACGGCGCCGCAGCGCCTAACCGAATTCGTCCCGCCAGCTTCGCTGCATCCCGCTGCAAGGGCCCCTGGGCGTCGGCCAGCACGGCCACGAGCGGCTCGTCGATCGCCGGCCGCATTGCCGCCAGGGCGGTCATGAGATGGCCGCGGGCCTCGGCGGTGTCGGCCTGGGAAAGGGCCAGGAAGCAGGCGATCACGCCTACGTCGCCCGCTGCTTCGAGATCGACGCGGGCCGCATATCGCTCTTCGGGCGTCGCCGCATTGAGCTGCGCCGCCAGCGCCGCTACGCGCGCCGGGTCGCGGGCCTGTGTCGCCGCCGCGTCGAGGCAGCTCTGGGAGAAGTCCCGCAGCCCGGCGAGCGGTCGGGGCGCCGCCTCGACCGGCGCCGGCCCGTCAAGCCAAATCAACCGCAGAAACGCCGCCGAACCAAATTCCCCCACCAGCGCCGCTCGTTGCGAATCGTCGAGCGGCTGCTGCAATAGCTCCCGCGCGACCAGCCCCGCTGCCTCCGCGTGCCCGAGATTCACCAGCGCCAACAGCGCCCGCATCTTTCCCGCGGCCGTATCCCGCGGTATCTCCAGCACCGCGGCGATCGTTGGATCCCTCCGGGCAAAATCGGCGAGCGCGGGCCCGCCCGTCGGGGCCGTTCTCGGCGGCGCTGCTGGCTGGGCCGTCGCCGCTGCGGGCGGTTCGACCCCGGCCGGCTCGGCCATCGGCTCGTCCGCCGCGGGCCGTTCCGCGGCCGCCTCGCCAACGCCAAACGGATTGTCCTGCGCCGCCGCCGGCTGCCAGACGGCCGTCGCTACGCCGGCCGCCGCGGCCAGCAGCAGCGGGATCGTGATGTGCTTGCGATAGGTCATGGAGGCCAGCCCAGGATGAATTGAAGATCGCACTTCAGTTGACTCTAACCGACCGGAGCCGCGCGCCCGCCCGCAGGCCCGTTTCACGCCTTCACGCACTCAGCGGCCTGCTTGGCCAGCGCCCTGGCCTACGTGCTGCACCCGCCCGCATTATGCTTCAATCGCTGCTTCCACAGGGCGGCCTGCTTGGCAACTTCCGCGGGCGCGGTGGAGCCTTCGCTCGTAAAGGCCATGACCGCCCGCTCGACGCCCAGTATGTCGTAAACCGATTCGTCGAGCGACTCATGGGCCGCCTGGAACTCGGCCAGGTCCAGTTTCGCCAGCGGCACGTCCCGCTTCATCGCCGTCGCCACCAGCTTGCCGACGATCTCGTGCGCTCTCCGCTGCGGAACTCCCTGCTTGATCAGGTGCTCCATCAGCGTCGTCGCATCCAGGTACCCCCGCTCCAGCTTTTCGTGTATCGCCGGCCGGTTCAACTCGGCCCCGGCCACCACGGCCGCTGCCAGGCTCAGGCAGGCCTCGACCGTATCGGCCGAGTCGAACACCCGCGGCTTGTCCTCCTGCAGGTCGCGGTTGTACGCCAGCGGCAATCCCTTCACCAGGACCAATAGCGCCTGCAGATTTCCCACCACCCGGGCCGTCTTGCCGCGGATCAGCTCCAGTACGTCCGGGTTGATTTTTTGCGGCATAATCGACGAGCCGGTGCAGTACGCGTGCGGCAGTCGCAGAAATCGGAATTCGACCGTCGACCACAGAATCCATTCCTCGGCCCAGGTGCTCAGGTGCTCGGCCGCCAGCGTCAAGGCGAATGCAAACTCGATCGCAAAGTCGCGGTCGCTCGACGAATCAATGCTATTCTCCATCAGCCCTTCAAAGCCGAGCTGCTGCGCCACGTAGCGCCGATTGATGGGAATGCTCGTTCCGGCCAGGGCCGCCGTACCCAGCGGCAGCCGATTGACCCGGCGCCGGCAGTCGCACAGTCGCTCGCGATCTCGCTGGAACTTCTCGCAATACGCCAGCCAGTAGTGGTTGGCCAGCACCGGCTGGGCCCGTTGCAGGTGCGTATAGCCAGGCAAAATGATCCCCTGATCCCGGTCGCAGCGGTCTACAAACGCCCGCTGCAAACCCCCTAGCAGCCGATCGATGCGGTCGATCGCCCCGCGGATCCAAAGCCGGAAGTCGGTCGACACCTGGTCGTTGCGGCTGCGGCCCGTGTGCAGCTTGCGCCCCACGTCGCCGATCCGCTCGACCAGCGCCCGCTCGATGTTCATGTGGACGTCCTCCAGCTCCATCCGGAACTGGAACCGTCCAAAGGCGATCTCTTCGCCGATCGCCTCGAGCGTCGTCACAATCTGGTCCCGCTCTTGGACGGTTAGCATGCCCGTTTCGTGCAACATGCGGGCATGGGCGATCGAGCCGTGGATATCGTGCGAATAGAGCCGGTGATCGAAGCTGATGCTCT
>JADLBW010000233.1 GCA_020847515.1 Pirellulales bacterium | reverse complement strand
TGCCGCCGCTCTTCCAATCCTTGCGCCGAATGGCGGAAGAAGCTGACGATCCGTTCGATCGTCTCCTCCATTCCGTAGAATTCGGCGAAGCTCGGGTAGAGCCTGATCGTGCGGTTCATGAAGATGCGGCCGAGACGCTCGTCGCGGGCCGTATCGACCAGCGTCGGCTCGCCGATCGCCTTGAGCAGCCGCTCGGCGGCGCTGGCGTAGCGCAGCGGGTCGTCGCGGCAGCCTTCCAGGAAATCCGAGAGGGAAAGCTCTTGAGCGCGACGCGAGTCGTAGCTCTTGGAGAATTCCGAAAACAGGTCACCGATGGCCAGCATCGCGGCGCGCCTCATGCTCATGTCACGGGAACAAACGCCCTCGCCTGCTTTAGGTTTCGCTGAAATGTCGTAAAGCCGACACGGGCGGGATGCGCGAGCGGGGCGGCGGCGCCGCGCTCCTCACCGGCCGCTCTCCCTGGCCGCCCCGCCCGGCGGAGAGCCGAGACGATGGCGTCCGGCACGGCGAGTTCGGCCACGGGTGCTTGCCTTTAGGACTTCGACTCGCTGCGGCGAAGGATGAAGCCGGTAATGCTATAGCCCACGGCGATCGGCGCCACTGCGCACGCAACCACAGCGAGCAGCGCGAGCCATGGCGACGGGCTCGTAGCGATCGCTGGCGGCGAACAGGAGTGGATTGCCGACCAGGATCCCCACCCCCAGAAACAGCCCGATCGCACCCCCCACGAACAGGTTCTCCGCGCACGCGATCACCGATGGCTTGAACATGGTGATCAAACCCGCAAGCCCCCGGGGGTTCCGGCGGCAAATCTATGACATAAGGCTGCGGCGACATAAGGCTGCGGCGGTTCATTGGCCTCCTGACCGCACCGCTGGCGACAAGTTCTTCTTTGGGGAACCCGGTCGAACGCCCGGGTTCCCGATATGCGCCGTTCAGACTGGCGGCTCGCTCAGTTCGCGTTGGCGGACTGAATCACCCAATCGGTGCTGGCGCTGCCAATGCCGGCAGACTGCGTGACGGCGGCGCCGTTCATCAGCCAGGTGGCCACGGCCCCGCTGCTGTGACGCCAGAGAATGTCGCTCTTACCGTCATTGTTGAAATCGCCGGTCTCGGCGATCGACCAGTCGGTGGTGGCGCCGCCGATACCGAGCGACGACGCGACGCTCACGCCGTTCATCAGCCAAGTCACCACCGCTCCGCTGTCATGGCGCCAGAGGATGTCGGCCTTGCCGTCGCCGTTGAGATCGCCGACGCCGGCGATCTGCCAGTCGGTGGTCGCGCCACCGACTCCGGCCGACTGCGTCACCGTGGCGCCGTTCATCAGCCACAGCACAACCTGGCCGCCAGTGTGACGCCAGAGGATGTCGCCTTTGCCGTCGCCGTTGAAGTCGCCGGTGCCGACGATCTGCCAGTCCGTCGTGGCGCTTCCGACGCCGGTTGCCTGCGTTACCGTTGCGCCGTCCATCAGCCAGATCGCCACCTGGCCGTTGGTGTTATTGCGCCAGAGGATGTCGTGCTTGCCGTCGCCATTGAAATCGCGCTGACCGACGACCTGCCAGTCGGTCGAAGCGGCGCCGACCCCAGCCGAGACAGTGACTGTCGCACCATTCATCAGCCATGCAGCCACCGCCCCGCTGCTGTGACGCCAAAGGATGGCGCTCCGGATATCCCCCTTGAAGTCATGCGAGGCCGATGGCGAAGGCGCCGCCGGATCGAAGCGGATAATTTGATCGGCGCCACCCACCATCCAGAAGATTCCGTCCGAGGTGCGGCGCACGCCTCGCAGAAGCGTGGAGCCTGGCGGCGGGGTCGTGAGCCCCTGGACGGGATACTCGGTGATGGACGCGAACTCGAATGAGGGCCCGTAAGTGGAAAGGCGCACGAGTTTTCCTGCGGTGGATTCGAGGAACCACAAATTGTTTGTGTCCGCGGTGATCGCGCCCAGCCCGCTGGCCGGGGTTGGTATTGGAAACTCCGTCAGTGCCCCGGAGGTATATATGCGGGTGAAATTGTTCCCGCTCCGCTCCGTCACCCAGAAGGCAGACCCTCCCCGATAAATCGCCAGGGGCTCGCTGTTCGCCGTCGGCATTGTCAGCTCGGCCCCGAAGATGCCGGTGCTCGTGTTGAGCCGGCCGATCTTGTTGGCTGCAGGCTGGGTGAACCAAATCGTCACGCCGTCCGTATCCAGGGCCAGTCCCGCCGGTTGGGCGCCTGTGCCGAGCGGAAACTCGAGGACGGCTCCCGTCAAAGTATCGAAACGACCAATCAGAGACCGCGCCTGGTCGGTGTACCAGAGAAAAGCCCCCGAGCGGATCATCGATCGGGGCTGCCCACCCGCGCCGCCGGGCAGCGGGAACTCCGTGATCGCGCCAGTGGCCGGCACCAGGCGGCCGATTTTGTTGGCGCCCTGCTCGGCGAACCAAATATTCCCGTCCGACCCGCTCACAATACCGCGCGGCTGACTGTTGGCAGTAGGGACAGTAAACTCAGTAATCGTATGGGTCGTCAGATCAAATTTTCCGATCTTGCCGGCGTTCATCTCGGTGAACCACAGATTGCTGTCTGGACCGAGTATGATGTTTAGAGGCCCGCTGTCGGGCGTCGGCGTCCTGAAGATCGTCACTTGCTGGCCGAATGCCTGCCCAAAGCTCATGAGCAGTGCAATCGCGACTAACGAGAACAATGTCTTGAATTTCATAGCCATGGAATGCCCTCCGGCCGTATAATCACCCTTTAAGATCAGTAATGAACGGAACTGCGCCCCCAACTAGCGGGGCTTCTTGGATAGCTTCTGTTTCGCCTGGGTCGGCTTTGAACAATTCGCCGCGGAGCAATTCTTGGTATTAGCGGCATAACGACCGCCGTTCTTCGCGCACGTGCCGGCGGGGCAGTATCCACCGTTGACCCTATCCCTCCCCTGCGCAAACGTTTCCGTGGCGATGCCAATGCTTGCCGCCACCGCCGCAAGCGCGATGAACTTCAGCATGAAATACCCTCTCACCCGCATGGTCGTTATGCGTAATGAGGACCCCACGGAAGGATCATTTCACCTCCCATTTGGGATAAGCTTTTTTTAAACGGTCATCGGCCGCCGTATTCGTTGGGCTGGGGGCGACGGTGGAAACAGCTTTCGTCAAAGCGGTCGAAGCAATCTACACCGCGGCGCCCGAGCCGACGCTATGGCCCGCGGCGCTGCAGGCGATCGCCGATTGCTTCGACGATGTCGGCGGCAACCTGGTCTGGAAACGCGACGATGGCGAACTCGGCGTCATCGTTTCCGACAGCTTGAAACTGGCCACCGAGGACTACGAGAGGAAATGGTGGCGTTACGATATCCGTTCTGAACGCGCGATCGAGCGCATGATTTGGGCCCGAGGCGATACGATTTGCGACCGCGACACCATAAAGGACCACGAGATCACCGGGCACGAGTTTTATACTGAGTTTTTGGCGAAGCACGGCTTGCGGTGGTTCGCTTGCACCGGCCTCTGCCCCGATCCCCGCACCGCGGTGGGACTCGCGGTTCAACGTTCCATCCATAAGTCTTCGTTCAAGGAATCCGAGCTCGACCTGCTCGCGCGCCTAGGCAAACACGCTGAAAGATCGCTGCGCTTGACGGTGCGCCTTCTTGATGCAGAACTCACGAACGTGGGGCTTGGAGATGCATTGAGCCGCCTCAACATCGGAGTCTTCGCCCTCGATAGTCTCGGCCGCGTCACTTTTTCGAATTCTGCCGGAGAGAGGTTGCTTGGCGACGGCATCACGTTGGTTGGGGGTCGCCTTCGGATTGTGGCGAGCGACCAGGAGTCGGCCAACCGATCTTTGCTTCTCTTGCGAGAAAGCGACGATCTTGACGGCGCCGACCTCAAGCCCATCCTCGTGCCACGCAGCCACTCCAACCGCTCTCTCGTGGTCCACGTCCTGCCCGTCCCAAGAGTCGCTCAACTGCAAACCGCCTTTCTCACGCACGTCAGTGCCATTGTC
>JADLBW010000232.1 GCA_020847515.1 Pirellulales bacterium | reverse complement strand
GTGCTCATGGTGGTGCTGCCGCTGGTGTTTTCGGCGCTGGTGCTCGGCGTGTTAGGGCTGGGCGATCTCTCGCGCTTGGGCCGCATCGGCGCGTTGTCGGTCCTCTATACGCTGGTCCTGTCCGGCTGCTCGGTCGCCATCGGGCTTACGCTCGTCAACGTCATTAAGCCCGGCAAAGGGCTCTCGCGCGAGCAGAGCGAAGCGTTGCGCGCCGCTTATTCGAGCGACGCCGAAGCGAATGTCGCCAAGGCGCAGCAGGCCAAGCCGATCGAACGGGTGCTGCTCGATCTGCTGCCGGAAAACCCGGTGCAGGAGGCGGCCGGGGCCCTCGACGGCACGTCGCCTGGCAACGGCATGCTGGCGCTAATGGTTTTCGCCCTGATCTTCGGCGCCGCTCTGTCAATGATCGACGAGGGCAAACGGGCGGCGCTGGCGAAGCTGCTCGACGCGGTGTTCGACGTGACGATGGTCATCATCGGCTTCGCCATGCGACTGGCGCCGCTGGGGGTCGCCTGCCTGATGTTCGCCATCACGGCGCGAATGGGCTGCGAAATCCTGCTGACTCTTTTATGGTTCGTGCTGACGGTGCTGTTGGGCCTCAGCCTGCAAATGTTCGTCGTTTATTCAGCGGCGCTGCGGTTCATAGCGAGGCGTCGTCCGTGGCGTTTCTTCAAACAGGCTCAAGACGCGATTCTCACCGCGTTCGGCACCTCCTCCTCGAATGCGACGCTGCCCACCGCCTTGAACGTAGCCCAGGAAAAGCTGGCCATTCCCGAGGGCATCTCCCGGTTCGTGCTGACGGTCGGCTCCACGGCCAATCAGAACGGCACGGCCCTCTACGAAGGGGTCGTCGTATTGTTCCTGGCGCAAGTGTTTGGCGTCAATCTGACGCTCGCCCAGCAGTTTACCGTGGTGCTGATGTCGGTGCTGGCCGGCGTCGGCTCGGCTGGCATTCCGGGCGGCTCGATACCGATGATCGTCGTCGTCCTGCAATCGATTGGCGTGCCGCCGACGGGGGTGGCGATCATTCTGGGCGTCGATCGCTTCCTCGACATGTGCCGCACGACGCTCAATGTCACGGGCGATCTCACCTTGGCCGCGTGCGTCGCCGCTACCGAAGAGCGTCGCGCTACCAGCGCTGCTGGGCGCTGAAAGCGCCCTCCCGCGCGGAATCTGCCGTTGAGACCTCCCTCGCCCGCAAGCGGAGCACATCTACCCCGCCCGCAAACAAAGTGCGACTTTGACGAATAGAAAAACTATTCCTGCGCGGTCCATCTTCGCTGTATTTCTAGGGCGCCCCAAACCCACTGGCTTTCACGGAAAATCTCCGCTCGACCTCTGCGACCAGTGCGCTAACGCCCTTATATTGGTTGCATCCCAGCAACATGACGTAGCCGTAACGCAGCGCGCGGCGAAGGCGACGTGGAGGTCTAGCATCGCCGCGGCCAGTCTTGCGCTGCGTTAACGCTCGGGCGGCTGAATTGGCCGTGCGGCGATGGGCGCGGGGCGGCGTCGGCTCGGAATCCAGTGACTTAGAGTTGCTGGAGTCCGCTGACGACCGGCGCCGGAGATCGCCGGTCGCATAGCCAGCGGGCTGGGTGCACAAGTCGCCCCGGCCGGCTCCCCCTCTGCGGCCAGAGCAACTTACAGCCGGGTGTTTCAACGCCTGCTCGCATCGAAGGAAGCAATACGGCAAGGGCGGTCTGCAGTCGCGGCGTCGCGGCCGTCTACCGGGGCGTTTCCTGCGAGCGAGCGGTTGGGGAGCCGCTCTAAACGTCCGTTTCATTGACATCAGCCGCTTGCATCGGCGCCGCCGAACGTCGCCATCGAGCGCCACGACGCGGTTTGGCGCCGAGGCGCCAGGGGTGGGAACCATGCGACGCCGCCACGGTGGAAAGCCGTCGAAATTCGCCGGCCGCATTGAACTGTTAGAAGATCGCCGGGTCATGTCGGCCGCCCCGGCTGGCGGAATGGCGGTCGATTTAGGAAATCGCGCGCTGCAGGGCGAAGCCCTGCCGCCGGCGGCGGCATCGGCCCCACCGACGTTGCCGGCCGAACCCGATTTCTGGCTCGATCAGGCGCTGCTGGCGTCGCTCGATGGCGGCTTGCCGGGCGTCGAGCCGTCGCTGGCCGATGCGCATCGCCAGACCGGCTGGTATGACGTTCTGAATAACTATGGGTTCCTTGGCCGGGGGCAGACGGTCGCCGTCATCGACAGCGGCATTGCGTACGATCACTTCGCGCTGGGCGGCGGACTGGGCGCCAACTACCGCGTCGTCGGCGGCTGGGATTTCGCCGAGAACGACGCCGATCCCTACGACGACGGCGGGGCCGGCGGCCACGGCACGCACGTAGCCGGCATCGTGGGCGCCGCCGGGTCGCCAAGCGGCGTGGCGCCGGGCGCCGATCTGGTATCGCTGCGGGTCTTCAACGACGCGGGGCAGGGGTACTTCAACTGGGTTGAAAAAGCGCTGCAGTGGGTTCTCGCTAACCGCACGGCGTTTGCCAACCCGATCACAACGGTCAATCTTTCCCTCGGCGTCAGCTCCTGGAACGCAGCGACTGTTCCCCAGTGGGCGAGCCTCGAAGACGAGTTCGCTCAGCTCGAGTCGGCAGGCGTCTTCATCGCCGTCTCGGCCGGCAATAGATTCGCCAGCTACAAGGCGCCGGGGTTGAGCTATCCGGCCGCCAGCCCGTACGTCGTGCCGGCGATGTCGACCGACGATGGCGGGTATCTGAGCAGCTTCAGCCAACGCCTCGACCGAGCCATTGCAGCGCCGGGCCGCGGGATCACCAGCACGGTCCCCGACTATAAGGGGAACAACAACGGCGTCGCCGACGACTTCGCCAGCATGTCGGGCACGAGTATGGCCGCGCCCTACGTGGCCGCGGCCAGCGTCCTGATTCGCGAAGCGATGCAACTGGCCGGCATGACTGGAGTCACGCAGGATACGATCCACAGCCACATGCTGGCCACCGCCGAGGCGATTTACGACGGCCTGACCAAGCTCTCCTACAAGCGGCTGAACCTGCAAGCGGCCATCGACGCCTTGATGCCCGCGGACGACTTCGGCTCGACTGCCGACGCCGCGCACGACCTGGGAACCCTCGCCGGAACCACAACGATCCATGGCGCCATCGGCACGCTCAACGACGCCGACTTCTTCCGCTTTACTGCGGCCTCCAGCGGCGAAGTCACCTTCGAGGTGGCCGAGACGACCGGCGACATGGCGCCGGCGTGGCAAGCGTACGACGACGCCGGCCGCCTGGTGGCCTCAGGAACCGGCACGCTCGCCTTGCCGACTGTGGCAGGCCAGACGTATGCCGTGCGGCTCACCTCTACGGGCGGTCTGGGAAGATACGCGTTCGAGGTGTCGGCTCAAGCTGCATTCAATTACGAGGATTGGGGAACTGTAGCTTGGAATCAACTAAGCGGCGTTGAAGTCGGCGGCGAACAGTGGTATCGAATTGCAGCCGGGCGGCAGGGCATTCTTACGATCCAGGGCGCCATTCAGTCGGGCGGCGGCAGCGTCAAGCTAGAGCTGTACGACTCCGCCGAGCAACTCGTCGGCACGTCCGCCTCGACGGGGGGCCTGCTCCGCGTCGACGCCCGAGCAGCCGCTGGCGAGCAGTTCTTCCTCAAGATCGTCGCCGCCGGCGCAAGCCTCGACGTTACGCTGGCCAACCTCGTCAGCCAGGATGGCTCGACGGTAACGGTCGCCGGGGCCAGCGGCGACGATGTGTTTCAGTTCGCCGCCGGCGCCGCCAGCGAACTGACGGTTAACGGCTTGCGGTATACATTTGCCGACGGCTCGGCCGAGCGATTCGTTGTTCATGGGGGAGCGGGGAACGATTCCATCGTTCTGCGCGGTTCGGCGGGCGACGATGTTGCCTCGCTGCGCGTCGGCTCGGCGACTCTCGTCGGCGCGGGTTACGACGTCACGGCTGACGAGGTCGAGTCGATCGAAGCCTACGGCGGCGGCGGCTCGGATCGGGCTGAACTGTACGATTCGCCCGGCGACGATGAGTTCCGCGCGTGGTCCTATCGAGCATACGTCCGCGGCGCAGGCTTCGCCCACTATGCCTACGGGTTCGACGAGTATCGAGCCGTCGCCAGCGTCGGATATGATCGCGCGCTGCTCTACGACACGGCCGGCGACGACCAGTACGAGTCCCGGCCCGGACGAGCCATGCTGACAGCCTCGACGCATCGGTCGATCGCCGAAGGCTTCGATATGACCTGGGCCTTCGCGGCCGACGGCTTCGATCGGGCGACGTTCTACGACTCGCCGGGCAACGACGAATATCACAGTTGGCCCGAGCGGGCCCAGATGATCGGTCCCGGGTACGCCTCCTATGCCAACGGGTTCGACCGCTACCAGGGGGTCGCCTCCGGCGGCCAGGACGCCGCCTACCTCGAAGACTCAGCGGGCGACGACCTGTACGAATCCTGGGTCGACCGCGCGCGAATGTCTTGGCTGGGGTATGTCTCCGAAGCCAGTGGCTTCGATCAGACGTACGGCATCGCCTCGCGAGGCGACGATCGCGCGGTACTGCACGACTCGGCCGGCCACGACGTATTCCGCGCCTACGCCGACCGCGTGCAGATGAAGACGGCCGCGTCCACGTCCTACGCCATGAATTTCGCGCGAACAACCGGCGTGGCCAGCGGCGGCTATGACCGGGCGGTGCTATACGACTCGGCGTACGACGACGTCGTCGAGGTGCGAAGCTGGGGCGCTGCGCTTACCGGACCGAGTTTCCGCAACGAGGCCCGCGGCTTTGAATACGCGGCTGCGATTTCTACTGCCGGTGAAGATTCGGTCGCCGCCGAGGCGGTCGATTATGTGTTCGAGCGCGTCGGCGGCTGGCAGTAAAGCGCCGTCGGTCGGCCGCTCTCGCCTGAAGACGGCTGGCCGGGGCGCCTCCGCGGGACGAGCCCGACGACCCGACAAGGGATCGCTACTGCAGGGTGCGATAGTAGTCGATCGAGCGCCGCAGCCCCTCGTCGAAATCGATCACCGGCTCGTAGGCTAAGTATTTGCGAGCTGCAGTGACGTCGGCCAGGCTGTCGCGCACGTCCCCGGCCCGCGGCTCGGCGAAGATCGGCTCGATGCTCGTTCCCAGCACGCGATTGATGCTGGCGATCAAATCCAGCAGGCTGTATTGTCGCCCGCAGGCGACGTTGAAAGTCCGCCCGACCGCCGCAGGAGCCTCAGCGGCCGCGAGGTTGCCGCGCACGACATTCTCTACATAGGTGAAGTCTCGCGACTGCAGCCCGTCGCCATAAACGATCGGCGGCTTACCAGCCAGCATCCGCACCACGAACTTGGGAATGACGGCCGAGTACTCCCCCTCCGGATCCTGCCGCGGACCGAAGACGTTGAAATAGCGGATGACGACTGTTTCCAATCCGAACGACGCTGTAAAGGCCTGGCAATAGGCCTCGCCGGCCAGCTTGGCGGCGGCATAGGGCGAAAGCGGAGCCGGCAGATCGGTTTCGCGCTTGGCCAGCGACGGCTGATTGCCGTAGGCGCTGCTCGAACCGGCGTAAACCACGCGGCGAACGCCCGCCTGTTGGGCGGCGTGCAGTACTTGTAGGGCGCCGGTGGCACAGGCTGCGTGCGACGCCAGCGGCTCGGCCAGGCTGCGGGGCACCGAAGCGAGGGCCGCCTGGTGGAATACGACGTCGACGCCTGCTACCGCCTTCTCGACGGCGGCGGCGTCGAGGACGTCGCCCTCGATAAGCTCCGCCTTGCGCTTCAAATGTGCGAGGTTGTCGCGCTTGCCGGTGCTGAGGTTGTCCAGCACCCGCACCTCGTCCCCGCGCTCCACTAGCGCCGTGACGATGTGCGACCCGATAAACCCCGCGCCGCCGGTTACGAGATACTTCACCCTTCATCCCCTTCGATGATCGTAGCCATGTCCCATTCCGCGGGCAGAGGCGCCTGCTACTGCCATCGGCGGTCCATCGGCATGCGTTTCGGCTATCGCGCGGTCGTCAGCCGCGAGCCCAGTTGCTGAAATGCTGCACCAGCCGGCGATCCAGGTCGGGCACCGCGCTGCGGAGCCGCTGGGAAAGCACCGCCCGCGTCTGGCCGCGGCGAATCTCGGCCAGGTGCTCCACGAGCGCCCGATGTGCTGCCGCCGGCCCGTGTAGCATAAAATGCACCCAAGCCCAGGAAAATCGATACTCCAAACTACCCATCTGCGCCAAGTCGCGCAGTCTTTCGAGCGACTCGACCGTACGTAGGATGCCCAAGCGAAGATGCCACCGCAAGGCCCTCTGGTGCGGATGGCCAAAGGCCCGCTCGCCGGGCGGCATTTCAAAGTACTCGGCCAGACCTTCGTCGAGCCACAGCGGCACCGCCGGCAGCGAAGCGTGCAGCAACGCGTGCGTGCACTCATGCCGCAGATCAATCGCCAGCTCCGGGTGCCGATAGGCGTAAACAGCGCCCCGACCGGCGCGCTGGACATAGAGCGCCCTCCGGTAGGGAAGCCCCGGATAAAGTTCGCCCAGGAAGGCGCGGTGGCCGCGCTGGTCGGCCAGCAGATACAGATCGACCGTTTGATCGCCGGGCGGAGTCGCTAGCGTGCGGGTCAGTTCGATCTGCAGTTGCGCAAGCTCCTCAAACACTGCCTCCAGCGGCGTCAGCGAAAAGGACGCCATGCACTGGAACGGCCCGTACTTGCGTCGGTCGACCCAAACGGCCGGGGCTTGGCTGGAGGCCTTCCGCTGCGACGCGAGCCATGCCAGGCCCCCCAGGGCGCCGCCGGCAAGGAATCGCCGCCGCGATAAATCGGATGTCAAAGGCCGGTTCATGTACGCCCAGCCTTCGCGGCTACCGATGCTACGGGGCATTTAGTGAATGCGTGCAGCCGTCAACCCGCGTAGTCTGCGGGCGGGGCGTCGCGGCGCCCCGAAAAAGCGGCCGGGCGGCGGAGTATATCGAGCTTAGAAGCACGGTCAAGTCGGGCGCGCTAGCGCTCCGGTGTCGACCCGCTAGCGGCGCAAACCGTCTCAGTCTCAGACGACAAATCTCGATTTGCGACCACGCTGGTTGTCAAGCTGCCAGCACTCGTTTTGTGACCACTTTAGCAAAAGTCGCAAAAACTCCGAGAAACGAACGAATTGCCAGCGCGCCTGATGGGGCGGGCATGTCGGGAAGGCTATTGGCATGAGGCTTGCTAAATCTTCGCGCGTCGCGATCGTCGCGCACATGTTGGCAGCCCGCAGGGACGCCGCCCCACACTCGTTCTCGTGATTGGAGGGAGTAAGGATGCTAGTACTCAGCCGCAAGATTGGTGAAAAGATTCACGTCGGCAATGACATCACTATCGAGGTCCGGCGGGTAGCCGGGAACCGGGTAACGCTAGCTGTCGACGCGCCCCGCAACGTGCGAATCCTGCGGGGAGAGCTTCGCGAAGCCGCGCTGGAATTTGAACCCGCTGCCAGCGAAGAGGCGGCGACCAGTCTGGTCGTGTCGCAGCGTCTGGCGAGCGTTCCGGCAATGCCGCACGCCCTGAGTTGAGTTGGCCTCCGCCTGGATAGGCATAACCAAAATCCTGTGGGTAAGGAGACCAGCCAGCCTATGAAATTTAGGAAAGCTAACGTGACAAAAGCCGTCCCGGTACGTGCGGGGCGGCTTTTTTCATGCGCCCATGGCAGCGAAACTCCCGGCACGCGGCGGGTTCAGTCGCCCCTCTAAGCTCGCCGGACCGGGCGCCACGAGCCTCCGACTCGCCCCCGGTCCTGGTGTCGCCGCCGAACAATCCGGGGGCGGGACGCTGAGCCTCTCAGTCGCCTAGCGCCTCGAACTTGACGGCTCAGCGGCGGTTCTTCTACTCTCCGCGTCCCCCTCGAAGGGGGCGACGCCACGGCGGGGGACGCCCCGACCGACTGGGCGCCGCCTGAGGCACTCGCCGTCGGCTCCTTTCTATGGCGCCCGGGACAGCCCCGCTCGTCTCCGTACGTTCACGCCGACGATCCCTGCAGCGCGCCCCTCTTGTCGGCTGGGTGCTTGCCGCGGCGGTCGCCGCCGGCGGCTGCGCGGCCACCGGCAGCAAATGGGTCACGCTCCGTTCGACGCCGCGGAACCCGCTCACCGAAACCCTCGACCTCGTCGCTCGCCAGGGGCCGAAGCCCACGCCGCGGACGATCCAGCAGCTCCGCCGCTACAACCTGGCAAAAATGCAGGGCGACCGCGCCGCCCTGCTGGCCGAGCTGAACGAGATCAATCGCCGCGAGCCCGATCGCGAGAACCTCTACGCCCTGTCGGAACTGGCGTACGTCGGCGCCAAGCGGGCTGAAGCCGGCCTCCGCACCGACGAGGCGCTGGAACTCTACGGGTCCTCGGTACTGTACGCCTACGAGTATCTGTTCGACGACTCCTACGCCGCGCCAAGCAACCCGTACGATCCGCAGTTTCGGCGGGCGTGCGATCTCTACAACGCGGCGCTGGAAGGAACGCTTCGCATCGTCCAATCGCAAGGCGCCCTGCGACCCGGCTCCACGCGATTGATCAAGACGGCCAACCACGAGGTTTTGCTCGAGGTGCAGCTAAAGAGCCAAGGCTGGCACGACGCCGACTTCGATCGCATGGAGTTCGTCTCCGATTACGAAGTCCATGGATTGACAAATCATTATCACAACTTCGGCCTGGGCGTGCCGCTGATCGCCATCCGCAAGCACCACGAGCAGCCGGAGCCGGCCGAGCAGTTCTATCCTCCCGATTTGTCGTTTGCCGTATCGGCGTTTCTGCGCATCGACGCCGGGCCGGCGCGCCCCTCGGGCGCCGAAGGGGCGGCTTCGTCGGCGCCAGGCGCCGCCGGCGCTGTGAACGGGCCGAAGCCGCCGCTCCGCGCCGTGCTCGAGCTGCACGACCCGCTGGAGACGACCTACGTTGTCGCCGACGGCGTGCGGGCCCCGCTGGAAACGGATCTCAGCACGCCGCTGGCGCATAACCTGAGCCAGTCGGCGCTCACCGAGCAGGACTTATCTACGCTGGGCCTGCTGCAGCCGGAGAAGGTGGCGCCGATCAGCGGGCTCTACATGCTCGAGCCCTACCGGGCCGACAAGATTCCCGTCGTCATGGTGCACGGGCTATGGTCGAGCCCGGTGACCTGGATGGAGATGTTCAACGACCTGCGCAGCGATCCGACCATTCGCGAATTTTATCAGTTCTGGTTTTATCTCTACCCGACGGGCCAGCCTTTCTGGCTGAGCGCCGCGCGGATGCGGGAAGACCTGGCCCATATGCGCGTCGCGCTCGATCCGCAACGGCGCGCGCCGGCCCTCGATCAAATGGTGCTGGTCGGGCATAGCATGGGAGGCCTGGTATCGAAGCTGCAAACCGTCGACAGCGGAAACGCGTTCTGGAAGACCCTCAGCGACAAGCCGTTCGCCGAGATGCAAGCCGACCCCGAGGTTCGCGACGAGTTGGCAGAAACCTTCTTCTTCCAGCCCAATCCGTCGATCCGCCGGGTCGTCACCATCGGGACCCCCCACCGGGGGAGCGAGTTCTCCAATGACTTCACGACATGGCTGGGCCGCAAGCTGATCGACGTGCCGAGCAAGCTCATGCACGGGCGAAGCCAGCTTGTGCAGCGAAATCCCGAGTATTTCCGGCCGGGCGCCCCGCTGAAGATTACCAACAGCATCGACTCGCTCTCGCCCAAGTCGCCCCTGCTGCCGGTCCTCTTGGAAGCGCCGACCGGCCCCTGGGTGAAGTACCACAACATCGTCGGCCAGGCCCCGCACGAAGGCTTCGCCAACACGGTGTCGCTCTGGCTCTCCGGCGAGGGGGACGGCGTGGTATCGCTAGCCAGTGCGCGGCTTGACGCAGCCGTTTCGCAACTGGTCGTCCCCGCCGATCACATGAGCGTGCATCGCCACCCGCAAAGTATACTGGAGGTGCGGCGAATCCTGATGCAGCATATCGCCGAGTTGCAGCGGTTCCCGTACGGCGCCGTCCAGACGGCCGACGTTTCGTTCCACTTCTCGCCGACCGGCGGCAGCTTTTCGGCGCCGCCGCAACCGCCCATCGCAATCGACCCGCCGGCAGCGGCCCTGCAGGCCGCCGGCTCGCTGGCGACCCCCGTCGTCCGCTAAAGCCCCGCGGCGGGGCTTCACACGCTTCTGGCCATGACGAGGCGTCGTAGTGGACTGGCTGTTGCCGATTCGGTACGGCAAGAGCTCGTGGCCGACGGCGACGACGGCGGAGATGGCCCGTCGCCTGCGGCGTCGGACGGCCAGGTCGAATCGTCGAATTGGCCTCCATCGGCCGCGCGGCGTTGCTGCTCGCCGCTGATTGCATCTGCGATTTCGCCCCGCAGCACCGGCACATGCGAGGGCGCCTGGATGCCTAAACGCACCGCCTTGCCCTTGGTGCGCACGACGGTAATGACCACCTCGTCGCCGATCCGAATCTGCTCCCCGACCTTCCGTGTTAGCACCAGCATGAGACACTCCCTTGGCATGAGATGAGTGCGGCGACAGGCCGCAAGCGACACGCCGCCTCAAGAAGCGAACGCCATGCCGCACAAGCGCGGTCTCTCGCTGGATAAGACCGATGTGGCTCGCAGCCAAGTACTTACGATTATGCTGGCAGCGCCGCCATGTACAGCTAAGCAGTGAACAATTGCCAAGGTTTTGAAAAAACGGAAAAACTCGGCAGTCCGGCGCAAAGCGATGCCCGCCATGTACGCCTACGGCGGGCATAGGGTCCGTTACGACGTGACGCGCGTTAGGACCCGATCGACGGGCGCCGAACGGAACGACGCGCCGGGGAATGCTAGCCGCCGTGGCGCTTGGCCATCCGGTCGCGGAGCTTGGCGGCAAGCTCGTATTGTTCGGTCGCCACGGCGTCGGCCAGTTGCTCGGCTAACGAGGGACCGAGCCGAAAATGGGACTTGATCGAGTCCTGCATCTCGCGAAGCTTCAGGACGAACACGTCCTCGTCGAAGTGCTCTTCGGCGCCGTGCTGCACGAACAACGAGCGGAGCGAGTCCAGCCCCGAACCGATGGCTTGCACCGCCCCTTCCGGCTGATCGGCCTGCAGCTTCGTCAGGGCCGTCGCCTGCACCTGGTGAAACATCACGAACGGCCGGTACTGCTCGTGCATCAGCGCCCACTCGCGGTCGGCCGCATTAGCCGAGGTGAAGTCCATCAACCGCAAGGAGTGCTCAGCATCCGCCGCCGCCAGCGCGTATTCGTTGAGCGTCAACCAGCAAATCCGCCGGTGATAGTACTGGTAGAACTCGCGGTCGACCTCCTGCTGCCGGTCTTCACCCAGTTCAAACTCGGTTCCTTCCTGAAACGCCGCGGAGACCAGGTAGTCGTAGTAGGTGGCAAAGCCGTGCGGGCGCTGGCCGTCGGGCCGGCCGTCGGCTTCCAGTTGCAGGACTCCCATGTCGACGCGCATTTGGAGTAAATCCCGGCCGTCGTCGCCGGCGGCTCGGCGCACGACCGGTCGACCGGGCTCATACTCCCATTCCCGGAGCATGCGATCGAGGTTTTGATTGCGCGACGTTCGACCCATAGTAAAGGCAACTTGAGTGCTGCGCATTCTGCCGCAAGGATCGACTCCTTGCAGCTATTGTACCACGACGCCCGTAAACGACGCGACCCGCCCATAAACGCAGGCGGGTCGCCGAGCCATCGCTCAAAGCCGCAAATCGGCGGCGCCGGATGAAGCGTCGCCGCGAGACCAGGCCGCTTACCAACAGCGTGAAGCCGCCATCGGCGCGTCAGGCGCCCTCCGGCATGCCGCGCCGGACGTAAGCCTGCGTGGAAGCCAACGGGGCTAGCTCGTAAGGTTCGAGAAAACGCGCGGCTGACGCCTCTCGCTCAGCCCTCGCCCCCTTCGTCGCACAGCAGCGTTTCCTGCAGCAGCTCGATCTCTTCCAGGTCATGCTGATCGACGCGGTCCAGCAGCTCCACGATCCGGCTGGCAAGGAACTCGAATTGATCTTCCGGCAAAGCCTGCATCGAATCGATTTCGGGGGCCAACTCCTCCAGCCCCGCGCGGAATTGCTGATGCTGCCGCTCCAGTCGCCGCACGCGATGTTCCAGGTGGGGCTTCTCCTCCAACACGACCGACATGTACCCGTCCTGCTCCTCCAGATCCATCATCCGCACCAGATGCCGGGCAAACGACTTGGTCGTGAACTCGACGCTCGACGCCTTGCGGGGCAGCCCGATCGCCGGAGCCTTCCAATCCAGCGTCACCCGCAACGCCTGTTTAACGTGATCCAGAATGCGATGCTCGATGCACGACGCCTGGGCGATCGCGCGGGCGTCGCTGCTGACACTGTAACTGGACGTCATCGGAAACCTCCATTCGAGACGAGACAGCGATCCTATCGCAAAAGCCGGGCCAGTTCCGGCCCCGAACCAGGGCTTTATTCTACCACGGACCAGGCCAATGGCTACAACAGATGGCGCGACCGTCTGGCCAATCCTTCTGGCAGGGGGGAGGCGCCTTCCGTGCGATAACAACCCGATACGCCGCCGAAACGAGTTGATCTCCGCCGGGTAAGGCGGCGGCGGCGCTACACATCCACTGCCAGGGCATGTGCCGTTTGCGCCGCGGCGGCTGCTGGGCATATGGAATTAGCGGCGGCCCTGCGGTACGCTGACCCCCGAACTTGTCATCCGCCGACCCCTAAAGCGATTCAGTTCGGAGCACCGCGATGAAGCCGCCCCTGGTCATTGCCGCCATCTGGCTGCTGTCGCTCGCGACCGCGGCCCGCGCCGACGATTGGCCCCAGTGGATGGGCCCGCAGCGCGACAATGTGTGGCGGGAAGCGGGCGTCATGGATAGGTTTCCGCCGGGCGGCCCCGCAGTCAGGTGGCGCACGCCGGTCGCCGGCGGCTACGCCGGCCCCGCCGTGACCGGCGGTCGCGTCTATCTCATGGATTACGTCACCGCGGAAAACGTGAAGGTCGATAACTTCGACCGCAAGACGTTCACCGGCGTTGAACGCGTTCTGTGCCTCGACGAACAATCCGGCGAGCTGAAATGGAAGCATGAGTATCCGGTAGTCTACGGCATTTCCTATCCTGCCGGCCCGCGATGCACGCCGACCGTCGACGGCGGACGGGTGTACGCCCTCGGGGCGGAAGGGAATTTGACTTGCCTCGACGCCTCCACGGGCGCGGTCGCGTGGTCGAAGGATTTTCACGCGGACTACAACGCCAAGACGGCGCTCTGGGGGTACGCCAGCCACCCGCTGGTCGATGGCAACAATCTTATCTGCGTGGTCGGCGGCGAGGGGAGCCACTGCGTGGCGTTCGATAAGGTCACCGGCGCGGAACGATGGCGATCGCTCAGCGCGCCTGAGCAAGGTTATTCGCCGCCGACGATTATCGAAGCCGGCGGCGCGCGGCAGTTGCTGCTGCTGCGACCCGGCGCCCTTAGCGCCGTCGACCCGGAAAGCGGCCAAGAATACTGGTCGCATCCCTACGAGGCCACCAGCGGTTCGATCATCATGTCGCCCGTACGGGCCGGCGATTACCTGTACGTGGGCGGATACAACAACAAGAGCCTGCTGCTCAACCTGGCCCGCGACGAGCCCGCCGCCCAGATCGTGTGGCGCGACCGCGGCCCCAGCGCCATTTCCCCCGTGAACGTGCAGCCGCTGGCCGACGACGGCGTGCTCTATGGCTTCGACCAGAAGGGCGTGCTGCGGGCCGTCGAGCTGCCCGACGGACACAAGTTGTGGGAAACGTCGCAACCGGTCAGCGAGCGACCCGCCTATTCCGGCACGGCCCTGTTCGTCCGGCAGCAAGACCGGGTGTGGATGTTCGTCGAGACGGGCGATCTGGTGATCGGCCGCGTTTCTCGCGCGGGATTTGAAGAACTCGACCGCGCCCACGTGATCCAGCCGACGAACAACGCCTTCGGCCGCGACGTGGTGTGGAGCATGCCGGCGTTCGCCAATCGACGGGCGTACATCCGTAACGACCAGGAGTGCATCTGCGTCGACCTGAGCGCGAAATGATCGTTAGCCCTGGCGCTCGCGGGGCTGCCTGAATCCCCGTCCACCTGCTGCAAAGGAACTTGCCGCCGTGTCTGAACCCGTCAAGTATCGCTTCTCGTTCGGTCCCTGGAACATCAGCGAAGGCGCCGATCCGTTCGGCCCGATGGTGCGCAGTCCCTATTCGCTGAGGGAAAAACTCGACTGGTATCGGCCGCTGGGCTTCGAGGGGGTGCAGTTCCACGACGACGACGCCGTCGAGAACATCAACGACTACTCGCCGCAGCAGATCGCCGACAAGGCGCGGCAGGTCGGCCAGGCGCTGAAGGACCGCGGGCTGACGGCCGAGTTCGTCGCGCCGCGGCTGTGGTTCGATCCGCACACGATCGACGGCGGCTACACCTCCAACAACGCCGCCGACCGGCAATACGCCCTCGACCGCACCATGCGGTGCATCGACGTCGCCCGCGCGCTCGACTCCCGAAACATCGTCCTCTGGCTGGCCCGCGAAGGCACGTACGTCCGCGAGGCGAAGAGCGCCCGCATGGCCTACGACCGCCTGCTGGAGGCGATCAACAAGATGCTTGCGTACGACAAGGAGATCAATATCTGGATCGAGCCCAAGCCAAACGAGCCGATGGATCACGCCTATGTCCCGACGATCGGCCACGCGATCGCGCTGGCCTACGCATCGGCCGATCCGCAGCGGGTTAGCGGCCTTATCGAAACGGCCCATGCGATCCTGGCAGGCCTCGATCCCTCGGACGAGATGGCCTTCGCCCTGGCTCACGGCAAGCTGGCGAGCGTCCACCTCAATGACCAGAACGGTCTGAAATACGACCAGGACAAGAACTTCGGCACGGCCAACCTCCGTTCGGCCTACAACCAGGTCCGCGTACTGGAGGAAAACGGCTACGGCCGCCGCGGCGAGTTCGTCGGCCTCGACGTGAAGGTGATGCGGACCCAAAAGCAGGACAAGTCCACGGCCCACCTGGCCAACAGCCGGGAGATTTTTCTGCACCTGGTCGACAAGGTCCGCTCGCGGGATACGAAGTTAGAGCAGCAGTACGTCGAGGCGCGGGACTACGAGGGCCTGGAGGCCTACACGTTGCGGCATCTGATGGGTCTGGGATCGTAGGCGTCGGCCGGCGAGAGGGTCGGGACGCTTTGGCGACTGGCGACTCAGCCGCGTAGGAAAACTCGCCAGTCCCAAAAGCATTTCGACCCCATTGGCCCGGCATTGGCTGATTCTTCCATGCCTAACACGGTCGAACTTCACGGCGTCACCAAGGCTTTCGGCCGGACGATTGCGGTCGATTCCCTGGACCTTGCCGTACCGGAGGGATCGATCTACGGCTTTATCGGCCCCAACGGCTCAGGCAAGACGACCACCCTGCGGCTGATGTTGCGAATCTACCAGCCCGACGCGGGCCGGGGGGTTGTGCTGGGGAGCGATCGCGGCGGCGTGGCGGACGACCGGCTGGGCTACCTCCCGGAAGAGCGCGGCCTCTACAAGCGGATGAAGGCCCGTGCGGTCATCGAGTACTTCGCGCGGCTGAAGGGCTTCTACGACTGCCGCCCGGCCATCGACCAGTGGCTAGTGCGGCTGGACGCGACGAGCTTCGCCGATCAGCGGATCGCCGCCCTCTCGAAAGGGATGGCCCAAAAGATCCAGTTCATTACCGCGGTGATCGCTCGGCCCCGGCTGGTGATCCTCGACGAGCCGTTCTCGGGACTCGATCCGGTCAATCTCGATCTGCTGACGGCGGCCGTCAGGCATTTGCGAGACCAGGGCGCCACGGTCATCTTCTCGACGCACGATATGACTATCGCCGAGCGGATGTGCGATACCATCCTGATGATCTTTCGAGGCCGGAAGGTGCTCGACGGGACGCTGTCCGCCATCCAACGGCGATTCCCGGTGGGCCGCATTCGGCTCCGCCTGGCCGAGGGCGAGACGCCCCCCGCTTCGCTCCTGGGCGTCGCGAGCTGCACGGCGGTCGACCGATTCTACGAATGCAGCCTCGCCGAGGGCGCCGCACCGCAAGAGGTGCTCGCGCAGCTCGCCGCGGTGCGCACCATCGAGCATTTCGAAGTCGTCCGGCCGACGCTGCACGATATCTTCGTCGACATCGCCCGGCCCCCCTTGGCCGAAGCGGGAGCGGCCTGATGCGCAAGCTGCTTTCGATTGCGAAGCGCGAATACGGCGCCATGGTGGGGACCAAGGCGTTTTTGTTGTCGATCACCCTGATGCCGCTGCTGATGTTCGGCGGCGTGTTCGTCACGCAATGGTTAGAGCGGGTGCCGCAGGCGCACGAGAAGCGGATCGCGATCGTCGACGGCACCGGCGGCGAGCTGTTCGCCGACCTGGCCAAAGCGGCGGCAAGCCGCAACGCGATGCTCTCCCAAGGAGATGGATCGCAGGCGGCGTATCTGCTGGAGAAGTTCCCGTCGACGCAGCTTACCGACGACGATCGGATGGCCCTCTCCGAGCGGGTCCGCAAGGATGAGCTCAAGGCCTTCGTCGTCATTCCGGCGGCCCTGTTGCAGACCGCTGGAGCCGACCCCAGCCGGCAGCAGGTCGGGTACTATGCGCCTAACGCCATGCTGGCCGGCGAACGCCAGTGGCTACAGCATTCGCTGAGCGAAGCGGTGATCGCGCGGCGTCTGGCGACGCTGCAACTCGATCCCGCAGTAGTGCGTGGCGCGACGGCCCCCGTCGACATTGCGCCCTTGGGCCTGTTCAAGCAGGACGCCGCAGGCAAGGTCAGCGGCGACCAAGAACGGGGCGGCATGGCCGCCATTTTCCTCCCGGCCGGGTTCATGATGCTGATGTTCATGGTCATCCTGCTTTCGGCCCAACCGCTGATGGAGGGGATTATGGAGGAAAAGAACAATCGCATCGCCGAGGTCCTGTTAGGTTCGGTGAATACGTCGCAGTTGATGCTAGGCAAGC